>JASLDF010000068.1 GCA_030151635.1 Bacteroides sp. | reverse complement strand
GATGGTAAAGATGGTATTGACGGTGTAGTAGATGACAAGCTATCGGTTATTGTAAATTACTGGTGGGATCAGGCTATGAAAGATCCGAATCAAAAAGATGATTTGGAGAAGAAAATTAATGATATTATTAACAAGGACGGTGTCGACAAAGATGAAGCTAAAAACATTATATTTTTAGAACAAATACTAAAATGTAACTGTGAAGATATACTTACTAACTATGTTAATGCTACAGTTACAAATAGCAACATCAGCAATTACACAATCAAATTGGATAAAGATGGCAAGACTAACACAGATTATAATTCTCTGATTATTATTAATGCCCCTATCGGTAGTAAATATAAAATTGAATTCAAGAATCTAGACAAGTTAGATCAAGAAACTATTGAGAAACTAAAAAATATTAGTGCTGGAACACTAGAGACTACAATAAAGACTATAAGTGTACCCAGACAAATGGTTGACCTAAATTTGGATATAAATGTTACAACAGCCAAAGGGGGAAGTAGAATTTTTGCAAATGAAACTATTGAAGCAATAAAATACATTCCATTCCATATTAAATACAATAAAGATGGAGAAATACCTCTTGCAGATAGACCTTTAACATACAAAATAGAAGTTGTTATTAACAAGAACGATATTAGTGAGAATCATGATTTTCAACAATACCCCATTACACTGGATAATATCCAACACAAAAGCATAGGAAAAGATGAAAATGGAAACTACGTCATCGTTTTTGAAGATATAATACCAGATAGGGTGGCTAAAAGAACACTTAGTATTACTCATTCTTCTTCGAGAAACATATCCATGTATACTTTTAAACTAGTACCACTTTCTAAGGTACCTGCTAAAATAGAAATCCTTACAGATTTAACTGGGTGTAGTCTATGCAAAAAAAGTTTTACGCATTTCTATATTAAGGTTACAACGCTTAAAGACGCTAGGTTTAATTTAGAAATACAACACGGAAACAAACAAACAACTAGGAAAGAGTATACAAATAACTATATCACGAAATCTCCAGGTTCAACCGAAAATGAACTTGTATATATTCTAGAAGTTCCTAAAGTATATCAAGGAGCTCAAGAATCATATGAAATGTTTTTTTACAAGTCGGATTACACACCAAATAGTATACCTATTTTTCCTATTAATGAACAAAAAGACCAAACTATATTAAACAAAGTTCTTGAGTTTAAACATGTGGGGAACAACAATATTCAAGAGGCGAAAACAAAAATACAGTTAACGAACTTAGTTCAAGATAAAGGTTATAAACTAAAAGTGTCATTGGCTTATGTGAGCGAAATTAACATAATAAATAGAAAGGAATTTAACTTAACAGATATCGAACTTACCGATTCTAATAAAACTTTAGAAATATATAAGGGACTGACTTTACCACAAGGAAATCATAAGCAATTTTTGGAGGTCGTAAAGGTAGAACTATACAAAGAGGGTAACTTAGAGTACACGATAAGCCAAGATCTAAATCAAATAAATTATAATGTAGAGATACCAACTCAAAAGGATTTTAAAACGAAGAGCATATTTATTAAAAATGATTATGCACTTAGCCTAAGTGTTTTTGAAGCTTATCCAGAGTCGGCTGTTAATATTACGTTATCTGCAAATTCTGAGCTTGACAAATTATCCATAATTACAGATGCAAGCAGCAATAGCGAAGGAAATTGGAATGCAGTTATTAATACAGCAGATATCCAGGAGTCAAAACAGGCGCTATGGGTAAAATACTTAGATATGATGGAAACTTCTCCTGAAAAGGTAAAAGTTACGTATACCTTGCCTGTTCAAAATGTAGGTATGATATTTACTAAATCAGAAGCGTTAATTTTAGAGTAAAAACAGCAGTATAAACTAGATTAAAATGAACAAAATTAAATACATAATATTCTGTTTGATACTTGTCAGCTCTTTTTCAAGTGCAAACGCAGAAGATAATAAGATAGATAATGCAACTTACCAACAAGAACCCCAAAAGAAGAAAAGAGCTTGGGAGATTGGTGTTGGAGGAACATTACAACAACTTAACAGGGTATATTTTTCTAATTTTCAAAAAGCACCTATAGGGTATAATTACGATATAAAACTAAGACATGCTTTATGGGGTGGAGATTTGTACCTAGCTAGAGAGTTGAATAAGTACTTTTACTTAGATTTTACTGGTGGTATAGGAGGTACTAAAGTATATAACATTGATGCTGAGAAAAAAACGAAACTGTTTTACACAGGATCCATGGGATTACAATGGAGATTATCGCCCTATTTCAAGTCTAAATATATTGACCCTTACTTTAGAGTAGGTGTTAACTACATACACAGAGAATTTATGGTAGACTACGATGGTAGTCAAACTGTAGATAGCGACCTGATGGAATGGGTTATGACTAACGTTAAAAACAAAGAAGGTGAAGATAAAAGAAACCTCCTTGCCATATCTGCTGGTGTAGGCGTTAACTTTTGGTTTAATAATCGAGTTGGTATGGGAATGCAAGCAAATTACTTGAGAATGCCCAAGTTCGTAAAAGGCCAAAAAGAAGTGGCTGATGCTCTTCAAGGCGTTGTAAGACTCCTTTTCAGATTTGGTGGAGAAAATAAAAAACCCATTGATTTTGTTGAAAGAGTAGTTGTTGAACAAATAGAAGTACCTATCGAGAAAATTATAGAAAGAGAAGTAGTTATCGAGAAAGAGAAAGAGGTTCTTTTATTATTTCAAAATCTAACTTTCTACTTCGATAGTGCAAGAGTGCTACCAGAAAGTGAAGAGATTCTAGATAAAATAGCTAATACTCTGAATAACATGACCGATCACCGTATTCTGGTAACTGGTTTTACGGATAGTAAAGGCAATAAGGCATATAATCTTCAATTATCAAGACGTAGAGCTGCTGCAGTAGTTAAATCGTTAGAAAGAAGAGGTGTGCCTACAGAGATGCTAAAATCTAGGGGCGTAGGTATGTCAATTTCGGCTATACCGGCTCATTACGACAATGACTTAAGACAATGGGATAGAAAAGTTACCGTAGAGGTTATTACAAATGATGCCTATTGGAATTTCTTAAAGAAGTCTGATTTGTAGTTTTATCCGTCACATATCATATTAAAAGCCCTTCAAAGCGTATTTATTCTTTGAAGGGCTTTGTTATTAAAGCTCCTCAGACTACATGGGAATAATAGTCTATAGGGAAATATTTATTACAAGGATATTGAATACCATATTTTTATGTAAAACTAAACTTAAAATATGGTTTCGATTACCAGCACTAGTTTTAATATATTCAGTAACATTTTAACACGCTAATCGGACAGATATTCAAAATTAAATTGCACATTTGCAAACCCATTCTAAAAAACGGGTAAGTAACTGATTGTATTCTACTTAAAAATACCCAAAACTACAAGATTGACTGGTTGGGATTCAAGCAAATGAACAATAAAGCGAAAGGAACGATTTGTGGCATAATTGCTGCGGTTAGTTATGGTACAAACCCATTGGGAGCATTGAACTTGTACAAAGAAGGAATCAATGTAAATTCAGTTTTGTTTTACAGATATGGACTAGCTGCCCTTGTTTTATTCATGGTGCTATTCTTAAAAAAAGAGTCATTTAAAGTTTCGAGGAAAGAGCTAAAAATCGTTGCGCTACTAGGTTTGCTATTTGCGACATCATCACTTACTCTATTTACAAGTTTCCATTTTATGGATGCAGGCATTGCCTCTACCCTACTATTTGTCTATCCCATTATGGTGGCCATTCTCATGGCTGTTTTTTTCAAGGAAAAACTTTCTGCTGTAACACTAATCTCTATTACGTTAGCTTTAACTGGTATTGCTCTTCTTTGTGAAGGAGGTGATGGCAGTGCCTTAAGTACAGTAGGCGTTATTCTAGTTATGGTATCCTCACTGACATATGCCCTCTATATTATCTTAATCAACAAGGCAGAGCTAAAAATGTCTGCTATTAAACTAACCTTTTATGTGCTAATTTTCTGTATTTCGACCATATTAATTTACTCAATAGGCAATGAAGGAGAGCAAATACAACTGCTCCGTACATCCTCGGCTTGGGGCTACGCCATTATGTTAGCAATTGTCCCGACAATTATCTCTTTAATAACAATGGCCATAGCTGTAAACATTATAGGTTCTACAGCTACAGCCATTATGGGGGCATTAGAGCCCCTAACTGCCGTTATTATCGGTGTCTCTATCTTTGGAGAGCAATTAACATCAAGACTGATGATTGGTATTGTACTTATTCTAGGTGC
>JASLDF010000019.1 GCA_030151635.1 Bacteroides sp. | reverse complement strand
TTTATCTTTAAGTAGACTGCTTTACCACGAATCGGAAAGTCTTGGACCTGAATTTCATTCATAAGACCTTTTGAATGTAAGTGCAAGTGCTTAAGTTCTGAAGGTGAATCTAATTTCTCTTCAAGAAAAAGATATAGACTGCCTGAAAGTAATTCACTACCTACAAAATCACAATAATCTAAATAAGCCTTCTGGTAAAAATAGCTTGAGTATATCTAAAGAACTCGGTGGGGTTTGCTTTGTTTTCATCGAGTCAATATAATGATTTTGATAATTTCCCCAACAATGATAAGCCCTAAGGTTATTTAAGTAATGCGATAAAACAAAAAAAAGCTACAACCTTTTGAGTTATAGCTTTCAATAGTAAATATTGTTGTTAAAGACTTATCTGTAGGAATAAAGTAGCGTTATATTTGCTAGGCCTGTTTCATTTTGTTCACATCCTTTTTTAATCATTGTGGCCAAACTGTTGATGTCAGTTATATTTTCACGAATTTCTCTAGCTGTACATTTACCAGGATTATCACAAGCTATATTGCCACTTGCAGTTGCAAGTCTAGGGCTTTGTTCTTCTTCCGAAGTACTTGTTTGTATTCGGTATATAGAAGCTTTTTGAACGTAGAAGCGATGATTTACAGAGTCACAAGCAAAGTAAATATCCGCAATATTACCATTAACCAATCCTCTCTTTTCACGGAGATAGGGTAGTAGTTTATTTAATGTAGATTCTATTTCTTTGGTGATGTAATCGTCGCGGTGCAAGTTGATATCCGTGCTATCCGTAAAGTCTATATTGAAGCTAAATGATGCCAAATCAGCCTCATTTAAAGTGACTGTCGACTCAGTTTGTTGGTTTGTGTTATTGGTCATGTTTTTGCATGCCACTATACCACTTAACAACAGTAAACAGGTCAATAATCTTGTAAACTTTCGCATATATAATAAGTTTTTCAGTCTTTAATAATGTATTGTATATCAATAAATAAGTGTCGGGATTTTAGCTGCTTAAAAATCTATCTATCAGTTTGGTGGAATAAACCAGAAGAACGGGTAGTAGCAAGTAAAATCATATTCCAGCGTCCTCTTGAATGAAGCTGCCATTCAATTGGGTAAAATAATAAAGGTATAAGACTTTTTGAGGAGTTTTGTATAAATAAATAGCACTTATATATATTACAATTTATGTGATATACATAAGTCTTTTGTTACTCCTAAAATCTAATACCCTAACTTTAATTACAATGTAACTAGGTCATAAACACGTTATATCCTAGTCAGAACACAAGTTCTATTTCTTATTTCTAGTTCAAAGATAATAAAATATATTTTACATGATAATGATAATATAGACAAAAACTCAATTTGTGTTAGTCTTCTGTTGTTTTGGTGTTGTAATTTACAATTAGATTACAGATTGTATAAGCAGTTTCTTAAGATAATGCTACTATTGCTTTTTCGTCATAGGTTTATGTCTTCCGGTCAAACCATTTTTAGATTCCTACCAATTTTTTACGTGCTTCATCCATATTTTTATACCTTTAGCCTATTAAAAATTCTGAAGATATTAATTGTCTTTGCGCCACACTATGAGTATGGAGTATTTAGCTTTATCTTTAAATATAAATGACTAGGAATGAAAATGAATTTAAGAATTTACTTTACAATGACTCTGCTAGTATTACCTTTATTAGGTTATGCTAAATCGAAGGAACCTACACACGCTGCATTATCTCGAACAGTAATTGAAAAATATATAAACCATGAGAATGGTTTAGTCAGGAGTGCTATTTCAATGCAATCTTCACTGACTAAAGACGATATTAAGAATTTAGCGGCGAGTGAAACCTCAAATACTTTACGTTCAGTCTATGCATTGAATAGTAAATTATCAGCTAAAATATTAGTTGATTATTCAAATTCTTCTTCGGTTCGTTTACGTGCTGCTGTTGCGCAGAACCCCAATACACCTACTAAAGTTCTTCAGAAACTTTTCAATGAGAATAATCAAGAAATCTTAATTAGTTTAGCTTCGAATCCTAAAATAGGGAAGAGTAAACTCTTGTATGCTCTAATGAAAAGTGAAGACAGTATGGTACGTAAAGAGTTAGCTTCTAATAGTGGTTTGAGTACTAAAGTTTTAGATAAACTGTCGGAAGATCGTGATGTTAAGGTGCGTCGAGCCTTAGCTGTAAATCCCAACACCACAGCTGATATTTTAAATAGGTTAGCTTTTGATGAGAATGCTAAAGTGCGTACGTATGTAGCTAGGAATCAAAATACGAGTTTCTATCTGCTTACAAAGTTTTCTCTGAGCTATGAAATTTTGGATAGAGTAGGTGTTGCTATGAACCCTAAAACATCACAAGTTATTCTAGATAAATTAGCTCTTGATGATGATTTGCAGGTACGTATTGCTGTGGCATCGAATTCAAATATATCTGAGAATCTGAGACTCCAGTTTCTGGCTGAAGCTAATCTTGATGAGGGTCTTGTGTTGAATACTGGACTATCTATTGAGCAATATAAAATGATTCTTGATAGGCTGACTACAGGTGCTACATTAAATAAACTGGCAACAAACATAGCTCTCTCAGAAGAGGTGTATTTGGCTATATTAGAGTCTAAATTTATTTCTAGTCAGACATTACTACTTCTTTTGATGAATCCTGGAGTGAATGAAAATGTTTACGTACGTGTCATGGATCGTTATGCTATGTAGTATTGTGTTCCTCAATGTTTATTTATGCACGAAGTGTCGTCAGTTGAGAATGTGTCACATAGCTTAAGCTTATAATATACTATATAGTGCAATATTAAAGGCTAAAAACGAGATTATAGGGAGTTACTCATCATTGAGTAGCTCCTTTTTTTATTGAAAATCTCTCGTTCGGAATAGCGTTGTACTTAAAAAGGTAATGTTATGGAAGAATTAAACACTCAGTATGTTAAACGTACTCAGAAAGATTATAGTTTATCTTTCAAGCTTGCAGTAGTTAAGAAAATAGAGGGCAGTTCTATGATCAAAATCGATGTGATGCAGAAGTGTGTTATACAAGATAATGCTACAACTACTTGCTGTGGGGAGATATAGTAACATTGAGGAATAACTCTAAAACCATTTTCTTTTAGGAAACACTTGTACAAACATATAGCTAAACCTTAATATAAAGTATGAGCGTATAACACAATGATATTTACAAGGTAGCCTAGTAACTATCATATGAATATATTATGCAGATTTATTACGATATAGGGTATTTAACAAGAACAATTCGTTAGAATCATTACTTCATTAACGACCTGTGTAACGGTAGTAAATGATTTTGAATGTCGGATTTCAATGGAAAGGTGGATAGAAGAATATACTCTATTTAAACATTTCTTTAATCGAAGCTACCTCAGATAAATCTTCAAATAAAGGAGGCTGATTGCCACTTTTATCTCTGCGGGCATTATCTTCTTCTCTGAATCTGTCGAACTCAGAACCTTCTGATAATGGCCTATTTCTGTCCATAAAGAGGCTAAGATAAGAGATATATGTGAAGAATCTCTTTCTGCTACTTTTACCCCAAAAAAGAATGGTCCAATAACTAGAGCTTGGAAATATTAGCTTAGAAAAAGTGATATATTTAAATGAATAGGACACAAAGCGCATTTCATCAAAATTGAGTACTGCTGTTTTTGATGCCCAATTTAAAATACTAGACTGCATTGTCAGTGTTCCATTCTTTCTGCTATAAATGAAAATACGATTTGTATTTAGTATAAAGCTTATTAAAAAGATGCAGCTACAGATGGCTAAAATAGACGCGATAATTACTGAAATGTAATCAAATAATTTAAAATCTGTTAGGTATAATAAATTGGTTAAAACGAAATGTGCCGAATAAAAAATGATTAGAAAAGCTAGTGTAGAATAAATCAGTGTAAAAAGGATTGGCCTATTGCGACTTGTTACGATATAATCTGACGTGATTTTCTTAATCGTACTTTTGTCAAAGTCGAAATTGCGGGTAAGAATAACTGCAGGGCTTTTTACTCTTGTCCGTGATAGTTTATGATGTTCGGAAGAAAAATTCATACGGCCATTGTTGAAATCACAATCTAAAATAGGTGTTTTACATTAGACTACAATGAATAAATGTGGAAATTGTAAAAATAAGCTAATTCACGATACATATAGGCTCATTTAATTTACTATTCCACTAGTTTATAAGCAAAATATCATTGATATCCATCCAGCTGTGCAAATAAAGCCTAAAGAATGGAAACTTATGTAAGATTAAATTCCACAAAAAATATTTAATACTATTCTATCTATTAAATTGAATGGTCCACTTGGTCCATTATCTATCTGTATCTCTTAAGCTTGTTCTTCTATCTGTTTGAGGTTGTAAATATATAAACCTGTAAATAGTAATGTTGCTACCGAAATCATTCCATATGATATAAAATTGTTGCTCAATTGAGGGGCATTGAAGTCCATCAATATAACAGCAATAATAACAAGGATTAAACTAAGTGATAATAAATTCGTTTTCATCTTTTATGAATATTTCGATTATTAATGATGTCAAAGTGCATATATATGAATCCTGAAATAAAGGATGTCGATGTATAAATATTCTTTACTTATTTAAGTATTTACATATCCACTCTTGATATAGGCAAATATAACGCTTGTTTGAAGATATACAAGTGATTATGTGAATAACTTTCCATAAATAATGTGAAAGTGAATATTAAAAGTATCTATATGCAAAGGTGTATATAACAATGTGTTCTTGTATATTTATAACTAATTGATACATTATAATCTTCGATGAATTGTTGCCTTAGTTGGAGTCTAATAAAGGGTCTTTACTGGGGCGATTTATGAAATAAGAATGTAGAAATAGTTCTTCATTGTTAAATATTACAAGAGTAGGTTATCAAACTATATCTAAACTACCTCCTTTTAGGTATTGTAAACGGCGCTATATTCCATAACTTTATCTCAAAATAAAGAATAATCAATATGGCTACAACTTCGGTTAAAGAAAAGCTTTTAGTGCAGGCTCGAATTGCATTTATAGAGAAAGGTTACAAAGGAGTATCTATGCGCTATATCTCGGAAAAGTCAGAAATGGCATTGGGTAATATTTATTACTATTTCGAAAGTAAGGATGCTCTCTTTCGTGGAGTTTTGCAACCGGTCTTAGAGGAGTTGGAGCAGGTAATGTTAGCTCATAATAGTGATGTTAATTTAACTCTAGATGTATTTGAAAAAGATCAACACAATAAACCTTTATTTTGGCACTTTGCAGATGTAGTAAAACGCAATAGAGAAGAGCTTTACCTCCTGTTCTTTAATTCAGAAGGCTCTGAATTGGCAAACTACTCCGATGTTTTGGTATCTCGAGCCGAAGCAATGGGGCATGAATATCTAAATTGTATGAAAAATCGCTTTCCACACCTCGATATAGATATTACACCATTCTTTATGCGAATTATTGCCTCCACCGAGATCTCAATAATGAAAGAGTGGGTGTCACGAACAGATTTAGAAGATGCTGAATTTAAGCAATTTGCTGAAGAGTTCTCAATCTATACTTCTTCTGGTTGGCGCAGTGTTCTAAAGGTGAGGTAGTGGTTTTTCTTAATGTTCGAAAATATTAACAAAATCGAATAAACTATTAATGTATGTTATATAACATACGAATTGTCCCGTTGGTTTTGGAGATACGGCAAGAAACACTACATTTGCAGTGTGTTTTTCATAGTATTAGATTTAAGGTTAACAAGATTGGAGCAAGGCGTTGCTCCTTTTTTTATGCCTAATTTTTTACAATAGTCCTTACATTCTTATCTATCACAATGTTTTCATACAAAACTCTTCGGTGCTAGTATATACAATAATATGCTGTTTGTAATACTCAGAACGGATAATCGGAATCTTCTTTAACCCATCTAGGTACTTTTAGATCTGTAGTTATATTAAAAAATAAGGTCACTCCATAATTATGAAATGACCTTACTATTGTGTTTATGTCAAACAAGTAGATGCCTTTAGAGCACCTATCTCTATTATCTTAATAATTAAGTGTTTCGAATTATTTTATTTAATCCGAGTTCCAATTTCTTCCAAGCCATTTCTGGTGTTACGGCATAAATTAAATCACGATATGCCAATTTTCTTACCTCTTGAGGCGTGTAAATATTTTCATGCGATAATGCTTGGTTCGCATCGGCCGTAATTGGTAACCATTGTTTATAAATACTTCCAGGAGCAAAATAAGCCAAAGAAGGCTTTCCTTGTGCTTGTGCCAACAGTCGTGCGTCCCCTTCATTGCCAAATAAGAAATCAGTATTTGCCATCATCGCACCTAGTTCTCTTAAGTCATTGGGTTGAATACCGGTGTAGAACTGTGTTGGTTTATCTAGCTTGTTAAACATATCTAGTGCCATAGCTTCATCTTCCTTTCTGGCTGTATATAGAATAACTTGTGTATTTGGAAACGACGTCTTGACATTTTCCAATACTTCTGTCATATACTCAATTGGCCATCGTTTCATGGCTATTCTTGTGGAGATAGCAGCAACCATAACAGGATACTTGAAATTGACCCCTTGCTTCTCCATAACTTTTCTGTAGGCTAGTACCTCTTCATCCTTGATGAAAATTTCGAAATTTGGATCTTTTTTAATCTCAAACTCTTTAGCTAATGGGTCAAGTAATCCTAATTTATTAGTGACGTAATTTTCCTCCGTATTAGGCTTAACCCTTTTATTTAAAATAAAGCGGTTGTACCATTTCTTTACGCCAATTCTATATTTTGTTTTTCTTGAAAAAGCAGAAAAAAGGAGGGTGCTTATTGTTGAACGGAGGTCTATGATAATATCATATTTTTCTTGGTGCACGGTTTGCCAAGCAAATTTAATGTATTTTCTAAGCTCATGACTCTCCCGTCTGTTGATGCGAATAATTTTGTCAATATTAGGATCTGCCTCAAATAAATCGCCTATAAAATCGTAAACCAAATAGTGAACTTCAGCATTTGGTATACTTTTCTTTAAGCTCTTACAAATTGTCTCGGATAGGATTGCGTCTCCGACACGGCGAATTCGAATGACTAATATCTTCGTTTTTTTCACAGACCGATAATATTTAAATAACGTTTTATATTCGTGTTAAAGTTAATCAATATTTTTCAGATGAAACGTAAAAAACGCAGATAATGTACTTGACTTTAAAGCCAATATCGAAGCAATTCCTTTAATTTTTATTTATCTAAGCTAGTGCCATTTTCTGCCTATCTTTACAGGAGCTGATAGAGCATTGTACATGCAATAGCCTCGTTGATATTATCAACCCCTAGTTTTAAGAAAATCCTTTTACGATACGATTTAATTGTATCAATAGACTTAGACATTTCCTGTCCAATATCTTTCATAGACAGCCCTTGGTGTGATAGAGCAATGACAAGTCTTTCGGATTCCGAGAGTTCTATATCGTCAGCCTTAACCCATTGGTCGATTTCCATATCAAACTTCCATACCCAATTATTCGCCTCTTTTTGTATAATGATATTGCCACCTCCTCTTCCAGGTGCTAGTGATACAACGCACAGAGCCAACCAAATTTTTCCGTCGTCATTCAGTTTCATAGGAGTCATTTGTAAGTTAATAAGGGTCTTGTTGCTTGTTCTACTATCTGCAATATGGAAATTACATGATATTCTATACTTGGTTCGATCAGCTTCGGGTTGTGCATGAATAAAATTACTAGCCACTTCCGATGCTTTTAGCACAAATTCACGGTCTTGAAGTGCTACTCGTTCAATATTAAAAATTGAATTTGTTTTCACAACATCGTTCACTGCATTTTTGCACATGAAAAGTTGATTAGACGATGAATAAAGAAGATTCTTTTTGTAATAATCTACAATATATATCGACTTATAAGTAGTTCTTGAAATCGCCTTGGCCACCTCAATATAATACTCCACATTGGCATATCCCGAAGCTGGCACCTCGTTGATTGAATTTTCTTGATGAAATAAATCCGAATTTCTCATACGCGTGTTAGCTATTAGCCACCCAAAAACTCTCCAGGCTTTGGAGTCAGTATATGAGTTGCTTTCATTTTATATAATATAATAAGTAAGTCTAGTCTTAAATTTGCCCTTTATTGTCTAGTTAGAGCAAAGCTTTCCCTAAACTAATACATAAGGCTATATAATGAAAGGTTTATGCCGAATAAATAATATTTTCACTCATTTATCTTCAATATACCATTTTAAATTCTTGCTAAAATAAGATTCCTTCACCTGGTAGACTCAAAAAATGGTTGCCAGTTCATAATTTGAAATTTTCATTCAATTTAAATTTTTAGAATGATAAAATTATTATCCTATCTATCTCATCATTAGAATTATTGTTTTCTTCTGATGGTATGACCGTGGGGTGTTCAAATAAATTTAATCAGATTGATTTGTTATGCAAAATTTAAAATGGTTTGAATAAATTCTAAAAAAAACATTAAAAGAGTAGTTTACTCTATATTCGGGCTAAACACTATGCTTATTTTGAGTGTTAAGAGGGATAATACCTAATAATAGGGATTGAAATGCCCGTTATTTTTGTGTTAATTTGTAATTAAAGAAATTCGACAAAATATATTATGGATAAATTATTGGCCTATAGCCCTACAGACAAAATGGCATCCCTCATAAGTGGAGACGACACGCTGTTGCAAGTGATGAGCTGTTTTGACATAACCCTTGGGTTTGGCGATAAAACAGTGCAGGAAGTATGCGATGAAAGGGGAGTCGATTGTTCTACTTTTCTGGCTGTGATAAATTTCGTTGCCGACGGTTTTGCACGTTTAGACACGAGTTATAATGAAATATCGTTACGTTGCCTAACCAACTACTTGCGACGTTCTCACATCTATTTTCTGAAGTATTTATTACCCAGCATACGCCGTAAGCTTGAAAAAGCAATAGAAAAGTCAAGTGATAAAGTGGCTAGACTTATTTTGCAATCGTTCGACGAATATATGGGCGAGGTAGAAAAGCATATGGATTTTGAAGACATAACAGTGTTCGATTATGTTGAAAAACTAATTGACGGTAAAGTGAAATCGAAATTCAAAATATCAACTTTCTCAAAACACCATGATTTGGTGAGTGATCGTTTAAAAGAACTAAAAAATATACTTATTAAATACACACCCGAGGATGTGAATCATTATTATCTGACGGCAGGGCTTCTTGAAATTTACTCTTGTGAAAAAGGACTCGAGTGGCATTGTAAGGTTGAAGATTATTTGTTTTCACCTGTAGTATATAATTTAGAACGTAAACTTTCTGAAAATGAAAATTAGTGAAACATTACTTGTAGCCATTGCCGATCAATCTGTTATTGTGCGTTCTGGTGTGTTCACAACATTGAAGCGTCTGCCTAAGTTGAATATTCAAGTAGTTGAATTGGCTAGCATGGCCGACTTAGAAGATTGTCTTTTAACACAACCTGTCGATGTGTTGATTGTAAACCCTTACTTCGAAGGGCACTTTAACATTGAAAACTTCCAAAGCATGGCAAGCAATAGCGAGCTATCAGAAAATAAGAAAATTAAATTAATAGCACTCTATACAACTTTTGTTGACCCGTTAGTATTGAGCAAATACGATGCGAAGATTAGTCTGTTCGATAGCTTACCAACCATTGGGGAAACCATTTACACATTGGTTAGGAAAGAAGACGAAGACGATGATCAAGAAACACTAAGTGAGCGTGAAAAAGAAGTTGTGGTTTGTGTTGTTAAAGGCATGACCAATAAAGAGATTGCCGAGCATTTGTTTTTATCGATTCATACGGTTAATACGCACCGTAAAAACATCAGTAGAAAATTGCAAATACACAGTGCTTCAGGATTGACTATTTATGCAATTGTAAATAAATTAGTAGATATTAATGAGATAAAGGCAGATTAGCTTTGCTATATTTCGAATATAGAAACACATGAGTGTCTTAGTTTTACCGTAAACTAAGACACTTTTTTTCTTTTGACTTGATGTAACAACTCCTTGTTTGTGGAAAGTATAATATTAAGACCTATACTTACAGATGGTAGGTGTCCTATTCTTATTTATTTGGTCTATTCTAAGATGACTAGATTATTGGTAACTGCTAAGTTGATATGGCATTATATTAAAATATTTTTCAACTTGTGTCAAAGCTTGATTTTGTATTCATTTTATTAATAATCAGTTGATTGTATGATTTGTGATAGCATTAATTAATGCATAATTACCCGTAAAATCATTACCCAAAAGGGTGAAAATGTATTTTGGTGTTGTTTATTTTGAATTATTGGCTTAGATTTGTATGTATAGAAGGCAAGGTTGACAAGACATTGACTTTATAATATAGTTTACTATTAAATTAAGACTTACACTTATATTAAAACACTGGGTTCATTCATTTGTACTTTATTTACATCTGATAAACTGGTTACCACCAAGGATTACTAAATGCTTAGCCATGAATGCATTTGGTTATATTCGTAAAATAGGATTGGCCCTGTTTGAAGCACAGCAAATATTAAATTGGTATTAGGAGCCAACTAGTAGGGATTGTGGTAATTAAGACGAATGATTAGACCATGTGCAGGAAATACCTGCATCTCTTTTCGAGATAAACATTTTTCCAATGTTTAATAGAGTTTCTTAGTAGCAACACTACAAGATCAAGTGAAATCTTTTATTCCTTTTTTGGATATCAATAGAAAA
>JASLDF010000241.1 GCA_030151635.1 Bacteroides sp. | reverse complement strand
ATTTTGTGAAAGTTCATATATGCTCATAATTTTAAAATCAATTTCATTTTGAAGTTTTGATTGTAACATCTTATCATTTTTACAACTCTCCATAACATCAATTATCTGTTGAAATTCGAACTCTAAACTTTGACTGACTTTTTTTACATAAAGCTTTTCAAAAAATATTTTACTCAATTCTCTTGTTCCACCAAGTAATTCAGGAAAGTTATCTCTGTAGGCATATTTAAACAGCATTGAATTGAAAAAGGATGTTAGGTATGCTAAGTTATTGCCTGTGATAATAAAGCATTTTTGGTTTGTAATAAATTTTCTGTTATCTAAATAGAAAGGAAGAAATTTTGTCATGTTAGGATACACAATTTTCTGCTTAAAAAAATCGTCCGTATAAGCACAACTACGCAAGTTGTAGGGGGTATCGCCTTTATCACATCTTTTTTCAAGTTGAGGATAATAGTTATCTAAGTGTTTCTTAATCGCTGGGTAATTTTCAACATCCACTCTAGCAGATGTTTGGGTCCCATTGTGTGTGTAAATAATCCATTTGTCCGCAAATTCGTAGCCATATCTCTTGATATCCCTACCGCGCAGCAACGGATGAATAATTTCACTGCTTTTGGGATCTTCCGCAATCAGTCTATCTTTCGTATGCCCATCAATAATAAACGCCTCATTATATCCCGTTAATATGCCTCTATAAATATTGATATCCCAATCCTTGAGTGGAGTGCCCACCGCCTCAATTTTCGCCTTGATACTGCGTTCAATCTCCGACAAGATTACGAAAGAACTTACAGCATCTTGCCCAAAGCTCGTGTGTACCTTATTCAGGCTAATATAATCGCTCAATTTTTCTAGACGATTATTGAATGGTTTAGCCACTTTACACGCCACCGTATCCTCCTTATTATCAGATACCTGAAAAGACAATATATTCACATCAACCGTAGCTTCATCAAAGACTTTATATCCCGAGAAGTCAATCAGTTCAATAGGATTTGTTTTATTCACGATAAACTCTCGCATAGACTTTCCATAACCCGCTCGCATCCATTTATTTGAAGTGATAAAAGACAGGTGGTAATTAGGTTTCACAATCGATCTACCCAGCTCGTAGAAGAGGCAATAAATATCTCCAGTACGTTCGAAAACCTCGAAATTCATATCTTTGTAAATGTCGGCATAGTCGCCCATCTTTTGAAGTTGGATATAGGGTGGATTCCCAATCACCACATCAAAACCAACAAAATTACCCTCATCGTCCAAGACCTCAGGAAACTCTACCCGCCATTCAAAGGCATTCTGATAAATGATATTGTGCTCTACCTCAGCTTTCATCAGCAGATATTTATCTACGATGAGTGTTAGTGCTTTAATTTTCTTCTTTTCTTGTGCGGTGTGTTCAAATAATGCAGATTCTTTTAAGGTCCTTAGTTCATTGTTAGCCTTTGCATACCTTCTGTACGCCTTGTCACTTTGGCTAATTTCCGTTTTCAAGTCCATCTTAAGCTGCTTGATGTATTGCTCCAGTTCATGTTTCTCGTGCTTGTCGTGGGCATTTCTGTAAGTATCCACCGCATGTTGATAGTCGGATATATTAATTTTCAAACTCTTCAAAGATGGTCTAATATCCTCATCAAGCGAGAAACGACTAATTAAGGAGTTCCCTACTTTGATATTGATATCAATGTTGGGAAGCGTTTCAAGCTCGTTCGTTCCTTGGATATAGTATGTATGCTTTAAAAGCTCTATCCACAGTCGCAGCTGACAAATTTTAACCGAGTTGGGGTTTAAGTCAACGCCAAACAAACAGTTCTCAATGAGCTTTTGCTTCTCTAAGAACAACGATTCCTGCATCCTTTGACTCTCCTTGCTACTCGGGTTATACTTAAAAATACTACCCTCTTCGTCTGTAATAATCAACTCATCATTTTCAATGGTAATGTCATAACCTTTCAAGCGTTTTCCATCTTTATCAACCAGCACACCCAATTCCGACTTTATATGAATCAATTCATTTAAACTAGAAACTAAAAAGTGGCCCGACCCAACAGCAGGGTCACAAATTCGGATTGAATCAATGATTTCATTCGCTTCCGCCAAATCATCTATTTTATTATAGAGTGCCACAAGATCTTTACACTCCCACCCTTTGCGTTCGTAAAACTTCTGAAGAATAGCCTTGGTAATTGTTTCTCTACACATGTACATCGTGATGAAGCTCGGTGTAAAGAACGAGCCATCTTTATACCCGTTTATTTTCTCGAAAATCAATCCCAAAACCGATGCCGAAATCAAAGCCTTACTCTCTTCTTGAATATCTTCGTAACCCTCACTACTAAAATCGTATGAATCCAAATAATCCAATAGATACTTCAACGGATTCATAACATGATCTAATCCTTTGTAGGCTGCCGATGTTTTAAGAGCCGAACGATTATATAATGCTATTTTTGCTTTGTCCGGAAGCGTGTTAATCGTAATGGTTTCTCGCTCTAATTTCGTGTGCTCAAACAAAGAGCTATTTAAATAGGGAACATGGTTAAATTTATCTTTTAAATAGCCCTCTCGTCGACTCTTAGGTTTAACAGCCAAGATGTGGAAGAAAAGACCATTTAGCTCATCAAAACTATCTAGCTTCATGGAAGATAAAAACGCATAATCCAAGCTCGATTTGTACTTAATGACTTGTGCTTCGAGCAACTTTAAAAATAGAATTCGGTTAATCCAGGTAATAGAAAGATCAAGAGCAATGTTAAACAGCCGCTCATCGGAATCCGTACCATAATTACTTACATTCGATACATCCGATATACCTCTAGATTCTAGTTCATAGATAATCCCCTCAATGAATGAGCCATTGTCTCGTTCCTTTTCGGGCTTGCGTACAATCACCTTTTTCCCATCCTCTTTCACCTCTTTCAACCCCAATATATGCAGCAACTCGTCGTAAAAATCTTTATTCAACTCGTTGTAGTCTTGAGCAAAAGGCAACTTTAACAAGTGCGTTGGTGACAGAAATTTATAGAGTGCAATGAGTTGTTTGTCTTCTTCAATGTTGTTAGAGCGAATAATTTTCTCGTACGAACGAATGTCAAAATAAGTATAGGCAATTTCCTTTTGAACCTCCTTAATGTAGGTAGGAGCAATTTCCGTATAAAAAAAATTGGTCGTGTTTCCAGACAATCGCCCAGCTACAAAATCTTCATAATGCTTTAATAGCTTCTTGTTTTTATAAAACAACCGCTCAAATTCGTGTGCATCGAAGACAAACCATTCATTCACATTGGTGATTACAAGGTAGCGCAACTCGAAATTTTTGTTAGTTTTTCTTTCTCGTAAGTAGTATAAAACCAGTTCTTGAAAAGACTTCACATTGAAGTTGTCGCACGTTACCATTTCGGCTTTATTCGTGGGACTTTTAGCTTCAATTAAAACACCTACAGATGAGGTTGATTTAGGAGAATTGTGAATGACAAGGTCATTTCTTTCGAACGTATTGATGTAATATTTATTTTTATAATACACAGAGTCCAAGAAGTCAATGACTAAGTTTTTATGAAATTCTTCCGATTCTTTTGGGTTGGCTTTTAAACGATCCATCAAAATAGAAAACTCTTTCTTAAAGTGTTCTATATCTTTACGTTCTGGTCTAATTTTCAGAAAAGCAGGGTTCAAAGACTGCTTGGGTGTTTTTATAGTAGTGTAATCCATTGTATTCTAAATTATCGATTACATAATTTAATAATTAAAATAGATATACGTATATAATTGTTAACTTAATTGCGAAATCAGGTACTAAACAAGCTCCAAGTGGTTAAAGTCTCTAATCAAATCAACATTCTAACCATTAAACAATTACAAACAAAACACAGAAACACCCTTAAACCCAAGCAATCATTACGATTCTCTAAAATAAAATACAATGTTCTAATATTCAGAATACAACATATAATTCAGCAAGTCTTTAGCTACATTAATATGAAATATAGAAGGGCAACTCTATATTAACATCAATAAACAATTGCAATTTCAATTATATATAACAGCCATATTCGAAAGTTCTCTATTAATTTTCTTATATTAATCTTCAATAAAATAACAATATAGACATGACTACACCAAAAAGCAATAAACAACACGCTAAAGACAACAAGAAAAAGTTGTCTGCATCAGGCACACCTCTAAAATAGGGCACTCAAAAGACCCATTTAAATTTCACGGTTTTAACCAAGGAAGACCTAGAAAAAGAAAGAATTACCGCCTATTCCTATTTACTATAAATCGCCCACAACCTTGCTCATCACCAAGTAAGGACCAATGGAATCGTAGGTGGACCAACCTTGTTGCTCGTACAACCGAATGGCATTAGAATTATGCTCTTCAACCCCCAAACATATTTTAGGTATTCCACGCTCAGAGAGCAAAACATACAAAGCCTCCAACAACCTTT
>JASLDF010000206.1 GCA_030151635.1 Bacteroides sp. | reverse complement strand
AAAAAAGGAGATAAAGTTTCTAGAGCTTTCTTTTCTAAAAGAGTTTGAGAGGTAAAATCAACATGTAAAGTTGTAGTGTCAGGAGAAAACTTCAAGCCATACACTAAAAGTTGTAGACCAGCCAAGGCGGATACAGCTTCTTTACTTTTCTCGACATCATTAATACGAATAAAATCGGTGTAACGAAAGGTTGGACACAACTTATCCTCAAGCAACGGAGACCAATCTAAATTGTAGAATTTAATTTGGCTATCTGCGGCTGGTCCATCAACTGTATTTACTGCTGCAATAATATATCCATCTAAATAGGGAAGTAATTTAATTTGCAAACTACTTTTTGAAGTCATTTGAATCAATGAATAGTCATTCGATAAAGTAACCATTTCTGAAGTTCCGCCCAATTTATTTGTCAATGAAGCTTTCATATCACTCGCCTTAAAATCAACAAAGTCTGCCTTATCAACATCCGACAATAAAGGGGTTAGCGATAAAGGCATTTTAAGGAATAGATCGCTCATTTTAGGTTGTTCAGCTTTTTCCTGAGCACTCATAATGAATAAACAACAAAACATATATACAGTTAGAAGTAAACCTCTTTTTATCATAATCAATTTATTTATTTGGTACCTAAATATAAGAATATCATACTAATTAACACTAACAACAGGTCTATAGCCTTACTTTTTAAGTTTCTTTCTCTAAAAATCATCGCACCTACACAAAAGGAAACTAAAACACTGCCTCTACGAACCATTGAAACAACAGAAATTAAGACATCATCCATTGCCATTGCATAAAAATAGGCGAAATCTGCCAATGACAAGAAAATAGAAATACACAAAATAGTCCACTTCCAGCTAAAAGGAGTCGATTGTTTACGCTTAGGATACCATACCAACATCAAAACTGTACCCATTATTAAAACTTGATAGATATTAAACCAAGATTGCACAACCATAGGCTCAACTCTCTGTAACAAAAACTTATCATACAAACCACTAGCAGCACCAGCGATAGCCGCAATAGCAACGCAAAGTATCCATTTATTTTTTCTAAAGTCAATACCTTCCTTTTTACCCGATACGCTAAGCATAAACAGTGAAAAAATAGCTAAAGCTACACCAATAAACTGCATCAAGTTTAAACGCTCACCATAGATTAGAATTGCACCTAATAAGACCATTATAGGCCTTGTTGCATTAATAGGCCCGACAATTGTGATGGGTAGATTTTTTATTCCATAGTAACCAAAAGTCCATGAAGTTAAAACTATCATAGATTTCAGAAATACTAAACCATGTGTTGCTAAACTTGCCGAATTAACATAAAATAAAGAACCCTCTAGTGTCTCTGGATAAAAAGTGGATAGAAATAAAAATGGTAAGAAAAGTGTTGCACAAAAAACGGTGTTCAAGAATAAAACAGGTAAGACTGCATTGTCTTTAAGAGACATTTTCTTAAAAACATCATAGAATCCTAAAAGTGCTGCCGAAAGAAAGGCTAAAGCTAACCACATAGGTATTTGTAATTTAAATATTTATTTGAATATATTTTCAGGATAAGCGACATCCACCAAAAACAGTGCATGGCCAGGAACAGAAGTACCTGCAACAGATCTATTTTGTTTTTCTATTACTTTTCGAAACTCCTCAATCGACATTTTACCTCGTCCAACTTCTAACAATGTTCCTACAATAGCACGAACCATATTGCGTAAAAAGCGATTAGCTTGAATCGTAAAACAAAAGGTAGTATCATCAATTTGATTCCACTTAGCTTTAAAAATAGTGCAAAAATTGGTCATTGTATCCGTATGCAACTTGCTAAAACTAGTAAAGTCTGTAAATTCAAATAAAACTTTGCAAGCCTCATTCATCAATTCAACATCTACCGAGTAGTACAATTGATATGCATAATTGCGATTAAATGGATTCTTCTGGGTAGTAATGTAATATTCATAAGTACGAGACTCTGCATCAAAACGAGAATGGGCGTCTTGGTTCACTTCTACTATTTTGAAAATAGAAATATCTCTTGGAAGTACTTTATTCAATTTATCTGTTAATTGCTTTGTATCAATGACCATTGGGAAGTCAAAATGAGCAATCATTTTTTTTGCATGTACACCAGCATCTGTACGTCCTGCACCTACAACATCAATATCTTGACGCAACAGCATTGCTAAGTATTTCATCAAAGTTTCTTGGATGCTAATTCCATTGGGTTGAATTTGCCAACCATGATATTTCTCACCATCGTAGGCTAAATATATAAAGTATCTATACACAATTCTTTTTTTTACAATTTTAAACTACAAAGGTAGTATTTTGAACGTGGATAGCTAAACGAAAGAAACATTGAATTTTGCATGATAACCTACCATTAAGATAATTTATTTATTACGAGCTTACAAAGTATATAAAAGACCTAATAAACATCATGCCGAGAAGAGCGTGTCTTCTCGGCATGATAACTCAGTCTTCTTTCAAAGAAGCTTCAGCCTTCTAAGGGAGATGAAAAACATTGGTTATTTCACCCATTTATTATTAATAATTGTACTATTTACAACGCGATCGAATTTAAACATTTCACCATTCCAGTGAAAAGGTTTGTAATCCTCATTCTTGATGATAACATTATCTTTGATTAGCAATCCATCAACCGATTTTGCATATACTATTGGGGCGTCAAAAGTTACAAATGTATTATTCTGAATGCGAATTGCATCTTTCTTGCCTCCATGGAAATAACGTTCTTGATCTTTCAGGTTTGGAATTTCAGGGTAAATAGAAATTACTGCATTGGTAAATTGGAACAAGCTAGTTAAAGAATTAATAAACAGATTTTCTTCAATGGTTACATCTCTACAAGCACCTGTTTCATACCAGCCGTTGCAATCGCCACACAAGAGAATAGCACTTCCTGAAGTATGGTCAAATACATTTTTCTTGACAAGAACTTTTTTAGGAGTACTAAATAAAGCGCCTCTAGCACGATTATTTCTCAAAAGATTATTCTCGAATGTCACTTCTGGTGTCCATGTTAAATTTTCAATCCCAAAAGAGTCGTTCTCTAAATCAAATTCAACAGCTTTTTTGAATTGAATTTTAAATTGTTTTGCACCGTGAGTTTCATCTTTATCATAAGGAGATATAGCAACAACTTTATTAGCATCTGCTAAATATTCCATTGTTATAGATTTCACAAACGCAACATCATCACCTACTCTACCCCACTCGAAGCCATAAGCTTGAGGGTGCATATACTGACCTACTAAAGTTTTAGAATCTAGTTGTTTTACAATTTTAAGGTAAGTTCCATGCACATTAATAGCATCGTCCATCATCCCTTCATAATACCCATTAACTGATGTAATTTTACCTTTACAACTTGAAAAATGAGTAGCATCAGCTTGCGTTGTAAAATAACGAGGGTCTGAATCTCCACGTAAACGAACAGAAAAACCATCTAAAGTTATATTCTCACACAACTGAGCTAACAAACCCATTCCTTGAGCATAATGAATAGTTACATCCTTTAAAGTTGTATTTATGTTGTGATCTAGAAAGATACCTGGAGTAGGACGATAATAGTTTCTTAGTGCTACGATAGTACCAACTTTTAAACGATAGTCTTGCCATTTAGGAGCTTTATAAGTATCAGCCCTAAGTTGAGATACTTGTGATAAATCTACATTTAAATCACTAGTTTTGTATAGGATGTGTCTAGTTTGCTTTTCAAAAGCAATTCCTGTATATAGTTCTTGTTCCCAGTTTTTTCCAAAAGTAATAAATTTACCCTTATCAGTTATTCTTGTCTTAACCCATGGTTCGGTACGAAAAACAATGCCTTCACCACCGTTATTTTCCATAATTTCAACTTGAGAAATATGTGGATTTGCAAAATCAATATGAACCCCCTCAATGGTTACATTACTACTATTTTGCAGTACTATTGGTAACATTATTCCATCAAAAATGAATTCAGCACCGTTTCCTTGAATCGTCAAATTTGACCACCCATCCAGATACAATCCAATATTTTTAGGATTTGTTTGGTCATGATTGGATATAAACAATTCTTTCTTGACACTTTTTTCTTCATTAAAAAGATAGGTTCCTGCTTCAAAAGAGATAGAAACAACATCTTTTGAAGATATTTCTGACTTTATTTTTTCTAATGCTTGATGCACTTTAACAGCAACATCAACATTCTCATTGGCACGAATACCAAAGTCGCGCATATCATACTGCACGGTTTTAGCTATCATTGCTGTCGAGAACAAGGATAGAACTAGTAAAAATGAAAAGACTCTCTTCATCATGGTCTAAAATTATAGTTTAACAGTTTCACCAAAGTTATGAAAATATAATTCTTTAAAATCCCCCTAGCTGTTATTTTTAAACCTAATCTAAATATTGTAATCTAGAAATTGACTCATTCAAAAGGTTTTGCTTAACTTTGTTTTTTAAGTAAAAACATTCAAGTTTACTAAATGATAGAAAAGATAATTGTCCTTGAATATGTCGACCCTGTTATTTTTTATGGGGTAAACAGTAACAATATTCAGCTCTTAAAATCTCTCTTCCCTAAAATTCGAATCGTGGCTCGTGGAAACACACTTAAAGTGTTGGGCGATGAAGTAGAAATGTGTGCTTTTGAAGAAACTGTTCTTGCAATGGAAAAGCACTGTGCAATTTACAACAACATTACAGAAGCTGTCATCATTGATCTTGCAAAAGGCAAACAACCTGCAGTCAAGAAAACAAGTGATGTCATAGTATATAATGTATCTGGGAAACCGATTCTACCTCGAGGTGCCAATCAAGAAAAACTAGCGAAAGACTTTCTGAAAAACGACATGCTTTTTGCTATTGGACCAGCCGGTTCGGGTAAAACTTATTTGGCAATTGCACTAGCAGTAAGAGCACTTAAAAATAAAGAAATCAAAAAAATTATATTGAGCCGTCCCGCAGTGGAAGCTGGTGAAAAACTAGGTTTTTTACCAGGCGATATGAAGGAGAAGATTGATCCTTATTTACAACCACTATATGACGCACTTCAAGATATGATTCCTGCGGCTAAACTAAAAGAATACATGGAATTAAACATCATTCAAATTGCCCCACTAGCATTTATGCGTGGTAGAACTTTGAATGATGCCGTTGTTATTCTGGATGAAGCACAAAACACTACTACTCAACAAATAAAGATGTTCCTTACCCGTATGGGTATGAACACCAAAATGATTATTACAGGCGACATGACTCAGATTGACCTTCCAAGGTCTCAAAAATCCGGTCTTGTACAAGCCCTATATATTTTAAAAGGTGTGAAAGGTTTAAGCATCATAGAATTAACAAAGAAAGATATTGTTCGTCACAAACTAGTTGAACGTATTGTTGAAGCATACGACAAATTTGATGATGAAGAGAAAAATAGAAACGAACTAAGAAAAAAAGCAGAATAGGCTATTTATAAAGCAAGTATAAACTCATTGTAATCATTTCAAAAATCAATAAAAATGAACAAAGCATTAGTTAGAACCGATTTTAATTTCCCTAAGCAAAAAACTGTTTATCACGGTAAAGTACGTGATGTTTATAACATTAATGACGACCTTATAGTTATGGTTGCTACGGACA
Organism: Bacteroides sp.; assembly: GCA_030151635.1. Taxonomy (GTDB): domain Bacteria; phylum Bacteroidota; class Bacteroidia; order Bacteroidales; family Bacteroidaceae; genus Bacteroides_E. The sequence goes on along the minus strand of JASLDF010000206.1, from coordinate 15,542 downwards.
GAATTTCTGCCTTTGATGTGGTACTTCCAAAGGGAATTCCATTTAAAGGTCAAGTTCTAAATCAGATTGCTGCGCAGTTTTTAGATGCTACGAAAGATATTGTTCAAAACTGGAAAATTGCAACTCCTGATCCTATGATAACTATAGGTCATCGTTGTGAAGGCTTTAAAGTCGAGATGATTATTAGAGGATATCTTACAGGAAGCGCATGGAGAGAGTACAAAGCTGGGGCTAGAACACTTTGTGGTGTACCATTACCTGATGGAATGAAGGAAAATCAAAAATTTGACCAGCCTATCATTACCCCTACTACTAAAGCAGATGAAGGGCACGATGAAAACATTTCAAAAGAAGAAATCATAGCACAGGGCTTAGCAACTAAAGAAGATTACGAATTATTGGAGAAATATACTCTTGCTCTTTTCGAAAAAGGCACAGCAATGGCCAACGACAAAGGCTTGATTTTAGTCGATACAAAATACGAATTTGGTAAAAAAGGAGGTGAAATCTATCTAATTGATGAAATTCATACTCCAGACTCATCGAGATATTTTTATGCAAAAGGCTACCAAGAAAACTTTGAAAAAGGATTACCTCAAAAACAACTTTCAAAAGAGTTTGTACGTCAATGGCTAATAGAAAATAACTTTATGGGTGAACCAGGACAACAAGTCCCTGAAATGACTGAAGAGTACGTTACATCTGTTTCTGAAAGATACATTGAGCTTTACGAACAGATTGTAGGTCAAAAATTCATTAAAGCTGATTCTGAAAACTTAGTTCAACGAATTGAAGGCAACGTAACTCAATTTCTTGAAAACTATAAAAAATGAAATATAAACAAGAAGAAATAAATCCATACGATAAAGAGCGAGAAAAAGCAGAGCAGGTTGAAGACATGTTCGATAATATTGCTCCTGAATATGATAAATTAAACCATATCTTATCTTTTAATATAGATAAGATATGGCGCCGCAAGGCAATGAAATGGCTAAAACAGTTTAATCCTCAAGTCATGATGGATGTGGCATCTGGAACGGGGGATTTTGCGATATCTGCACATAAATTCTTAACTCCTAAGAAGATTATTGGAACGGATATTTCGGAAGGTATGATGAATGTAGGAAGAAAAAAAGTTGATAAGCTTGGTCTTTCTGATGTTATATCGTTCGAAAAAGAAGATTGTTTAGCCCTTACCTATGACGACAATACATATGATGCAGTTACAGCTGCTTTTGGTATTCGTAATTTCCAAAATTTGGAGCAAGGATTAACTGAAATGCACCGTGTATTAAAACCTGGAGGGAAGTTAGCAATTCTTGAATTGACAACACCGGTTCACTTTCCGATGAAACAATTATTCAAAGTGTACTCTAAGCTTGTTATACCAGTTTTGGGAAGAATGGTTTCGAAGGATAAAAATGCTTATACCTATTTACCTACGACTATTGCAGCTTTTCCACAAGGAGAGGTCATGATGGAAATCTTCAAAAAAATAGGGTATAAAGAATATAAATTTAAACGACTTACATTCGGCATTTGCACATTATATATGGCAACGAAGTAAGGTTACTTAATTGAACAGTCTATGCGTAAATATGGTCTTATAGGATATCCATTAGGTCACTCTTTTTCAAAATCATTTTTTACTGATAAATTTGAGAAAGAGAAGATTGATGCGGAGTATCTTAATTTTGAGATTGACCAAATTGAGCACTTTAAAGATATAGTCAAAGATAGTGCTTTAATGGGACTGAATGTGACTATTCCTTATAAGCGAGATGTCCTATCCCTTTTAGATGAAATTAGTCCCGAAGCGAAAAAGATTGGGGCTGTAAATGTCATTCAGTTGATTCGCAGTAATCAACAAATCAAACTTGTCGGCTTCAACTCCGACATTTTTGGTTTCAGGGAGTCTATTAAACCATTACTTCAGCCTCATCATAAAAGAGCATTAATTCTAGGAACTGGAGGTGCTTCTAAAGCTATAAAGTTGGGTTTGGAGCAATTAAAAATTGAGACTCAATATGTTTCTCGTAAAGGAGGTGAAGGTATCCTGACCTATGAAGAATTAACTAAAGAGGTTATTTATAGCTTCCATATCATCGTAAACTGTACACCCTTAGGCACATTTCCTAAAACTGAGTTTGCACCTGATATACCATATCAGTACCTCACAGCTAAACATCTGCTCTATGATTTGGTATATAATCCAGAAAAAACGCTATTTCTAAGACAAGGAGAAGAGAAAGGTTGTATTATTAAAAATGGGTTGGAAATGCTACATTTGCAAGCTATTAAAGCATGGGAAATATGGAACGAAGAAAAATAGTAAAACGTATTCTGATAGGACTAGTATCCGTATTAGCATTGTTCATCCTTTTATCTGGTGGTATAGGTATGTTTATGGTAAATTACTCACTAAAAACACCGCACCGTGGACAAAACATTGGCGAATCATACGAACAAATGTATGAACGATATCCTCATGTTCAGGAGTGGGTAGATAGTTTAAAGACGGTAGGTGCACTAAAAGATACTACTATCATTAATTATGAAGGTAAAAGACTTCACGGTTATTATGTGGATGCTGCTGTACCAACGAAAAACACAGCTCTTGTTATTCATGGATATACGGACAATGCAATCCGAATGTTTATGATTGGACATCTATATAACAAAGAATTAGACTACAATATTATTATCCCCGATTTGCAGTTTCACGGGATGAGTGAGGGAGATGCTGTCCAAATGGGCTGGAAAGATAGACTCGATGTTTTAGAATGGGCTAATATTGCTTTAACACGATATGGATCAGAGGTTTCTATTTTATTACATGGTATTTCAATGGGGGCTGCAACCACAATGATGGTATCTGGAACAGAACAACTAGAGCAGATTAAGTGTTATGTAGCCGATTGTGGCTATACAAGCGTATGGGATGAGTTTTCTCAAGAGCTAAGTGTTAGGTTTGGTCTTCCCGAATTTCCTATCTTACACACTGCTAGTTTAATTTGCGACCTGTTGTACGATTGGAATTTCAAAGAAGCTTCTGCGTTAGAGTCGGTAAAAAAATCGAACAAACCTATGTTATTTATACATGGTGACATCGACACCTTCGTACCAACTTGGATGGTTTATGACCTATATGAAGCAAAATCTCACCCTAAAGAATTATGGGTGGTAAAAGATGCCGAACATGCAGTTTCCTATTTAGAAAACAAAGACGAATATACCCTACGTGTAGCCAACTTTGTTGGACAATACATGAATTAAAATTTATGCACAAATTACAAAATAAGCTCCTCATTGTTTTAGCCTGCTTCTTATGGGGGTCGGCATTTGCTGGAGCGAAAATAGGATTTGAATACACAACTCCTATTCATTTATCGGGTATGCGCTTTATGTTAGCGGGAGTATTATTAATTCCATTGCTTCTGATTTTAAAAGTCGATTGGAAAGCCAATTTAAAAGAATGGAAATACATGCTGGGCTTTGGGTTTATTCAAACCTTCTTGCAATATGGACTTTTCTTCGTGGGTTTAAATATGGTACCGGCTAGTTTATCAGCCATAATTATTGGAGGTGGACCACTATTTATCGCCATTATGGCACATTATACTTTGAGAGATGATAAATTAACCAAACGTAAAATTCTTTCTATTGTATTGGGATTAATTGGCATCACTTTTGTTAGCCTTACGAAGGGTGGATTTGATAATTCAATAGGTGGAAGTTTTTATCTCGGTATTGCCATATTAATAGCTAGTAATCTAGTAGGCTCTTCGACTAATATTATCGTAGCTAAAAACAGGAAACGAGTAGATCCTATCTTCCTCACTGCATTCGCTAACTTTACGGGTGGTATTCTTCTATATATTGTATCTCTATATGTTGAAGATATCTATATAAAAGATTATACTGCTGAATTCTATATTGCATGGATATGGTTAGCTATTATTCCAGCGGCTGGATTCTCAATTTGGTACACACTCTTAAAACAACCCGATGTAAAAGTATCAGAACTTAATATTTGGAAGTTCTTGACACCTGTATCTGGTGTATTATTAAGTTGGCTACTACTTCCAGATGAATATCCGAATTGGCAATCTGGAGTGGGTATCGTTATTATTTCAATCGCTTTAATAACTTTACAGTGGCAACCTAAAAAAGGCACAGCTATCAATAAACAACAGAAATAGTCACATTAATACTTTAAATCACAGTAAGATGTATTATTTTTGTTTTAACAATTAAACGATTTTGATTATATGAAGCGTATCTATTTTTCTATCATTGCATGTCTACTTGTCACTTTTGCAATACCTGCAAAAGCACAGCAAGTATATACAATCGATAAAATACCAAGTGTACACATACAAGACAAAACTAATTATGTATCTGACCCCACTCAAATTATTGAGATAGCTTCTAAAAATAGAATCAATCAAAAACTATATGCCCTAGAACAGAAAACTGGTGCTGAAGTAGCAGTTGTTGCAGTTCCATCAATTGGAGAAGCCGATTGCTTCGAGTTTGCAGTCGAGCTATTCAACAAATGGGGCATCGGAAAGTCTAAAAAAGACAATGGCTTGTTAATTTTACTTGTTTTAGACCAAGGCTGTATTCAGTTTAATACAGGGTATGGGCTTGAAGGTATTTTACCCGACATTACTTGTAAGAAAATACAAACCCAACAAATGATTCCTTTTTTAAAAGTCAAGAATTGGTCGGCGGGTATGGAGTCTGGAATAGATGCAGTATATGGAATACTATATGATAATATGGAAGATGGAGAGGTGATAAACACGCCTAATGAACCCGATTTAGGTCCATATTTATTTATCATATTAGCCATATTCGGCTGCATTGTTCTAATTGTATTATTGACCATATTTAAAATTGCACAACAAAACAAATGCCCTATTTGCAAACGTAAAACTCTGACGCGTGTAAATAGCAGAGTCATTGAAGATACACCAGATTATAGAATCCTAGAAAATGAACTTGTCTGTAGCAATTGTGGACATCGATTGTTTAGAAAAGAAAGACAAACAAAAATGAATAACCGCAGTCGTGGAGGCGGTGGTGGTCCAGTTATATTTGGTCCAGGTGGCGGAGGAAGCCGACGAGGTGGAAGCTTTGGTGGCGGAAGTTTTGGAGGTGGACGTACAGGAGGCGGTGGAGCTGGCTCACGTTTTTAATTTCAAATTAATAAAAATCAGAATATGAAAAAAAGTACTATTATTATTTTAGTCGTTGTGGCTATCATTGTTATTTGGGGAATAACTGGTTATAACGGATTGGTGAAAGCTGAAGAAAATGTAGAAAATGGTTGGGCACAAGTAGAGACTCAATATCAAAGACGTTTAGATTTGATACCAAACTTAGTAAGCACTGTAAAAGGATATGCAGCTCACGAACAATCTACACTAACGGGAGTAATCGAAGCTAGAAGCAAAGCAACTCAAATCACTATGGATCCTACAAACTTAACACCAGAGAAACTGGCAGAGTTCCAAAAGGCACAAGGTGATGTTTCGAATGCACTTGGAAAACTTCTTGCGATCAGAGAGAATTATCCAGATCTGAAAGCAAACGAGCAATTCATCGGACTTCAAGCACAACTTGAAGGTACTGAAAATAGAATTGCAGTTGCACGTAAAGGATTTAATGATGTAGCTAACTCCTATAATAAAGGAATTAGAACATTCCCGAAAAATATTCTAGCAGGTATGTTTGGCTTTGAAAAGAAACCTTACTTCGCTGCTGATGAAGGTGCTAAAAACGCTCCTAAAGTAGAATTCTAAAAAAAAACAGAAACCACCCACAACACTCCAAATGGGTGGTTTTCTTTTTTCATATATAGTAAGCCAAATCCATAGTGGCTGAATCCAAAAAAAGGAGTATTTTTGTTTCGTCTAATATTTAATACAACATAATTATTATTCTCATGGACAACCAACGTTATATGTTACGTGGCGTAAGTGCGGCTAAAGAAGACGTTCACAACGCAATTAAGAACATTGATAAAGGACTATACCCTTCAGCATTTTGTAAAATCATTCCTGATGTTTTAGGAGGAGATGATGAATATTGCAATATTATGCATGCCGATGGTGCTGGCACAAAATCATCTTTAGCTTATGCCTATTGGAAAGAAACTGGAGATATTTCAGTTTGGAAAGGTATTGCACAAGATGCTTTAATCATGAATATTGATGATTTACTTTGCGTAGGTGCAACAAACAATATTTTAGTTTCATCGACTATTGGTAGAAACAAATTGTTAATACCCGGAGAAGTTATTGGTGCAATCATTAATGGCACTGAAGATATTCTAAAGGAATTACGTGAGATGGGAATCGGCATTTATGCTACAGGAGGAGAAACGGCTGACGTTGGCGACTTAGTACGAACCATTATAGTGGATAGTACTGTAACTTGCAGAATGAAGCGCAATGATGTTGTTGATAATGCAAATATCAAAGCTGGAGATGTAATTGTAGGGTTAGCCTCATTTGGGCAGTCAACCTACGAGAAAGAGTATAACGGCGGAATGGGAAGTAATGGTTTAACTTCTGCAAGACACGATGTTTTCTCACGATATCTTGCAGAAAATTATCCAGAAACTTATGATGGAGCTGTTCCGGCTAGCCTAGTTTATTCTGGAAGTCTGTTACTAACAGACAAAGTGAAAGATGCACCAGTAAATGCTGGAAAATTAGTACTATCTCCTACCCGTACTTATGCACCAGTCATCAAAAAAATATTAGATAATCATAGAAGTCAAGTACACGGCATGGTTCATTGTACAGGTGGTGCGCAAACAAAAGTACTACACTTCTTACCCGAGAAATTGAAAGTAATTAAAGATAATTTATTCAAACTTCCTCCTCTTTTTAGAGTGATTCAAGAAGAGAGTAAAACAGATTGGGCGGAAATGTACAAGGTATTCAATATGGGACACCGTATGGAACTTTATGTACCAAAGGAAATTGCTAATGATATCATAGAAATTTCTAAATCGTTCAACATCGATGCACAAATTATTGGACGTGTCGAGGAAAGCTCTAAAAAATCACTTACTATCAAGAGTGAGTTTGGTGAATTCAACTATTAATAAATGGCAGACAACAGTATTTTAAATAAACTAGGCGACCTAGTTGCAAGATTTGAAGAGGTTTCGACTTTAATAACCGACCCTTCTGTTATCGCAGATCAAAGTAGATTTGTGAAATTGACAAAAGAGTACAAGGACTTAAGCGATTTAATGGATGCACGTAAAGCATACGTGTCGGCTCTTGATGGTATCACTGAGGCTAAAGATATTATTGCACACGAAAGTGATCCCGATATGAAAGAGATGGCGCGTGAGGAGTTGGAGTTATGTGAAAGTCAGATTCCTGAACTAGAAGAACATATTAAAATTCTTCTAATCCCTAAGGATCCACAAGATGATCGCAACGCTATTATTGAAGTACGTGCTGGAACAGGTGGTGATGAGGCTGCTCTTTTTGTGGAAGATGTATTTAGAATGTACACTAAATATTGTGAAAACAAAGGTTGGAAAATCGAAGTAATAAACTCAAATGAGGGTACAGCTGGTGGATTCAAAGAGATGATATTTAACGTCATCGGTAGTGGTGCTTTCGGAATCATGAAATACGAGTCTGGTGTACACCGTGTGCAACGTGTTCCTGAAACGGAATCACAGGGACGTGTACACACTTCGGCAATCACAGTAGCCACACTTCCTGAAGTAGAGGAGGTTGATATTGTTATTAACACTGCAGATTTGGAGTATCAAACAGCTCGTTCAGGTGGGGCAGGTGGTCAGCACGTAAATAAAGTTGAAACAAAAGTTCAACTTACTCACAAACCTTCTGGTATTGTGATTACTTGTCAAGAAGGACGATCTCAACACTCTAACCGTGAGAGAGCCTTGCAAATTCTACGTGCAAAACTATACGAAATCGAAGCTGAAAAGAAACACAAAGAGCGTTCAGAACAACGTAAATCTTTGGTATCAACAGGTGATAGATCTGCTAAAATTAGAACATATAACTACCCACAAGGTAGAATTACAGATCACAGAATTAATTACACGATTTATAATTTACAAGCGTTTATGGATGGCGACATACAAGATTGTATTGACCATTTAATTGTAGCTGAGAATGCAGAACGCATGAAAGAAACGGAATTGTAATTATGACAAAAGAAGAACTATTTAATCAAATAAAAAGCAAAAAATCTTTTCTTTGTGTTGGTCTAGATACCGACCTAAAAAAGATTCCTCCTCACTTATTAAATGAGGAGGACCCTGTGTTTGCTTTCAATAAAGACATTATTGATGCAACTGCTGATTTATGTGTAGCCTACAAACCCAATACTGCATTCTATGAATCAATGGGAATTAAAGGTTGGGTGGCTTTAGCTAAAACTGTACAATACATAAAATCGCATTACCCAGAGCAGTTTATTATTGCTGATGCAAAGCGTGGGGATATAGGAAATACATCTACAATGTACGCAAAGACATTTCTTGAAGAGATGGATGTAGATGCTGTTACAGTTGCTCCTTATATGGGCGAAGATAGTGTAACACCTTTTTTAAATTTCAAAAACAAATGGGTTATTCTATTGGCATTAACTAGTAACAAAGGTTCTTTCGATTTCCAACTAATGGAAGACAAAGAGGGTAACAAGCTTTTTGAAAACGTTTTAACTAAATCGCAAGAGTGGGGTAATACAGACAACATGATGTATGTTGTTGGGGCTACTCGCGGTGAAGCTTTTACCACTATAAGAAAACATGCTCCAAATCATTTCTTGCTAGTTCCTGGTGTTGGAGCCCAAGGTGGTTCCCTACAAGAGGTATGTAAATATGGAATGAACAAGGAGTGTGGCTTATTGGTTAATTCCTCTAGAGGAATTATTTATGCAGATAATTCAATAAACTTTGCTCATTTTGCTCGCCAAGAAGCCCTAAGGTTACAAGAGCAAATGGCAGAAGAACTATCACACTTAATTTAAAAATTATGCAGGGAAGAAAATTGATTAATGACCCCGTTTATGGATTTATCGAAATACCAATGGGTGTGCTGTACAATATTGTCAGTCATCCATATATGCAACGATTAAGTCGAATTAAGCAGTTAGGACTAACTTCAACAGCCTTCCCTGGTGCTCAACATACTCGTTTTCAACATTCACTAGGTGCATTTTACTTAATGAACAAGACAACCGAGCAATTACGTAGAAAAGGGCACAACCTAACAAATAGTGAAGAAGAAGCTGTATTGGCAGCCATCCTACTTCATGATATTGGACACGGACCTTTCTCTCACGTCTTAGAAAAGACACTCATTCCAAACGTAAGCCATGAATTAATTTCATTAATGCTGATGGAAAGAATGAACATAGAAATGAAAGGCGAGTTAACTGATGCGATTCATATCTTCAAAAATAAATATCCGAAGAAATTTTTATACCAACTAGTAAGTGGACAAGTGGATATGGACCGTCTGGACTATCTAAGACGAGATAGTTTCTTTACAGGAGTAAAAGAAGGGAATATAGGTTCCGAGAGAATTATTAAAATGTTAGACATCAAGGACGACAAACTTGTTGTTAATGAAAAGGGCATTTATTCAATCGAGAACTTCCTTATTGCCAGAAGACTGATGTACTGGCAAGTGTACCTACACAAAACATCTCTTGCATCCGAAAGAATGCTTATTAGTGCATTATTAAGAGCTAAAGAGCTTACAAATCTGGGAGTTGAACTGAATTGTCCACCTGCACTTCATTTTTTTATCAAGAATGAATTAGGTAAAGAAATATTTCTATCTGACCCTGAGGTTTTAGATAACTTTGTGCTTCTCGATGACAGCGATATATGGAGTGCCTTAAAAACTTGGAGTACTCATTCAGATTTTATTCTCTCAACCTTAAGCTACGGACTTATCAACAGAAAACTCTTCAAAATAGAAATTTCGGAAGACAAGTTTGATTTAGAAAAGACATCAGTAGTAAAGAAAGAAATTCAAGAAAAATATAAATTAACAGAAAAAGAGGTCGAATACTTTGTTTCTTCTGGAACAATAGAAAATAAAACCTATAATCCTTATAACGATAGTATTGATTTATTATTGCCCAATGGGAACGTCTCAAACATATCCGAAACATCAGATATATTGAGCATTACCCCCTTGACGCAAAAATGTAAAAAGTATTATTTTAGCTATCTGCGAATAGGGTGAATATTATAATATACTAAAAATTACAAGGATATAACAAAAAAATGTCCGTTATTTGCGCAATATATTATAAAGTAGGGTGACCCCTATTATAAACGATAAATAGAAAATATGGAATTTACAGCAAAGCAAATTGCGTCATTTATACAAGGACAAATTGTAGGTGACGAAAACGCAACTGTTCATACATTTGCCAAAATTGAGGAAGGTGTTCCTGGTGCAATATCTTTCCTTTCAAATCCTAAATACAACCACTATATATATAACACTCAATCAAGTATTGTTTTAGTTAATAAAGATTTTGAACCGGAAAACCCGATTCAAACTACGCTTATTAAAGTAGATAATGCATATGATAGTTTGGCTAAACTCTTAACACTTTACGAAGCAAGCAAACCAAAAAAGACTGGAATAAGTCCATTGGCTTCGATTGCAGATACTGCAAAGGTTGGAGATAACGTTTATATAGGCCCTTACGTTGTAATAGATGAAAACGCGACCATTGGAAACAATGTGTCAATCTACCCACACACTTATATCGGCGACGGTGCTAAAGTTGGTGACGATTCAATCATTTACTCAAATGTAAACATCTATCAAGGATGTAGAATTGGTAATGAATGTATTCTTCACTCTGGCGTTGTTATTGGTGCTGATGGATTTGGATTCGCTCCAACCGCAGCTGGATATGAAAAGATTCCACAAATTGGTATTGTAATTGTTGAAGATAAAGTTGAAATTGGTGCGAACACTTGTGTTGACCGTGCAACAATGGGTGCTACTATCATTCATGCAGGTGCCAAATTAGATAATCTAATTCAAATCGCACACAATGATGAAGTAGGATCACACACAGTTATGGCCGCACAAGCAGGTATTGCAGGCTCTACTAAAATTGGTCAGTGGTGCATGATTGGTGGTCAAGTAGGTATTGCTGGCCATGCTAAAATTGGCGATAAGGTTAACATAGGTGCTCAATCAGGTGTGCCAGGTAACTTAAAATCAGGCGATCAAGTTATGGGTAGCCCTACAATGGACGTTAAACAGTTTTATAGATCAGCTGCGATTACTCGTAGACTTCCAGATATGTATTATGAACTGAATAACCTTCGTAAAGAATTAAATGAACTTAAAGGAAAACTAAAATAAAAGACCAATGCTTAAACAAAAGACATTAAAAGAAAGCTTTTCTCTTAGTGGAAAAGGTCTTCACACTGGGTTGGAACTTACAGTAACCTTTAACCCTGCTCCCGACAACCACGGATATAAAATTCAACGAGTTGATTTGAAGGATCAACCAATTATTGATGCGGTTGCCGACCTTGTAGCAGAAACCACAAGAGGTACTGTCCTTGAGAAAGACAATGTTAAAGTTAGTACCATTGAACATGGTATGGCTGCACTATATGCACTTGGAATAGACAACTGTTTAATTCAAGTCAATGGACCTGAATTTCCAATTCTAGACGGTAGTTCTAAATACTATGTTGAAGGAATTGACAGAGTTGGTACAGTAGAGCAATCGGCTGTCAAAGACTATTATGTCATTAAATCTAAGATAGAGTTCAAAGACGAAGAAACAGGTTCTTCAATCATTGTACTTCCAGATGATGAATTCAGTCTTAACGTATTGATATCCTATAACTCTGAAGTTCTTCCAAATCAATATGCTACACTAGAAAGCATGTCTGACTTTGCTGAAGAAGTATCTGCAGCTAGAACTTTCGTATTTGTCCGTGAAATCGAGCCACTACTTAAAGCTGGTTTAATTAAAGGTGGTGACTTAGATAACGCTATTGTTATCTACGAGAAGCTTATGAGCCAAGGTGATTTCGACAAACTTGCCGACGTTATGAAAGTTCCTTATATGAATGCTGATAAACTAGGTTACGTCAATCATAAACCACTAGTATGGCCTAACGAATGTGCTAGACACAAACTGTTAGATGTTATTGGCGACTTGGCTTTAATCGGTAAACCTATTAAAGGTAGAATTATAGCAACACGACCAGGACACACCGTAAACAATAAGTTTGCACGTCTTATGCGTAAGCAAATTCGCTTAAACGAAATTCAAGCTCCATCTTACGATCCAGATAAAGAACCTATAATGGACGTTAACAGAGTGAGAGATTTACTACCTCACCGTTACCCATTCCAATTGGTAGATAAAGTAACCGAAATGGGAGCTAACTACATTGTTGGCGTTAAAAACATCACTGCTAATGAACCATTCTTCCAAGGACACTTCCCAGAAGAACCAATTATGCCAGGTGTTTTACAAGTAGAATCTATGGCACAAGTAGGTGGTTTATTAATTCTCAACTCACTTGATGCTCCAGAAAAATATTCGACCTACTTTTTAAAAATTGACAAAGTCAAATTCAGACAAAAAGTGGTTCCTGGTGATACTTTGATTTTCAAGGTTGAACTTATGGCCCCAATTAGACGCGGTATATCAACAATGAAAGGATATGCTTTTGTTGGAGAGAAAATAGTGTGTGAAGCTGAGTTTATGGCTCAAATTATTAAGAACAAATAATTAAATATGATTAGTCCCTTAGCATACGTACATCCTGAAGCAAAAATAGGACAGAATACCGAAATTGCTCCCTTTGTATTTATCGATAAAGATGTTATAATTGGCGACAATAATGTCATCATGTCGAACGTTAGTATTTTAGAAGGCACTCGAATGGGAAATGGAAATACTATTTTCCCTGGTGCTGTTATAAGTGCTATACCTCAAGATTTGAAATTTATTGGTGAAAAAACAACTTCTGAAATTGGCGATAACAACACGATTCGCGAGAATGTAACCATTAATAGAGGAACTGCTGCAAAAAACAAAACTGTTGTTGGCAGCAACAACCTTCTAATGGAAGGTGTCCACGTAGCACACGACGCCATTGTTGGTAATGGTTGTATCATCGGTAACGCTACTAAAATGGCTGGTGAAATTATTGTCGATGATAATGCAATTATCAGTGCTTCGGTACTTATGCACCAATTTTGCCACGTAGGTGGATATGTTATGGTACAAGGTGGTTGTCGTTTTAGCCAAGATATACCTCCATATATTATTGCTGGACGTGAACCAATCACATACGCAGGTATCAATATCATTGGACTACGCAGAAGAGGTTTCTCAAATGAATTAATCGAGAATATTCACAATGCATACCGTTTAATCTACCAAAGTGGTTTAAATCGTGCTGAAGCATTAGCTCGTATTGAGAAAGAAATTCCTTTAAGCGATGAAATCCAATACATTATAGACTTCGTTAGATCTAGTAAAAGAGGCATTATTCGAGGATAATCTTACAATATTAAAAAAAAAGTCTAGGTTTGTGAAAACAAGCCTAGACTTTTTTTGTATTAAAGAGTATAGTAATAAATATCAATTTTAGTATTTTTACAGATAACTAAAATAGCTAATTATATAACAAGGATATGATATACAAATTTACCCTTATTTCTGATGAAGTAGACAACTTCAAACGTGAGATTCAAATTGATCCAGATTCAAATTTCATCCAACTTCATCAAGCCATTTTCAAATCAGTAAAATATGCACCCGTAGAAGATGCTGCATTTATTATTTGTGATGATGATTGGGAACCACGAGAAGAGGTTAAACTTTCCGACTCAGACGATAACCCTGAAGTTGACGTTTGGCTAATGGATAACACTCCTATTAGCGAATTTGTTGAAGATGAAAAGCAAAGACTTGTCCACATGTACGACATGAAAGATCAAAGAAGTTTTTACTTGGAATTAACTGAAATCATTATTGGTAAGAGTATTAAAAACCCTAAATGTTCTAATTCAATAGGTGAAGCTCCAATTCAATTTATTGCTGAAGAGGTAGTGGTAACTAAACAAAAGAAAATTGATGTAGATGAGTCTTTCTATGGCGACACTGATTACGATAGCCTAGAAATTGAAGGTTTTGAAAACCTAGAGGAATTATAATATACGGAACAGTAATGAAGAATAACTTAATCGTTTTAGTGGGTCCGACAGGTGTTGGAAAGACTGAACTCAGCCTATCAATTGCAAAACACTTTAAGACCGATATTCTATCGGCAGATTCAAGACAACTATACGATAAGCTAAAAATTGGTACAGCTGCGCCTACGCCAGAACAAATGGCAACAGTGCCCCACCACTTTGTAGGCACATTGGGCCTTCAAGACTACTATAGTGCTGCTCAATATGAATTAGAAGTAATAAACCTACTTGATAAGCTCTTTCTAAAAAACAACACCCAATTATTAACGGGAGGCTCAATGATGTATGTTGATGCTGTTTGTAAAGGGATAGATGACATACCAACAGTTGACGAAGATTCTAGACAGATGACACTAGATAGGTATGAAAAGCTTGGACTTGAACAAATATGTGCAGAATTAAAACTCTTGGACCCAACCTACTATGAACAGGTAGATTTAAAAAACTATAAGCGAGTCCTTCATGCTTTAGAAATCTGCTACATGACTGGTAAACCCTATAGTTCATTCTTAACGCAAAAAGACAAAGATAGGCCTTTTAATATTATCACTGTAGGACTAAATAGAGAACGAGAAGAGTTATATAATCGAATAAACTTGCGCGTAGAGCAAATGGTTGAAGAAGGATTAATTGACGAAGTTAAATCTGTTTATGAGTTTAAAAAGCTCAACTCATTAAATACTGTAGGCTACAAAGAGGTAATAAATTACCTTGACGGAGAATGGAGTTTAGATTTTGCAATTACGAAGATTAAACAAAACAGTCGCAACTATGCAAAAAAACAACTCACTTGGTTTAAACGAAATCAAGCTATAACTTGGTTTCACCCCGATGAGAAAGATAAAATACTATTACATATTGAGAATCAACTGATCTAACAAAATAAATTCAAACGCGAAAGGAACAATTCAACTCCTTTCGCGTTTTTTATTTCAAGAATGTATATTTAAGAATCTTTCTAAAATGTCAATTAAGTTCTTAAATTTGTAATTAAACAATCAGGAGAAAATTATGAAAGCTATATTTTTTGATATCGACGGAACACTAGTAAGTTTTAAAACACATGAAGTACCGCAATCTACCATAAATGCAATTAAACAATTGAAGGAAAATGGTCATAAAGTATTCATCTCAACAGGAAGACCGAAGATGATTATTAATAACTTAGGTTCAATTGAGCACTTAATTGATGGCTACGTTACTATGAATGGTGGTTACAGCTTTATCAAAGATGAAGTTATCTCTAAAAACATTATACCTGCA
>JASLDF010000168.1 GCA_030151635.1 Bacteroides sp. | reverse complement strand
ACCTTTCCACCCTTTTCGGTTAAGAATAAACCGGAAGTCAGCATAAAATGGCTCGCTTTGGTCATCGGTAATAAATACTCGGTCTTAGCCCCAATTTTAAAAGAAGTGATATACTTAAAATCGTACGATTTAATCTTACTGAAGTTCACTCCTGCTTCAAGCCCAAATCTCAAAGGATTAGAAGCAAAGGTACTCATAGACAATACGAGTAGAAGAATCATTAAAGACGCTGTTTTTTTCATAATTAAGTTGTTAGGTTATTTTCATTGTATTCAAACCTAAGAAAAATATATCAGAGTTAGGACTAGTTAATGTAAAAATTCCACCTAACTACTGTCGATAGGTGGAATTTTAGTATCAAAGTTTTTAAATCAGCTATTTAATCTTTCTATTATCCAAAAATATTGAATTTACAACTACTGATAAAGTTGATAAAATCATAATTAGACTCACAGAAAGCGGAGATAACATTGTGCCTTTGTAGGCAAACATGCCCGTAGCAATCGGAAGCATTAAAAGATTGAAAACAAACGCTAAAAACAGGTTCTGACGAATGTTGTTGACTGTTCGTTTAGACAGCTTAATGATCTTAGGTAAGACTAGTAAATCCGAGGTCATCAATGTAATCATGGCTACATTCATAGCCACATCAGTACCTTTACCCATTGCAATACTAACATCTGCACAAGCCAAAGCCTGAGAGTCATTAATACCATCGCCTACCATAGCTACTTTTTTGCCTTTCTTTTGAAGGTCACGAATAAACATCTCCTTCTCATCAGGTAGCACTTCGGCTTTGAACGACTGTATATCCAAACGCTTAGCAACAGCCTTGGCAGCTCTTTCACTATCACCTGTAAGCATAACTACATTTAGCCCCATTCTTCTTAACTCACGAATAGCACCATATGATGTTGCTTTAATTTGGTCGGCAACAGCTATAATAGCTAACAGTTTATTCTCTTTACCAAAATAAACAATGCCATTTCCTTTCTCTTCATAGCGACCAAGCATCTCTACAAGAGGACCTTCAATCTCTACATTAAATTCATTTTTAAGGCGCTTGCCACCTACCCAATATTTATCCCCTTGGTAGGTAACTTCAATACCACCACCAATACGAGCTCTAAACGATTCTAGTTGTACAGGTTTCAACTTCTCTTTCATCGTCAACTCTTCAACTACAGCCGATGATAATGGATGGTCTGCACGTTCTTCGGCAGCCAATATAATTTGTTTGTAAATGTCTTTTTGAGGAACAGCCCACAACCAGCCAATCACACTGGTAGTTCCTTCTGTGATTGTACCCGTTTTATCTAAAACAACGGTATCAATAGATCGTAGTTGTTCTAATGCTTTAGCATCTTTTATTAAAGTATCATTATTCTCTGCTTTATTCACACCAATAATTAAAGCTGCAGGTGCAGCAAAACCAATGGCACAAGGACATGCTATTATCAAAACAGAGATACAAGCATAGATACCATACCACACATTATGTTCTTCTGTTGATACAGTAACCCATATTATTAAAGATAGCAAAGCTACAACAATAGAGAATGGCATGAAAAAGGCACTCACTTTATCTACAATCTTCACGGCTGGAGCTTTCTTAGCTTGTGCCTCCTGAACCATGTGAATAATTTGAGCTAAAAAAGTGTCTTCACCTACTTTTTGAGCCTCAACAATAATCTCTTTATGCTGATTGATCGTCCCAGCTTTTACATGAGACCCAACTTCCTTTTCAACAGGTAATGATTCGCCCGTAATCATACTTTCATCCACATAAGAGTTTCCTTCAGCAATAACACCATCAATAGGTATTTTATCACCCGAACGGACAACAACAAAGTCGCCTACGGCTACTTCTTTAATTGGTGTTTCAATAACCTCTTCTCCCTTACGAATATTTACTACCTTAGGTCTTAAGCCCATGAGGTTTCGAATAGCAATGTTACTATTGCCAGTTGACTTGGCAGTCATCATCTTGCCCGTTAAAACAAAAGCAATAATCACTACAGTAGCCTCATAATACATATAAGGTTGTAAGCTTTTGGTTGGCCAAAATTCGGGAAATATGGTATTAAATGCACTAAATAAGAAAGCTACAGTAATACTCATAGACACAAGTGCATCCATTGTGAAAACTTTCTTTCGTGCCGATTTCCAAGTATTTATATAAAAAACTCGCCCATACATAATCATTACAGCTAGTGCAATGAACATACGAATATAATCGGCAAAAGGAATCATTAGAGTTTGTACAGAAAGTAAAAGCATTGGAATTGCAAAAACCCAAGCACCTATCACTTCTTTACGAATTCTACGACTCTTCATCATATACTCCTTTTCTAAAAAAGCAATTTGATTCTCGTCGTCAATTATTAAATCGTATCCTGAAGAGAGCACAGCTGCACGAATCTCTCCAGCAGATAACTGTGATTTATCGTATTTTACGGTAACAGTATTGGTAGATAAATTTACCTCAACACCAGCTACCCCGGGGAGGTCGTTAATGGCATGTTCCACATGTCGAGCACAATTTGAACAGTGCATGTTTAAGACAGGATATGTCCTGTTTGATAGTTTGCTCATAGCGTGAATGTGTGTAAAATATTGGTTGTATAAAAATTAGTTTTCATAATAGACTCTTGTCTATAACAAGAAATTAAGTCAAAAGGTTCCTAAAACCTCAAATCCAAGAATTAAGGTAGTGAAAATATTCCGTTACGTAAAACGAAAGGGTATTATTTTCAACATTTACCCATACGAGTGAATAATTAACCACCAAATAAACCTATTCAATTGAATATAAGTACATTTGAATTCTTTTCAAATATACTTAGAACCTTCCCTCATACTTAAAGCACTCAATTGGCTTTGATGCATATTTATAAATTCCCTCACCCAATTGGCATCAGTTTTACTATAATCTCTTAGAATCCAACCTATCGCTTTTCGAATAAAAAAATCTGTATGGTCAACATTATTCAAAATAATACTTGCTAACAGAGCCGTATCCATATTAGTTTTAAACTGAAGCTGATGAATAATAGCCATGCGTCTTACCCAAAGATTATCGTCCATACTCCAGGCCAACATCGTTACCTTTAACGTTGCATCTGCCTGAATCATTTGCCCCACCAATTTGGACATGGAATCAATTGTATCCCACCAAGATTTCTTTACAATTAACTCTTTAATTAAAAGTAGGTCATCAGAAGAAAGCAACTTGGACACATAGTATAAATAATCAATAGCAGCATATTGGAGTTCTCTATAATCTGATTCCCAACAAGCTCGAATAAACTCTCGATCAATCTCCTTTATTGAAGCATTTTCTTGGAAGAAAGATTTAAATACATCTCTTCTTACTGGGGCTGCGATTCCCAAATACTCAAATTGGTTTCGCATATATTTTTTCATCTTGTTAGCAGCCTCTTCATTACTTAAAGACTCTAATATCAATAGTAACTTACTTTGATCCATATATCTTTTTTTAGGAACTAATTCAACTATGTCAAAACATAAAGTTAATACAAGAATTACTCATACCAAGTCTATAAATCATAATATTGCAGCTTCACTCGTTATCCCCCCAAGACAAAGCTCATATGTGGTAATTCAAAACTCGAGTAGAGATAGTTTATTAAAGTAACAAAAAGAGTTGTATATTCGCTTCACAACAAACCGAAAAACTATGAATAAATTTCTACTAGCACTACTTTCACTCCTAATAATAAGCTGTATGGGAAATGGGAACAAAACGAATACAGGGACTGATAGCGAAGCTAA
>JASLDF010000158.1 GCA_030151635.1 Bacteroides sp. | reverse complement strand
AACACCTCTTGAAGCAGGTCTAGGTTGGATAACTAAATTCGTTGATGGTAAAGATTTTATAGCTCGTTCTATTCTTGAGGCTCAAAAAGCAAAAGGCGTCGAAAGAAAATTAATTGGATTTGAGCTTTCAGATAAAGGTGTTCCTCGTCAAGGTTATACCATTTGTAATGAAAAAGGAGAAGAAATAGGTGAGGTATCTTCAGGAACAATGTCACCAACACGAAAAATAGGTGTCGGAATGGGCTACGTTAAAACAGAGTATGCTAAACTTGGCACTCCTATTACAATAAAAGTAAGAGATAGATTCTTAAAAGCAGAGGTGGTGAAACCTCCTTTTAGAAAATAATATAAATATTGATTGAGAAAAAAGAAGAGCGGTTTCATACGTATGAAATCGCTCTTCTTTTTCCCTTCTTTTAAGGAAGCTTTGTAAATGTTAATCTCCCTCTATTTTATCTATAACCTTGCTAGTTTTGTCTCCCTGAGAAGACAGAGTTCTCTCCCTGAGAAGACAGGCTCTTCTTAGTAAGGGAGGTGGTTCTTTATAGGGAGTGTTTTACATGATGTAAAACTTCACATTATTAGATTCAAAAAAGGCCTGCAGTTAGCAGACCTTAAATTGAATATTTATAGGATGGAATTAGTTAGTCTTCACTGTCGAAATTAAACTCATCAAAGAACTCATCATCCATAAATGATGCTTCGGTGAAATCTTCCATAACTCTCCTGTCTTTTTTTGTTGGGCGGCCCATGCCTTTTGAACGGTCAATAAATCCACTAGCCTTAGTCATCTCTAGTAATTCATATTCAGATGGAGGGGTTACATTGAGCATCATTTCAGGGACTAATTTTGCTCCAACTCGCTTATCTATTGTTTGTAAAACCTTAAAAGAGTAAGTAATAGGTGGCTTTTTAACAGATACTATGTCGTTTTCTTTAACCATTCTAGCAGGTTTTGCTAGTGCATTATTGATTAAAACACGTCCTTTTTTACAAGCATCAGCTGCTATTGAACGTGTTTTAAAAATTCTAACCGCCCATAACCATTTGTCTACTCGTGCTTCAGCCATATTACCTTCCTTTCTTATTTATTATTGTATTGGTTCATTGCAATAGAAATTCCTGCTAGGCAAAATGCTTTCATAATTTCTATTGATAAATCTAATCTTTCTTGCATGGTCTTCAATTCCTCGTCATCAAAGTGTCCCAAAACGTAATCAATTTGTTGCCCTCGAGAAAATTCATTCCCAATTCCGAATCTAAGACGTGCGTAGTTTTGGTTTCCTAAGATTTGAGCAATGTGCTTTAAGCCATTGTGTCCAGCATCGCTTCCTTTACCTTTTAATCTTAATGTACCAAATGGTAAAGCTAAGTCATCTACTAAGACTAATACATTTTCTTGAGAAATTTTTTCTTTTTGCATCCAGTAACGAACTGCATTGCCACTAAGATTCATATAAGTAGATGGTTTCAAAAGGATTAATTGTCTACCTTTAATTGAAACTGTTGCTATAGCTCCATAGCGTTGGTCACTAAAAACAACATTGGACGCCTTAGCAAAGGCGTCCAACATCATAAATCCTATATTGTGGCGGGTCTCGTGATACTCAGGACCAATATTTCCCAAACCGACAATTAAGTATTTCATTTGCTTGTTATTATTCAGCAGTTGCAGCAAGACCACGTGCAGCACGAGTCAATTTAACAGCACAGATAACAGCTTCTTTTGCGTTGATGATTTCAAGGTTTTCGAAGTTTACTTCGTTAACTTTGATTGTTTTACCTAGTTCTAGGTGAGCAACGTTGATTGTAAGTTGTTCTGGAATGTGGTTAAATAAAGCTTTAACTTTAAGTTTTCTCATTTGAGATTGTAGTTTACCCCCAGCTTTAACACCTTTAGCAAGACCTTCAAGTTTGATAGGCACTTCCATTACGATAGGTTTAGCTTCGTTAACTTCATAGAAGTCAATGTGTAACATGTTATCTGTTACTGGGTGGAATTGGATATCTTTAAGGATTGCGTTAACTTGTCTACCTTCGATATCTAATTTAATAAGATAGATATTTGGGCTATAAACCGCTTTAGCAAGTGCATTAGCTTTAGCAGAGAAGTGAATTACTTCTTTACCACCGTAGATTACACATGGTACACCACCGTCTTTACGGATTGCTTTAATAGCTCTTGATTGGTCTGATGAACATGCAGCGATTTCTCTAGCAGTTCCTTTGATTTCAATTGATTTCATTTTAAATTCTTTTTGTGTTACTCTAAAATTAAGTATAATGCTTAATTCACCATCAACACGATGTGTTCAAACACACGTTATGCTGTAAAAAAGCGTTGCAAAATTAGTTATAATTCTGCAAAAGTCAAACTATTTACTCAAAAATCGATGTCGATTTTAATTTCTCCATCGTTAAGTTCTTCTTCTACGATCGAGTCTTTGTTTAGTATTTCACTTGATTCTATCTCCTCGTGAAGTTCTAAATCTGCAGATTGATTTTCTTGGATAAATGAAAGAGCTTCATTTAGTCCAGTAGTGAATTTCTCGAAATCTTCTTTATATAAGAATATTTTGTGCTTCTCGAAATTAACACGTGTATTATCTCCTTCGCCAGAAATAACCTTTTTACTCTCCGTAATAGCTAAAAAAAGCTCGTTTCTACGATTTTGTTTAACATCTAAATAGTAGATTCTTTTTCCTGCCTTAACTGCTTTTGAAAAAAGAATTTTTTTGTCGTTAAACGAAAATTCGTTCGTTTTATTAATCTCTTCCATTTGAAAAAATAGGTCTGTTTAATATTTCGAGTTCAAAGTTGGATAAATTTTAAATACCTACAAAAGAAAATCGTATTGAATTCTTAACTAAATCTCTTCGAAGAATATCGGTGATTTTGAGTGTTTTGGTTTGTCGTATATTAATATAGGTGTAAGTCCACCAGTAACTACTTGGTTTATAGTTGTAGAATGTTTGTATAATCTCTCTATTATTTATTTTGTTTTATAGCTATACTTTAAAAATATAGTTTTTTAACCTTTAAAATAATGAAATTGTTGTGTTTAGAATAGTAAAATAGCTAATTTTGGCAATTCGTTAATAACCGTATATAATTACATTAAATTATGATTAACAGAGCTCTTATTCGTCTGAAATTAATTCAAATAGTTTATGCCTACTATCAAAACGAGGATAAGTCGGTAAATGCTACTCAGAAGGAATTCTTATTTAGCTTGTCAAAAGCTTATGACCTTTACAACTTTCTATTGTTGTTAATGGTTGCTATCACAGAGTATGCACACGAAAGAATTGAAAAGGCGAAATCCAAACATGCTCCTACCAAAGAGGAGTTGAATCCAAACATGAAATTTATTCAAAATCGTTTTATTCAACAAATAGCTGTAAACAAGCAGTTAAATGAATATTGCGAAAATCAGAAGCGTACTTGGAACGAAGATTTGAATACAGTTAAAGCAATTGCAGAGCAGATCTTAACTTCCGACACTTATGCTAAATATATGACTGCACAAGAATCGTCATATGAATTAGATCATGATTTGTGGAAAAAATTGTACAAACAATTTATTTATCAAAATCCAATCCTTGATGATGCTCTAGAAGATATGAGCCTATATTGGAACGATGATAAAGAAATAGTTGATACATTCGTAATGAAAACAATCAAACGTTTTTCTGAAAAAAGTGGTCCTGAACAGGAACTTCTTCCAGAGTATAATGATTTCGATGATCGTACTTTTGCTATTGAGCTTCTTGATAATTCGCTTAAAAATGAAGAGTACTTTAGAGGTCTTATTGGTGAGTTTACTAAAAATTGGGAACTTGACCGTATTGCTCTTATGGATATTGTTTTAATGCAGACTGCACTTGCTGAAATTACAACGTTCAAGAATATTCCAATTAATGTAACATTTAATGAATATCTTGACCTATCTAAGTTATATAGTACAAACAAGAGTCCTTCGTTTATCAATGGAACATTAGATTCTATTGTAAAACACTTGAAAAAAGAAGGTAAGTTGTTAAAAAACTAATAGATTTGTAGCTAGAGATAATAAAACGATTAACTAAAATTTAAACATATGAATATGACTGTATTATTACAAGCTCAACAACAAAGTAGTATGATGATGTGGGTTATGTTAGGTGCTATGTTCCTAATTATCTATTTCTTCATGATTAGACCACAACAAAAGAAACAAAAAGAAATTTCTAACTTTAGAAAAACACTTGAAGTTGGTCAAGAAGTAATCACTGCTGGTGGTATCTACGGAATTATCAAACACATGGATAATAATGTAGTTGAGTTGCAAATTGCTAATGGCGTTAAAATTAATATTGATGTTAATTCAATTTACGCTTTGCCTGCAACTGGTGATAAAGCCAATAAAAAGTAATTAAATTGTATAGCTATGTTCAAAATCAAGAATTTTCTGAATGTTATTCTGAAGATAGCTAAAGATATGAAGGACTTCTTACTCAAACCAAAGAGTAAGGAGTTCTTTCTGTATATGTTCTTCTGTGGTGTGGCTACCATTTTCTGGTTTATGCTGACTTTGAATGAAAACCACAAAGAACATTTTCAAATACCTGTTCACGTATCAGGAATGCCTTCAGATCTAATATTGACAAATACTCCAGATTCTATCTTAATGTTGAACGTGACGGCCAGAGGCACTACTATTCTTGATTATAAGATAAGACACTCTTCAAGCTATAGCCTGCCAATTGAACTTAAATTTGATTCACTGAAGCTTATATCGCATAAAAATCATATTAAATTTTCAACAGGCGTTCTTCAAAAACACATAAATCAACGTTTTAAAGATGCCGATCATGTTGATATTCTTTCTCCAGACTCTTTGGAATATATTTATGCTAAGAGTGAAGGTAAAAAAATACCAGTGCATTTTAATGGTTCTTTAGAAGCGTCTAGCCAGCATTATATTGTTGAGCAGGTGCTTATTCCTGATTCTGTTGAGGTTTATGCACCTAGTAGTTTGCTTCGTTCTATAAAGGAAGCTCAATTGGATGTGGTTCGTATTAACGATATTTCCGACAATAAAACTTTTTCTATTGTAATACCTCCAACTAAGGGGGTTAAATATAATCCAGAATCAGTAGAAATGAGAGTGATAGTGGATGCTGTTACTGAAAAGACTGTTGCTGTTCCAATTGTAGGTGTCGGTTTTCCTTATAATAAATCATTATTGACTTTTCCTTCGGAGGTTTTTGTAACTTTTCAAGTTGGGACCAAAAGGTTTAATTCCATAACTTCTGCTGATTTTCAAATAGAACTTGCTTATCAAGATGTTTTGAAACAAAAGGAAGGTTACCTATCAATTCAGCTTACTAAAATTCCTTCTGGAATAAAACATATTCGTCTTTCACATAAAAGTGTAGATTTTTTGATTGAAGACAAAAATAAAAATTAAGCGCATGATAAAATTGGGTATTACTGGTGGAATTGCAAGTGGTAAAAGTGTAGTTTCTAAGATTCTTGAATCTATGTCTATACCTGTCTATTTAACGGATGACCGTGCTAAGGATTTGATGGTTAAGGACAAAGCTATCATTAATGAGCTTAAAGTTTTAATGGGGCCTAATGTTTATTCAAAAGATGGTTCACTTAATAAAAAGATAATGGCTGATGCAATTTTCTCGGACCCTGCAAAAGCTGTAGCTGTTTCGAAAATAGTTCATCCAAGGGTAAAGGAGGATTTTGTTCGCTGGACTAGTCATTTTGAGCATGAGAGTGTTCCTATTGTAGCTATGGAATGTGCCATTTTGGTTGAAGCTAACTTTATTGATGCAGTAGATGTTTCTCTTCTTGTTTATGCCCCTAAGGAAGTGCGTATTCGACGTGCAATGCTTCGAGATAATACGACAAGGGAACTTGTTGAAAGACGTATTAATGCCCAATTCTCTGAAGAGGATAAAATGAAGAAAGTAGATTATTCCATCTTGAACGATGGTCATTCACTCGTGTTGCCTCAATTGATGAATATCTTAGAAAGAAGACTGCATATCCCCGTTAAGCGATAATATTTTAAAAACTCTTTATTTTATCGTTGTTACTCTCGGTTTGCTGTACTATTTTTGTAGTTGCACTAAAAATATTAATAATAAATATTATGCTTAAAACAATTTTATCGATTTCAGGTAAACCTGGATTATACAAACTAGTTTCTCAAGGTAAAAATATGCTTATTGTAGAAACTATATCAGCTGAAAAAAAACGTATGCCTGCTTATGCTACTGATAGCATTGTTTCATTGGGTGATATTGCTATATATACAAATGATTCTGAAGTACCTTTGTCTGAAGTATTTGAAAAAATCAAAGAAAAACAAGCGGGTCAACGTATTGATTTGAATATTAAAAAAGCATCTCAAAATGTTCTTCAAGACTTTTTAGAAGAAGTTTTGCCAGAGTTTGATCGTGACCGTGTTTATGCTAGCGATATTAAGAAACTAATGACTTGGTATAACTTATTATTAGAAAACGGCATTACTGAGTTTACTAAAGAAGAAGAAGTTGCTACTGAAGAGTAATATTCAACTTCATACGTTTCTTTATTGATAAAGAAATAAAAAGCTCCGATAGAATTTATTTTCTATCGGAGCTTTTTATTACGTCTGTTTAAAAATCTTTATTTATTAATTTTAATGATTCTTTGGTTGCTACTACCTCTAAAAGAAAGGGTAGGGTTGTACTTGGATTCAATATATGGCCCATCAACAAGAACATCTACATATTTTAGTACTTTATTGCAGATTTCATCTTCTAATAATTCCTCATAAAGATAGCCTGTATAGCACCAAATGTTTTGGTTTGTCTCTTTTTTGAGGCGGATAATTAATTTTAGCAATTCTTTTGGTTCATAAAACGGATCTCCTCCTGATAGGGTTATTCCATCTAGAAGAGGGTTGCCATTAATCTCTTTAATCATCTCGGTTAATAGTTCCTCTGTAAGAAGTTCTCCTGCATTCTTATTCCAGCTTTGCTTATTGTGGCACCCAGGGCAATTGTGGTTACATCCTGCTATATAAATAGAATATCGTATTCCTTCTCCATCGACTATTGTTTCAGGATAAGTGTATAATATATTCATTGTTAGTGGTGTTTTACTCGGTCGTGTTCTTCAGCTTGCTTTGCTGAATTCCAAGAGCTAAGGTCACCTGTTAGGTATCCTGTAATTCTTCTCATTCTTAAAATAGCCTCGCTGCTGCAGACTGGACACTTGTCGTAAATAGCTCCTCTAAAACCACACTTGTTACATGTGTCAATGGGGTGGTTGATTGAACCGTATCCAATTCCTTCGTCATACATTACTTTTACAATTTTAGCAATGGCTTTTATGTTCTTTTGTGCTTCACCATCAAGCTCTACGTAAGTTATGTGCCCTCCTAATGTTAAAGAGTGGAACGGAGCTTCAGCTTTAATCTTTTCAATGATGCTTATTTTTTCGGTTACATCAACATGAAATGAATTAATGTAGTAGTCTTTGTCAGTAACTCCTGGTAGTATACCATATTTCTTTCGATCCATTTTTGTAAATCTACCCGATAAACCTTCTGCAGGCGTAGCTAAAACAGAATAGTTTAATTTGTATTTAGATTTGAGCTCTTCAACTACTTTATTCATCTCTTGAATAGCCTCGTAGAGTGTGTCCCAAGCTTCTTTGTTGTGTCCATGACCTTGGCCATAAATAGCAACCATGGCATTGTGTCCTCCTATAAATCCAATACCTAAAGTCCCGTGTTTTAACACTTCACCTACTTGATCATTTCCGTCTAGTTGGCCTCCACCTTTCCAAACATCATTACCCATCATGAAAGGGAATTGTCTTGCTAGTGCAGTTTTTTGGTATTCATATCTAGAATGTAATTGCTCACCAATCAAGTGTGCTTTTTCATAAACTTCATCTAGGAATAGACGTTTTGCAATCCCTTTAATTTCATATTCGTTATTGCTTTGCTTTTTAGCCTCAATCATTGCTTCAATAGCTAGGCGAGGTAGGTTCATTGTTGTAAATGATAAGTTACCACGTCCTAACGAACGCTTCTCTCCGTGTAAATTTTCATATACACGAGTTCTGCAGCCCATTGTCGCTAGTTCATTGTGATATCTCTTAGGGTCATTGATATCCCACTTGTCATTTTTGTTGAATGGAGTATCAAGGAACATGAAGTTAGGAAATAATGCTTTAGAGGTCGTTTGACAAGCCTTTAGATAAAGATCAAAATTTGGTGCTTTGAATTTTATTTTGCCATTCATAGCATCGTCGAAGTTCATCATTGCTTTGTCATAATCCTCTTGTGTAAATGTAACTCCATCTTTTATCTTGAAGATTTGTATTGGGAATACAGGAACTTCGCCCTTGGCACCTAATCCTTCAATGGTAGATAGCATTAATTCTTCCATAACCATTCTACCTTCTGCAGATGTATCAGTACCGTAGTTTATTGAGCTGAAAACAACTTGATTGCCACCACGAGAATGCATGGTGTTTAAGTTATGTATAAAGCCTTCCATCGCTTGATGCGTATCTTTACGAGTTTGTTTGTAAGCTTTATCTATAATGTGGTTTAATTGCTCCTTTGTAAGATTAATATTTAGAGCAGTTAAGCTAACTCTGAATCTTTCTTTTGAGTATTCATCAGGAATAATTGAGGTAATATTTTCTTTAACGATATTCTTGATTGTCTTGTCTGTTGGAGCCAATTGATCTTCCATAATGCTAAAGAACCCAACGAAATTTACAATATGTTTGAAAAATGATTTTAAAACACCCTTGGCCATAAAGAAATCAAAAGCAGGAATGGCTTGCCCACCATGTTGTTCATTTTGGTTGGTTTGGAAAATAATTGTAGCTAATGTTGCATAGCTTTGAATACTTTGTGGTGTTCTAATACTACCATTTTTAGTTCTGAATCCTCTTTCGAATAGATCGTCCAAATCATACTGGATACAAGTTGTCGTTTTGGTAGGATAGTAATCTAAGTCGTGAATGTGGATGTCTCCAAATATATGTGCTTCAGAAAAATTCTTCGGTAGTAAATATTTATAGGTATAATCTTTTGTGACTTCCGAAGCAAATGTCATCATTTGTCCTGCAGGAGTATGCCCACTCATGTTTGCATTGCTAAGATTGATGTCATTCTTGTCAATAGCGACAATTCCATCCATAATCTGTTTCATTTTCGTCTTCTTTTGACGTTCAGTAGTTCTCCAGTTTCTGTAAAGGATGTATTTTTTAGCAACGTTAGGATATTGCTTCATTAATTCTTTTTCGACAATATCCTGAATTTCCTCAACAGAAATTACGTCAGAGTTTATTTGATTAATTACCTTTGAAGTAATCTCCTCAACCGCACTGTTTTCTTGGTTGTAATCTGACGCTAAGAATGCTTTATTTAACGCATTTTTAATTTTAGAGGGCGAAAAACATTCTTGTTTGCCATCTCTTTTGATGATAGATTTAGAGGAATTAGCCATGTCAATATCTATTAGTAAATTCTATTTTTGGAAAACTTTTCAAAAAAAATATTTTTAAAGTTGTCCATTATCTTAATTTATAATTATCTATGCCTCAAAGCTATTGTAATGAGGTT
Organism: Bacteroides sp.; assembly: GCA_030151635.1. Taxonomy (GTDB): domain Bacteria; phylum Bacteroidota; class Bacteroidia; order Bacteroidales; family Bacteroidaceae; genus Bacteroides_E. The sequence goes on along the minus strand of JASLDF010000158.1, from coordinate 5,997 downwards.
TTTGTTCTATAAAAGACTGATTGATAGTGTTTTGATTGGATTTTTGCGAGAACTATCTCTTACAAATATAGCGATTAAAAATTAGGACTAGCTATGCTTTTAATTTTTTATTTTAGAAATTTATTATATGAAATGGAAAATTGAATCTTGAAATTTAGCTACTTGTATTCAGCTCTTATTACTTTCTAGCCACCTCATTATATAATTGTTAATAGACTGTAATGTAAAGATTGAATCTATTATGAAATATTAGCCTTCTGCTATTGGTAAAAATCTTATATTTGCCCTTCCATATAATCAAATTAATTATAAACCAACATATATTTATCGAAGTATGAAACGCCAATTTTCAGTATTACTATTTTGTCTTTTAATGTTTTCGACATTAATGGCGAACCCTAAGTTTTCTACAGCAGGATTTTTTGAATTACCAAATGTAGGACGAACTGTATTTTCTCTAAACCCTAATTGGAAATTACATAAAGGTGACGTCACTTCAGCTTTTGAAAAAGAATTCAATGATTCGGACTGGGACGTTGTTTCGGTACCAAATGGAATCGAGTTATTACCCGAAAATGCTAGTGGTTGTGTAAACTATCAAGGAGTTGTTTGGTATAGAAAGCACTTGAATCTTTCTGATGTAAAATTGAACCAACGTAATTTTCTTCATTTCGAAGCCATTATGGGTAAATCAAAAATCTATATTAATGGACAATTAGTAAAAGAACAATTTGGAGGTTTTTTGCCAATTGTCATTGATGCTACAGATTTTTTAGATGCCAGTGGAGATAATGTAATTGCAGTATGGGCTGATAACAGCGATGACATTACTTACCCTCCAGGCAAGCGTCAAGATATGTTGGACTTTGCTTATTTTGGTGGTATTTATCGCGATGTTTGGTTAGTATCACATAGTAATCTTTATATTACCGATCCTAATGATGTGAATTATGTTGCTGGTGGCGGCTTATTTGTTAGTTATGATCATGTATCAAACAACGTAGCTGAAATTAATTATAATTTAAATCTTAAGAATGCTGCTACTTTAGCAACTAAAGGTAGAGTAGAAGTTCGTTTGATAGATAGCACTGGTAAGGTTGTACATTCTGATCGTAGAAACTTTACAACAGCGTCTTGTGATTTTGCCGATATTAAAGGTCAATTATCTATTAAGAAACCAAATCTATGGTCACCAGAGTCTCCTTATTTGTATAATTTAGAGATTCGTGTGTTTAATCACAAAGGTAAAGTGGTAGATGGTTATATGAAACGTATCGGTATTCGTTCTTTTGAGTTTAAGGGAGAGGATGGTTTTTGGCTAAATGGACAGCCATACGAAAATCCGTTGATTGGAGCGAATCGTCATCAAGATTATGCAGTTGTAGGTAATGCTGTGAGTAATAATGCACATTGGCGTGATGCTAAAAAACTGCGTGATGCTGGATTGAAAGTAATTCGTAATGCGCACTATCCTCAAGATCCAGCGTTCATGGATGCATGTGATGAGCTAGGCTTACTTGTTATTGTAAACACTCCAGGATGGCAATTTTGGAATGAAGATCCTATCTTTGAGAATCGTGTTTACGCTGATATCCGCAATATGGTTCGTCGCGATCGTAACCATCCTTCGGTTTGGATGTGGGAACCTATTTTGAATGAGACTTGGTATCCTGATTATTTTGCTAAGCGTGTGGATGAAATCGTCCACGAAGAATTTCCTTACCCCTCTTGTTATACTGCTTGTGATGCTTCTGCAAGAGGTAGCGAATATTACCAAATTCAGTTTGGTCACCCTAACAACGCAGATAAAGAATGGGCTACTGGCGATTATGATAAGAGTAAAACCTATTTTACTCGTGAGTGGGGCGATAATGTTGACACATGGGTAAGTCATAACTCTCCTAGTCGTGTAGCTAGAGGTTGGGGCGAGAATGCGATGTTGATTCAGGCGATTCACTATGCAAAACCATCTTATGACTATACATCATACGATGCGCTGTCAAGAACATCTCGTCATCATATTGGTGGTGCTTTGTGGCATGCTTTCGATCATCAACGTGGTTATCACCCAGATCCCTTCTATGGTGGAATAATGGATGCTTATCGTCAACCTAAGTTTTCGTATGATATGTTTAAATCACAGCGTAACCCTAACGAGCAACATCCAACTGCCGAATCGGGACCATTCTTGAGTATAGCACACGAGATGACTCCTTTTTCAAGTAAAGATGTTACAGTTTACTCTAACTGTGATGAGGTTCGCTTAAAATACACACAAAATGGTGAGCAGTTTGTTTACATTAAAAGTGATACACTAGGTATGCCATCGCCAATTATCGAATTTAAAGATGCTTACGATTTTATGGTTGATAAACGTTTAAGCATGTATGAGAATAAAGAGAAAGAAGTATTCCTAGCTGCAGAAGGCTATTTTAATGGTCATTTAGTGGCTGTAGATACCGTATATCCTTCAAGACGTGTTACAAGTATTCAATTGACAGTTGATAGTGATCGTACAAACTTGGTAGCTGATGGATCGGACTTTGTTACTGTGGTGGCTTCAATTACAGACGAACACGGTAATGTGAAAAGATTGACTAATCGTTTCATTGAGTTTACAGTAGAAGGAGAAGGTGAATTAATTGCTAATGGATCAACACAAACTAATCCTGTATTAGTAGAGTGGGGAACTGCTCCTATATTGGTACGTGCAACAACAAAGGCAGGAGAAATCAAAGTAAAAGCTAGAGTAACATTTGATGGTCTTTATCAACCTGCACCTGCAGAAATTACAATAAACACCGTTCCTTCTTCAGTTCCAATGTTATATACTGCTTATGAAAAGATGATTAATAAAGAAGATTTAAGAAAGAGTAGTATTGAAGTGAAGAGTGCCAATAGTTTGGATATTTTAAAAGAAGTGAGTAAACAACAATTGGAGTTTGGGGAAAATAGATAAACCATAATCCTTCAATTTACGATATATATATTTGAGCGTTAATTTATTTCAAGTGAATAAATTAACGCTTTTTTTATTGCCATTTATAGAATTGATTAACCGTAGTTTTTCAATAATTGACGAGTTTATAGCTAACCGTTCAAGTGTTAGCAGCTTGCTAGATTGATTCTAATATTGTACGTGTAAACTTCGTTAAGGTCACTAGTAAGTACAAAAAAAGGATACCCGATTGAGGTATCCTTTTAAATATTATTAGTCTAAGTAATTACTTAATACCTAGTTTTTTAGCAATAGCTTTTGGAAGAGCATTTTTGTTAACAACGATATTCATTGTTTTGAATTTTACGAACGATTTGCTTGCATACCACATACCGTTGTATTTATTGTCAGTACCCCAAGAGTTCTTAACCATGTAGTATTCATTACCAATTTGGTCTTTAGCAATACCGTAGATAAGCATACCGTGGTCGTCTGTAGTTTCCCAGTTATCAAAAGCGATTTGGCGCATTTCTTGAGTTACTTCCATTTCAGGACCTGGTTTAGATGTTGCCTCTTTAGTTTTGTCAGCAACAGTCATTCCTGTCCATTTAGCCATGTCCGAACCAGCAAGGTCTGTTCTCTCCATATCAGGAAGTACAGCAATACCGTTACGAGTAAATCCTACTTCACTAACGTCGCTACCCCAAGCAATTGTATAACCTTTGTTTATAGCGTTATCCATTGTTTCCATGAATTCGTCAATTGGTAGGTTATATGATAAACCACCTCTCCAGTTATCTTCAATTTCAATAGAGAAAGTTGAGTAGAATGGGTGGTGAGAATACGATGTCAATGATACATAATCATCAGCATTCAGTCCTAAATATTTTACAAATGATTCAGGGGTATATTTTTTACCATTGTATTCAAAGTCAGCAGGACATTCTCCTAGGTAAGTATCGTAGATAGCTTTCAAACCATCTTTCCACACAGGAGAAAGTTTTTTTAATCTACCTTTAGCAATAGCATCAACATAACCAGCAGCTACAGCATCTACTTCAGAATGCACGTGTTTTTCTTCGCCATATTTAATACCTTCCATTGCAGATTGTGGTACTAAACCATGGTGTTTCATGGTATAAAGTACGTCATAGAAGCTACCACCTGGTGAGAATGAACCATTTCCATGAAGACGAACGTAAAGTTCGGCTCTTTCTTGCATGGTGTGGCTAACAACGAACATTTCAGATAGATCGAACTCACCTTTGTTCATTCTTAGTAATTCAGATTCTAGGAAGCCGATACCAGAGAAACTCCAACATGTGCTAGATCGATTCTGGTTTTTTACTGGAGTAATTGGGTTTTCTTTTACGGTTGTAAAAGTGAATCCTTCTTCAGAGTTTTTCTCTTGTGCAAAAACTCCTAGACTTAGTAAGCAGGTAACTGCTAAAAGTAAGACTTTTTTCATTAGATATAATTTAATTAGTTTGTATTTCGAATATCACAAATATACATATTATTCTATTTAAATATTCATAGTGTCACATCAAACTGCATAAAAGTTTCATTTTGAGCATCCATTTTGAATATTTATTATTCTCTATATATAAATAGGTGCTTCGGCAACTGTATGTTCTGTTAAATTTTGTCTTTATAAAAATAATATTCTTATAATCAGCTAGTTAAATATACTGTTCTGAAATTAAGGTTGCGTAAGAAATATAAAACCCTTATATTTGTAAAGTTATACGTCGTAAACATGCCTATAATCCTATAGGCTATTTAATATTAACTGATATCCAAATTAGGAGTTTATTTAGTTTTCTACTCCTATCTTTTGTTGCTATTCCTTTAACATAGCAATCTTCACAAAATCATATTTTTAGAGTCTTTTCATTAAGATTTGGATATAATCAAAACTTAATTTTTATATGAGATATAAAGAAATCATTCTTTCTACCTTTGCTTTGTTGTGCTTAAACTTTTTCAATGTTCAAGCTCAAGAGAAACCTCAATTTAAACTGGGAGGTGCCTTGAGATTTAATTATAATTATTCTGATTGGAAATCGGATAGTCGCAAGAAAGGCGGTGATTTTGGTTATGATGTCTTCAAACTAGACTTGAACGGTAAGTATAAAAACTTTTCTTTGAATGCTGATTACCGATTTTATGCAAAAGGTTCTGGTGGACCAATGCTAAGGACGGGATGGATTGGCTATGATTTCAATGCAAATCATCAAATCCAAGTTGGATTAACTGTTGTTCCCTTTGGTATTCAGCCTTCTTCTGCAAATAATTTCTTCTTTAGTATTAATTACTACCTGGGGCTTGAAGACGATTCAGACATGGGGATTAAATACTTGTATTCAAAGAATAAGTGGGATTTTGCTTTTGCATTCTTTAAGAATGCGGATGTTATGGACTTTGGTAACAAATCGTCCGTATCTCCCGATCGCTATGGATATGATGTGGCTGGTAGAAACAAAGAAACTAACCAAGTAAACGGGCAAGTAGCTTATAATTTCGGAGACCGTTTTAAACAGCAAATAGGTGCATCTGCCCTACTTGGAGGTATTTATAATCTTGATACAGAGAAAATAGGTCTGCGTAAAGCAATTGCTTTACATTATACGGTTGCTGTTGATAACTGGGACTTGAAGCTTCAATATTCAAGATACTCAATGAATCCAAAAAATGCTGCCGATGAGGATGGTGTAATCAATAAAGACTTTGTGTCCATGGCTGCCTATGGTGCTGAATACGATGTAGCTACCAAAGCGGATACCTACGTAGCTCATTTAAGCTACAATATCCCGTTAAACAATAAAGTTTTAAGTGCTATTAAAGTTTACAATGATTTTAGCATGATGCACAAACGCATTCGCGGATTTAAGGATAGCTACCAGAATGTATCGGGAGTAATGTTGACAATGGGGCCAACCTATACCTACATTGATTATGCACTTGGGAAGAACCAAGCTTGGTTTAGCGATGCCTGGACTGAGAGTTTTGCACAAGGGGATCCCTCAAATAAATGGAATGCTAGATTTAACATCAAC
>JASLDF010000006.1 GCA_030151635.1 Bacteroides sp. | reverse complement strand
ACCAAAATAGAAGAGCTGACCACATCAGTGCTTTATGGAGCATTATCGATTGGGAAGTTGTAGAAAAACGCTTCTAATTTTTAGGTTTTAATTAATAAACAAAGGGCGTGTCATTTATTTGACACGCCCTTTGTTTTTATGTGGAAGTATAATAGATGCTGAGGTTGTTCAAAATACTTAATTATAGGAATAAAAATTTGAGTAAAACTTTGGCAACTATCTCAGATTATAAAAGCTAGACTAAATCGTAAAGATACTTACTTACCCAACCAACTCTATACTAGACACAAACTCCACAATACAGCGCTTAAAAACACCCAAAAGCATATAGCATCTATCATAGATACATCTGAATACACATTAAATCACAAGAATTTATATAAAGAGCCACATAGAACAAAAGGTACTATTATTCTCTCAAACCAAATAAAAATGGGCTCATATTGAATTTTCAATATGAGCCCATCTATATAATTTATACTAATTATATCAATTAGTTATCCATTGCATTAGATGATTTTAATGCTGGTGAACTACCCACAGTAGGCCACCCTGGATTTTGATAGAAATTAGAATTATCAACACTCTCTGTTGGAGATGCTAATTCAATGTGACGAATTGGAATTGGAGATAAGTATTTTGCTTGTCTGAAAGAGTATCCATTATAAACATTATTGTTTTCTTTTTGGATACGGTAAGGAAGCAAATATTTACTATCTGATTTAGCAGAGACATTAGCAGTCTTACCTGCAGTACCAGGTTGAATTAACATATCAACAATTTCAAGCTCTTCTGTTTCTTTACCATCTTTATCTTTCTTCTTTTGCTCAACTTTATAACGGTTGTAGTTTTCATCCCAAAGATTAAACCCTTCAACAACGTAATCTTTCACTTGATTTAAAGAACACCATCTCAGTAGGTCATTCCATCTCATACCCTCACCAATAAACTCACATCTTCTTTCACGACGAATGTTATATAGAGTAGCATCAACATGTTGTCCAGCTGAATAAACAGCCCAGTCGCCTTTAGCTTCTTTATTAAGATCTGTATTTTGAATTGTAACATCAATACTTGATGCAGACATTCCAGCACGTTCTCTTAGGTTGCCCCAAGCTTTTCTAGCGTCAGCATTTAAACTATTGTTAAGCATATAAGAAGCCTCTATAAAGTTAAGGTAAGCTTCTGCAACACGGTAAACAATTGAACCAGTATCTTCTACAAGAGGTCCATTAGATAAGTATTTAGGATCTAAATTGAATCCTTTTCTAATACCATATCCAGTAACCATCTTAGTTTCTTGAAGATTGATAATAAATGGGAATAACTTTTGATCTTTAAATAGATTCACTTCTCCATCTTCAGTTGGATCAATTTCAAATCTGTCTTGATCAGAAAGTAAGAATAATTGAAGCCTTGAGTCACGATTAGCACGAATGTTGTCAGTAGAGTTATCACCTTTATACTTATCAGAAGCATAAAATGGTTTACCATCGTTCATCAAGAACGCATCTACGTAACCTTTTGTCAAACCAGTATTACCACCTCTACGAATATATAGAGAAGTACCATGTGTGACACTCAAGGAAATATCATATTGTCTCCAGAGGATAACTTCTTTATATTTAGACATATCAACATCACCAAACATTTCAAAGTATGTATTCCAGCCTGTTGCACTAGTTGCTTGTGGATCAGGATTAATTTTAGCATCACCTTGATCTTGTAGAGGAATCGAAATTAGTTCTTTTGAAGAATCAATTGCTTGATTTAAGAAGAACTCGACTTCAGCCTCAATACTTCCTGCAGGGAATTGATAATCTGGGTGAAGGCGTTTGCCAGGCCATTCAGGACCATTAGGAACACGTGCAGTACCAGCATGATATCTTAACCAAGAAGCTTCAAATAAAGCAACTCTTGACTTAAATAGCAAAGCTGCATTTTTAGACAATCTATTTTTGTTAGAAGTTATGCTGACATCATTAGACATCAATTCAATCGCTTCATCTAAATCTTTAAGAATAAATCTAGCTACTTCATTTCTTGGCTCTCTCTTAGATTTTTCCACTAAGACACCTTTATTATCTGGTAATAATTCTGTTAAAATAGGAAAATCACCATAGCTAACTAAGTTATCGAAATAAGCTTTTGCTCTAAAGAAATACATTTCACCAATATAGTGATTTATACGAGTCTCTGATCCATGAATTTTACCTGCTTTATTTAATGGTAAAACATTTACTAAGAAGTAATTTGCTTCTCTAATATTGCCAAAACCAATACCTCCACCTTGAGATGTCAACCATTTTTCAGGAACCCATCTATTTTCGCTAGCACCTGTACTAGCCATATTATCCGTATGATTATCGTAAGTTAAAGGGCCTAAGCCAAATCCTCCTTTGGTAGAAAAATTGTAATTTTTGTTAGCATAAGCTGCCAAGTGACTATCCGTTTTGAAAAACTCTTCTGGAGTAACACTATCTAAAGGCTTTCTGTCTAAAAAGTCGGTACAAGAACCAAGACCCAAACACAGCATCAATAAACCTGATAGCAATGTATATTTATTTTTCATTTCAATTTCAATTAAAAGTTAACATTCATACCGAAAGACATTGTCTTTTGAAGAGGGTATAATTTACCTGCTCCCCAATCACCACCTAATGTTTCTGGGTCAAAGACTCCAGAGATACTAGATTTTGTCCACAAGTTATCGCCAGAAACATAAATTCTAACTTTATTAATTCTTGCTTTTTGAGTTAAAGATTTTGGTAAAGTATATCCAAATTGAATATTTTTCAAACGAATATATGCAGCATTTTGAATGTACTTACTTTGCGTTTGAGTATTTCTAGTATCAGAGAAAATCACCTTAGGATAATACGAGTTCGTATTACCTCCTAATGGATCACCTTCTGGTCTCCAGAAATTCCAGTGTTCTTTGAAGCCTGCAGCTTGCCACATACCTTCACCAGAAGCACCCCAGAAGTAAGCACCACCTAGATTGTAGTCTCTTTTACCTACACCTTGAAAGAACATAGAAAAATCGAAACCTTTAAAGGCAGCATCTAAGAAGATACCATATTTATATCTTGGAGTATTGTTACCTAAAATTTTAAGGTCACCATGGTCAGCTAAAGTATTTTTACCATTACTTACTTGACCATCACCTGTTCTGTCAACATACATAATATCACCTGCACCCCAATTTGAACCCCAAGTAGGTTTATTGTTCACTAAGTGATCGTTCATTTCTTGTTGAGTTTGTGCAATACCTTTAGTTTGGTATCCCCAAATATCACCCATTTTTCTACCATTATAGTAAGCATTTAGGGCTTTAGTTTCGTTAGGATATCTAGTGATTTTTTGTTGAGCATCAGATAAAACTAGTTTCGCACCATAAGAAAAATCTTTGATTTGGTCTCTCCAGCCAATTTCAAACTCCCAACCGTAGGATTTCATATCACAGTTGTTGATTTGAGGTACACCTGTACCTAAAATTGATGGCATTTCAGGAGCTGGTCCAATCATATCAAGTGTTGTTCTTGTAAAATAGTCAAACGAACCTGTTAAACGGTTATTGAAAGCTCCAAAATCAAGACCAACATTCCACTGACGAACTCTCTCCCAAGTCATTTGAGAGCTAACAAGTCCTGGCATACCAGCTGTGTTTTGTTTTGAGCCATTTAACAACCAGTTTGAATTCTCACGTCCATAAGGCATTGTTTGGTAGAATGGATACCAGTTATTCGTATTCATATTACCTAAGTCTCCCCAAGAACCTCTGAATTTCAATGTATGCAATGCTTCAGCAAACGCACCTAGATTGTCTTTGTAGAAGTTTTCGTTACCTAAATTCCAACCTACAGAGAATGAAGGAAAGAATCCCCAGCGTTTACTACCAATAAAACGAGAAACACCATCATAACGTCCGTTCATTTCAACAATGTAACGCTCATCATAATTATAATTTAAACGACCAAAGAAACCTGAAGTAGACCAATGTGCATAACCACCGCCTGTTTTCATATTCTCTGCTGATGTATTCAAAGTTGGTACAGATGGAGATATTAATTCATCAGCTGTTCCCCAAACGCCACGTGTTTTCATTAATTCAGCATTAAAACCAGTCAACGCTTTGAAGTAATGTTTTCCAATCGTTTTAGAATAATCAGTATAAGCATTCAATGAGTAAAAGTTTACTTTGTTAGAGCTTTCACTAACTCTAGAAGAACCAGCCGCGTTATCACCGTGTTGAATTGCAACAGGTTCATTACTTGGATTGTATTGGTACATTGGAAGAACATCCCAGTGACCATTAGTCATTTCTGTTCTGTGACTACCTTCAACATAAATTTTCCAATCTTTAATAGGCTCAACTACTAATTGCAGGTAATTAGTTAACCAATCTTTTTCTTCTTTATCACGACCACCGTCACGCATTTGAATAATTTCTGATGGTTCTGTGTAGTGTCCATTAGGATCTATAGCAGCAACAGTCGGCCATCTTCTAGCAATGTTGTGGAAGAATAAACCTGTAAGGTAAGATGGTCTATCATACTCTTGACGTGTCCATTTAGAACTATAGCTTAATTTCACGTAGTCGTTAAATTTAACATTGAATTTAGCATTCAAATTATAACGTTGTAAATCATCACCACCATGACGAACAAGACCTGTTACATCTAGGAAAGAACCTGAAATTGCATACGTAATTTTATCAGAACCTCCACTAACACTTAAATTGTGTTCTTGTGCAGGAGCTGTACTTCTGTACTGTTCTTTAAACCAATCTGTATTTGCGTGTCCTTCACCATAGAATCTCCAACCTTTATTATCGTTAGTTGGTCTAGTTCCTGAAGGTAATCCTAATTCTCTTTCTTCGGCAGTCCAACTATTAGTCATAGTTTTTTCAATAAGAGCCATAGTTTCATCCGAGAAGACTGCACCTTGACCTTGATTTTCTGCAGCACGGTTATAATATTGTGCAAACTGACGAGAGTTCATCATTTTAGGCAATGTAATAGGCTTAGAATATCTAAAACTATTTGAATAGTTTACACTAACTCTATCAGATTTACCACTTTTAGTTGTAATCAAAATTACACCGAAAGCAGCTCTAGCACCATAAATTGCCGCTGAAGACGCATCCTTAAGCACAGATATATTTTCAATATCTTGTGGAGCCAATGCATTCATATCTCCTTCAACACCATCAATTAACACTAAGGGAGAAGCAGAAGACCCTTGACCAATAGTACCAGTACCACGAATATCAATATTCATTTTACCATTGATTGCCCCACCACTATTGTTAGTAGAAAGGTTAAGACCTGGAACTACTCCTTGTAATGCCTGACTTACATTATTTACGGGTCTACTTTCTAATTCTTCTGCATTTACCATACCAACAGAACCAGTTACGTTAACTTTCTTTTGAGTACCAAATCCGACAACAACAACTTCATCTAAAAGTTGAGTATCATCTTTCATTGAAACCTCAATAGAATTTTGACCTGTAAATTTAACTTCACGAGTTATATATCCGACAAAAGATATAATAATAGTATCTCCTTTTTTAAGATTAGATAATGAGAATTCTCCATCTAAATCTGTTATAGTCCCGTTATTTGTACCTTTTACCATTACTGTGGCACCTGTTATCGGCCCCATCGCATCTTTAATAACTCCATTAAGGGTGCTTTGGTTTTGATTAACCTCATATATGGAATGCGTTTCAGCACTCACAATTATAGGACTAAAACAGAGTAATCCTGCACAAAGTACTGCACGGAACACTTTTAAACGTCTTAACATAAATATTATGATTTATTTTTAATATAAACTTATTTTTATTTAATCATCTTAAATAAAAATAAATATTTACTACAAAAATATAAATTAAATCAACTAAAACATCTGTATTCTATAAAATATTTATTTAAACACCTTAATTACTGTTCTATATTTTAATTATACACGCTAATAAATCATAACTATCGATAATTCAATCTTATAAGGTATAATAATTAATTAAAGGAAAAAAATTAAAGTTATCAAGATGAAACCAAATTGTCGGGGATTAACATGTGAAACTAATAATTTAGGTTGTTTTAAATAGAAAAAACTTCATACCAGAGATATAAGTACAACTTTGTAACCAATATTATTTTGTCGTAATATAAATAAGGGATCATCGTCAAAAGGTGGGTTAATTTAAAACAACTATCTTTGATAACATATAATCAAAAATAAATATGAAGCCCTTTTAAATTTAGCTGAATTCATTTTATCTACTTTTTTCTAGATTACGTAGAGGTTGTAGAGGTTCAAACCCAAGGAGAGTTTCTTCACATTTATCTAGATAAACGAAAGGTTACCTGATAATTGTTAGGCGGCCGTTTTAATAGGTATTATGGATGAATTATTGATTCATAGCTTTCCAATACGTGATCGCAAAATAACTCTCAAAGCTAGACGTAGAAAGTAGGAGGATCCCAGACCAATTAGTCACTTTCTCGATCATCACACTTCATGGCAGATAGTTCTCGTTACACAAAGGAGTTTGCAGATGCATTAAAAAAACATTTGAATACCTTCCCAATAACAGTCCAGTCTCTTGGAAGACACTGTAAGGTTAGTAAAGATTAACTAGACAAACAGATCAAACCGTTTAGGTGATACAGTTCTTGGATTCACAAAGATGTGCCCAAAATGGCTTCTTTTCCAAGAAACATTAGTCTTTATTTGAGCCTAGCTGAAATTAATCTCTCTGATACTGAACTTCATACTAGACTTACTAATAAGCAGACAAAGGGAAGAAAGAGATTTGCTTAGTACCAATGGTAAAAGGCACTAACGCAGAAAAAAATATTCGGATTTCCGAGAAGCTATCTTAAAATAATTTAGGTGCAGTATGAGAAACAACACTTGATATGCCTGATTCTATGCGTAAAATAGCTAAGAGATGTTTTCCTAAGGCTTAATAACTACAGACAGATTCCATGTATAAAAACTTTGTTTAGATGCTCTTCAGAAAATTAGAATTGAATATCACTGGAAAGCACTCAACAAAGATTATTTGAAACAAGACTTAGCAATACGAAGTGGGAAATAACACATTATTGAGTTCTCAGAGAATGGAGATAGTCCTAAACACCTATTAGCTCGTAGCAGATATTTGCTATTTAAATCGTAAGATAAATATATAGTCCCCTAAAAACAGAGGCGATTTATCGTTTTCAAGATATCCATAACTTAAAATCTAACACACGCTTTAAAAGTAATTCACAATAACTCTAAAGGTGATATCAATTCAAGCTAAGCATAACTAAATGGTATTAGACAGTGTATGTATAAATTTGTATCCCCCTCTTTTGACTGTAAGCCCATATAATTTTCATGTTAAATTCTCAGGAAAATGGGCCGAATCTATATTAATGGAATCATTAATAAAAAAGTGCAACTCAAAAGTTTTAATAACCTTCAAGTTACACTTTAAAAATATAAGGCGATTTATTATAAATAATTTACACCTATATTACTTATACATTTTATCTCTTAGCTCTTTAATGTGATCCGAGTGGATATAATCATCATAACTCATCATCTTATCGATAATACCATTTGGTGTTAATTCAATAATACGATTTGCTACTGTTTGAATAAATTCATGGTCATGTGAAGCAAACAATACATTACCCTTGTAGAGCTTCAAGTTATTATTGAAAGCTTGAATTGATTCAAGGTCTAAGTGATTCGTAGGAGTATCAAGTACTAGACAGTTTGCATTCGTCATTTGCATACGAGCAATCATACATCTCATTTTCTCTCCTCCCGAAAGTACATTAACTTTCTTCAAAACCTCTTCTCCAGAGAATAACATCTTACCCAAGAAGCTCTTCAAGTAAACCTCGTTACCTGAACTAAATTGGCCTAACCAATCAACTAAATTTAACTCGCTTTCAAAAAAATCAGTATTATCTAGTGGCAAATAAGCAGTCGTAATTGTAACCCCCCATTTAAATGTACCTGCTAGAGGCTCCTGATTTCCATTAATAATTTGGAAGAAAGCAGTCATAGCACGTGGATCTCGCGAGATGAATACAATTTTATCGTCCTTTTCAACGTTGAAACTAACATCTTTGAATAATTTCAAATCATCAGGTCCATTAGCTGCCAAACCTGATACTTCAAGAATTTGGTTGCCTGGTTCACGTTCTGGAGTGAAAATAATACCTGGGTACTTTCTTGAAGAAGGTTTAATTTCATCAACATTTAATTTATCCAACATCTTTCTACGGCTAGTTGCTTGACGGCTCTTCGCAACGTTAGCACTAAAACGACGGATAAACTCCTCCAATTCTTTTTTCTTCTCCTCAGCTTTTGCTTTTTGGTTTTGTTGTTGTCTCAGAGCCAATTGACTTGATTCGTACCAGAAACTATAGTTACCAGCAAACATATTGATTTTATTGAAATCAATATCAACAGTATGTGTAGAAACAGAGTCTAGAAAGTGACGGTCGTGACTAACTACTAAAACAGTATGTTCACAATTCGCTAGATAATCTTCCAACCAGTTAACAGTCTCCATATCCAAATCATTGGTAGGCTCATCAAGAAGTAAGTTATCTGGTTCTCCATATAAAGCTTGAGCCAACATAACACGTACTTTTTGTTTACCACTCAACTCGCCAACAATGGTATAATGAAGATCTTCTTTTATTCCCAAACCACTAAGCAATGAAGCAGCATCACTTTCGGCATTCCAGCCATCAAGCTCAGCAAACTTTTCTTCTAGATCAGCAACTTTCAAACCATCTTCATCATTAAAGTCAGGCTTAGCGTAAAGGATATCACGTTGTTTCATGATGTCCCAAAGAATTGTGTGTCCCATCATTACAGTATCTAAAACTGTAAATTCATCCCACTTGTAGTGATCTTGACTCAACACAGATAATCTCTCACCTGAACCCAAACTGACATTCCCAGTTGTAGGGTCTAACTCTCCCGAGATCACTCTTAAGAAAGTAGATTTACCGGCTCCGTTTGCACCGATTATACCATAGCAGTTCCCACTAGTAAACTTTAAGTTCACGTCGTTGAACAACACTCTTTTACCAAATTGAACAGATATGTTAGAAGCTGTTATCATCCTATTATTATTATAGTTCTAAAATTATTGAATGCAAAGGTAGTCATTTATTGGAAATTAGAAATCAGCATTAGTGACAATCTGTCATAAAAAAGATATCTTTGCCATTTCTTATGACATTTTGGGTTATGGCAAACTTTTTGCACCTTAAAAATTAACTATAAGTTGAGATAATATAACAAGCATATAATATGAATAAAGAGACTAAACATACTTCAGAAGAAAAATTTGAAGATAACTCTGGTCTACACGAAGAAGTAGAGCAAAGTCAAGAGGACATTAATACAACTGAAAATAGCGCAGAAACAGAAAATCAGGAAGAAGATGAAACTTCACTTATTGAGAAACTTCAAGCTGCTCTAGAAGATCAAAAAGACAAATACTTAAGACTTTCTGCTGAATTCGACAACTATCGTAAACGAACTCTAAAAGAGAAGTCTGAATTAATCCTTAATGGTGGAGAAAGAAGTATTTCTAGTATTCTTCCTGTAGTTGATGATATGGAAAGAGCCATTAAATCAATGGAAACTGCAGAAGATGTTCATGCTGTAAAAGAGGGGGTTGAATTAATTTATGATAAGCTAATTAAAACCCTTGATAAAAATGGCGTTAAAACTATTGAGACAGATAAAAAAGAGTTAGATACTGATTACCATGAAGCAATAGCTGTTATTCCTGCACCTACAGAAGAGTTGAAGGGTAAAATTTTAGATTGTGTGCAAACTGGATATACGCTAAACGATAAGGTAATTAGACACGCTAAAGTTGTTGTAGGAGAATAAATATATGGCTAATAAAAGAGATTACTACGAAGTACTGGGCGTCGAAAAGACAGCTACGGAAGCAGAGATAAAGAAAGCCTATCGAAAAAAGGCTATTCAATATCACCCCGATAAAAATCCTGGTGATAAGGAAGCTGAAGATAAATTTAAAGAAGCTGCAGAAGCATACGAAATTCTAAGTAATGCCGACAAACGTGCTAGATATGATCAATTTGGTCATGCAGGCGTCGGTGGTGCTGGAGGAGATGGTGGTTTTGGCGGTTTCGGAGGTCAAGGCATGTCTATGGATGACATCTTCTCTATGTTTGGAGATGTATTCGGCGGCGGAGGAGGCTTTGGCGGCGGGTTCGGCGGTTTTGGTGGCGGTGGAAGTCGCAGAAGCCAGCCTCGAAGATTCCGTGGAAGCGACCTTAGAATAAGGGTTAAAATGACCTTAAAGGAGATTGCCGAAGGTGCTGAAAAGAAAATAAAAATTAAAAAGTACGTAAACTGTGACCATTGTCACGGAACAGGTGCTGAAGGTAATAGCGACTCTGAAACATGTCCAAGCTGTAATGGTTCCGGAGCTAAAATTGTAAATCAACAAACAATTTTAGGTACTATGCAAACTCAGGTTACTTGTACAACTTGTCATGGAGAAGGTAAAATCATCAAGAATAAATGTAAAAAGTGTTCTGGTGAAGGCATCATGCAAGGTGAAGAAGTTGTTACAATTAACATCCCTGCTGGAGTTCAAGATGGTATGCAACTTTCTATGTCTGGCAAAGGAAATGCAGGTAAACACAACGGAGTACCGGGAGATTTAATCATTCTCATTTCTGAAATTCCAGATAAGGAGTTAATTAGAGATGGTAATAATCTTGTTTATAATTTATTACTTGATGTACCTACTGCCATATTAGGTGGAGAGGTTGAAGTTCCTACGTTAAGTGGTAAAGCTAAATTAAAAATTGCAGCTGGTACTCAACCTGGAAAGATATTACGTCTTAAGGGTAAAGGCCTTCCTAGCTTAAACAGCTATGGTTATAGTGGTTCTACTGGAGATTTATTAGTAAACATCAATATCTTTATACCTGAAAGTCTTAAAGGTGATGATAAGAAAGCCGTAGAGGCACTTAAAGATGTTAAGAATTTCCAACCTTCAGAATCTGACAAAGAGAAAATGACAAATAATTTCAAGAACTTATTTAGATAGATTCTTGAAATTCATAAAATAAAAGAGCGTTTAGATTAACCTAAACGCTCTTTTTTATATTCTATCTTTTCAACAAAGGCCAGTTAGTATCTTCAACATGGCTAGCTTCAATTAACATTTTCAACTGATTAGCTATTTCAGGATAGTCATTAATAACATTCCATTTTTCAGATGGATCGGACGCTACATTATATAACTCATAAAAGCCTCCATCTTTTCGAATATTCTGACGAAGCAGTTTCCAATTTCCTTGTCTCACAGCTTGTCGCCCCCCAAATTCTTGAAACTCGAAATACAAGTGGTCGTGTTCTAACTGCTTCCCTTTTTGTAAAAAGGTAGGTAAAATACTTAAACCATCCCCACAATACTTTTTATCTTTAACCCCAATCACCTGAGCAAAGGTTGGCATTAAATCCCAAAATGCACACATAAAATTTGAGGATGTACCTGCAGGAATATTATTCTTCCAAGCAGCAATTAAAGGTACACGAATTCCTCCCTCATATAGATCACGTTTATAACCTCGATAGATACCATTACTGTTAAAAAAGTCAGGATCTGCCCCTCCTTCTTGATGAGGACCATTATCACTTGTGATAATTATTAATGTATTATCGTATAATCCTTGCGCTTTTAATTGTTCTACAATCTGCCCCACGTAAACATCTAAACGTTTAATCATAGCTGCAAAAGTAGCACGAGGGTATACTTGAGAACAATAACCTCCTTTTCGAAATGCTGGCCCCGAATCCGTTCCATGGTATGGTTTTTCAGGATACTTCCCTCTCAACTTTTGAATGATGCTATCCTCTGGAACAATTAACTCTGCATGCGGAAGCACCGATGGTACAAACAGAAAGAATGGCTTTTCCTCTGTTTGTTTTTCCAAATAGTCTAAACAAGCTCTATGAATTAAATCTTGAGAGTATGTACCAAACCCGCCATTGTCATTATCGGGTAAATCGATTCGAGTCTGATTGTGCCATAAATGATCTGGATAATAGTTATGTGCTAATAATTGACAGTTATAACCATAGAATTCATCTACAAACTGATTGTTAGGATCTCCTTCCGATCCAGGTGAGCCTAATCCCCATTTACCAAATGCACCAGTATTATAGCCAGCTTCTTTAAATAATTTAAACATCGTGTTCGTTCCTGCAGGTATTGGGAACTGTCCTTCAGGTTGCACCTCATGGTTACCACGAATTGGAGTATGCCCAGTATGAAGACCAGTCATCAAGCTTGAACGAGAAGGAGCACTTACCGTAGTTCCTGAATAACATTGTGTAAAACGCATACCTTGCAATGCTACTTTATCAATGTTGGGAGTATCAAACTTTTCTTGACCATAACAACTTAAATCTCCGTAACCCATATCATCAGCTATGATAAAAACAACGTTAGGCTTCATGTTTTTAGTCTTACTAACCTTAGCTGCAATACCGCTAGGGATTGTTAGTGTAGATAGCATTCCTGCTATAAGTAATTTCTTGTTCATCATGTTAAAATCGTGTTTTAAATCTTCCATTAAAATGAAGGAAATTTAATTGTATTCTTTCTCAATACAGATTAAATAAAATCTTAAAATATTCTTTTTATTTTTATACGTATTTGACTAGTTTAAGGTAACTTTATTCAATATATTTGATTTATATACTAACAAAGGAACTAATTGTAAAGATAATTAGCTTACTGTTGTTTTGAAAATTATAAGAGAATGAAAATAACTATTGTTGCTGGGGCTCGCCCAAATTTCATGAAAATTGCTCCAATCATTAGGGCTATTAACAATACACAAGATACTGGAAATAAAATTTCTTATCGCTTAATCTACACGGGTAAGGCAAATGATCCGTCTATTGATGACTCTCTTTTTTCAGATCTTGATATCAAAGGACCAGATGCATTTTTAGGAATTGATGATCGTAGCTTTGCAGAACTTGCTGCTAAAATTATGATTGCCTTTGATAAAGAGCTAGAGCAAAACCCAACGCAAATCGTTCTTGTTGTAGACGATTTAACAGCAACAATGAGTTGTGCTATTACTGCAAAGAAAAGAGGTATTAAAGTAGCACACCTAGTGGCAGGTACTCGTTCTTTTGATATCAATATGCCAAAAGAAATGAACCGTATTGTTACTGATAGTATTTCCGACTACTTGTTTACAGCAGGATCTGATGCCAACAGAAATTTAAACCAATCTGGAACTTCTGAAACACAAGTTTATCACGTCGGTAATATCCTAATAGACACTATTCGTTTTAATAGAAACAGATTGATTAAGCCAACGTGGTTTAACGTATTGAAACTAGAGGAAAAGAAATACATTCTACTGACCATTAACAAGCGTAGTTTAATTAGAAACAAAGCGAATTTTAAAGCTTTAATTGATTCTATATTAAAAAATAACAAAGACTGCTCAATTGTAGCACCGGTACGACCTTATATAGAAGAAGCCATCAATGATTTAGAGATAGATAATCCTGATTTAAAAGTCATGCCTTCTCAAAATTACCTTCATTTTGGCTACTTGGTAGATAGAGCAAAAGCAATTATTACTGATTCGGGGAATGTTGCTGAAGAAGCTACCTTCTTAGGAGTACCTTGTATTACACTGAGCGACTATGCAGAACATCCTGAAACATGGAGAATGGGTACAAACGAGCTAGTTGGTGAAGATCCCGAGCGACTAACCGAAGCTTTGACAAGGCTAAATAACAACGAATGGAAAACTGGAAAATTACCTGAACGCTGGGACGGAAGAACTGCAGAACGTATAGTTCAAATCATCAATAACCAATAAGAATAAAGAACTGTGCTAAATTGATATATCTCTTGATATTTCTGACTTTTAGGGATAAATGATTCTATCCTCATATTTATTAATAATCTAATTAATAACAAGATACAACATTTATTTCCCTATTCTTTTATTTCACTTTTAATAAAAACTGAGCATTGCAATATTAAAACATATAAAAAAGAATGCCTGGATAATTAATTATCCAGGCATTCTTTTTTAACTATGCAGTGAGTTTATCGCACTCTTAGAACATCTCCAACTTGTGGAACGTAATTAAAGTCCTTTTTATTCAACTTATAAATAGTCTTCATTTTAACCCCCATCGCCTGAGAAATTGTATGAACAGAATCTCCTGATCTCACCTTATAGATAGACTTAGTCAAAGATTTCTTACGTTTATTGCGAAGATAAATTACATCTCCATTCTCTAAAGTGTAGCCAGCATGTAATTCATTATACTTAATCAGTTTTTTTGCACTTATCCCAAACTCTCTATGCAAGTCTTCAAACGTATCTCCAGTACGAGCTACAATATATACCAAGTCATTATTAATAAATACTTGGTGAGGATTAATGGGTCTTAATGCCATTTCTGCCTCAGCTGATTTTCGACCTTTTCTTACACGGAACCATTTCTCATTCGACTTACTAATCTTGGCTGATTTTGCAGAATCGTATTGATATAGTTCATAGGTTTCAATCAGCGTAATTAATTGATTTGCATAAGAAGGAGCTGTAGCATAACCTGCTTTTTTCAAACCTCGTGCCCAACCTTTGTAGTCACGAATGTTTAAATCAAAAAGAAAAGCATAGCGAGTACCATTCGCTAAAAATGTAGAGTGATCTCGGTATGACTCCATAGGAGATTGATACACACGGAAACAATCATTGGGACCATCATCTTTGTGATACGTCTTTTTACCTTTCCAACTCTTTCCACATTTAATTCCAAAGTGGTTATTGCTTTTTTTTGCCAATTGGCTCTCTCCAGAGCCACTTTCTAAAATTCCTTGAGCCAATGTAATACTAGCAGGAATCTTGTAGGCTTTCATCTCTTGAATTGCTGTTGCTTTATATTTATGAATATAAGCTTCAACCTTAGGACTTCTTTTCTGTGCCTGAATTGAGAAAGATATTAACACAAAAAAAGCTAGAAGAAAAACTAACTTAAAATTGATTGAGCGCATATACGTTTAATTGATATTAAGTGGAACTACAAATTACAACAAAATAATTGGGAATATCAATCTCTTTTTTAACTTTGTATAGTAACGATAATTACACTATAATAGATATTGGAGCTATATGAAAGATCTAACTATTAAATCAGAATTCAAAGTTTATCATTATGATGAGCTTTCTGTAGAAGATAAAAAGCTGATAGACCAAGCTAAAAAAGCTTGTGATAGTAGCTATGCACCATACTCAAATTTCGCTGTCGGTGCCGCAGCTCTACTTTCAAACGGTGTTGTAGTAACAGGTAGCAACCAGGAAAATGCTGCATACCCCTCTGGAACTTGTGCAGAACGTACCACATTGTTCTATGCGAACTCTCAGTACCCAGACCAAGCTGTGGAAACCCTTGCAGTAGCTGCACACAATTCAAAACACTTTTTAAGTTCTCCAATTCCTCCTTGCGGATCTTGCAGACAGGTTATTTTAGAAACAGAAAAGAGATACAATCACACAATACGTATTTTATTGTACGGAGAAGATGAGATTTATGAATGCCATGGTATTGCAAACCTATTACCTCTTTCGTTCGAAGCTAGCGCGATGGATTAATTATGAATTATCAAGATAAAAATTGGTGGTTCATTTTTTTTCAAAATAAAGTACTAACAATCACCGAAGATGGCAAAACTAATGTGCCATCTAAAATTCCTGCGTTTTTAAAAATTAGCGAAGAGATACAGGAACATCATTTTGAATCTATCAATGGACTTCAATGTGTCACACTTGAAGTGGACGCTGAAGAAATTCCTTCAGAATATAAAGAGTACAGATTTCTAGATTTAAGAGATTCTTATTTCTATTTACCTCTCGATCTCTATAAAGCTGCAGGGATGGCTTTTCAATTTAACTTCTGGGATAAGAACAGTAAATTTTGTTCGGCATGTGGAACTAAAACAGAACAACACTCTCCAATTATGAAGAAGTGTCCAAACTGTGGTAAAGAACAATATCCACAAATCAATACCGCTATGATTGTATTGATTAAGAAAGATGATGAACTACTCTTGGCTAGAGCCCATAACTTCCGTGGCAAGTTCCATGGATTGGTAGCAGGGTTCTTAGAGGTTGGAGAAACATTAGAAGAGTGTGTTGAACGTGAAGTTTATGAAGAAACACATATCAAAGTTAAAAACATTCAATACTTCGGAAGTCAAACTTGGCCCTACCCTTCTGGATTAATGGTAGGCTTTATAGCCGATTATGATTCTGGAGAAATAGAAGTTCAAGAAACAGAGCTTCGTAGTGCTCAATTTTATCATAAAGACAGTTTACCAGAGCTACCCAAGAAACTTAGTTTAGCCCGTAAAATGATTGATTGGTGGCTTGAAACAAAAGGTATATACCTAAAATAAGCTTTACTTAATTGAATCAAATATATTCTAAATAAAACAGCGAATTAACCTTTAGTTAATTCGCTGTTTTTATATTTTATCGTAAAGAATTAGATACCTAGTTCTTTAACAATACGATCAATCTTAGCATCAGCATCTGCGTTTGCTTGTTTGTAATCTGTTCTTGATTTCATTGAACCTTTCACTTCCATATAGAACTTAATTTTAGGTTCAGTTCCTGAAGGACGAATAGAAACCTTAGTTTGATCTTCTGTCATGTATTGAAGAACGTTAGATGTATCAGGCATATCCATTTTAGTAACATTACCTTTATCATCTTTTGCTTCCAAAGTTTCGAAGTCTTTATAAAGAACAATTTTTGAACCTCCTAATTCTTTTGGAGGGTTGTGACGGAATTTTTCCATCATTGCTTTAATCTCTTCCGCACCACTCTTACCTTGTCTTACTACACTGATACCTCTTTCTCTAGAGAAACCAAATTCAATATAGATATCTTGCAACAATTCATAAAGAGTCTTACCATTATCTTTTGCCCAAGCAGCGATTTCACTGATTAAACAACAAGCAGAAACTGAATCTTTATCACGAACAAAGTCACCAGCAAGGAAACCAAAGCTTTCTTCACCACCACCGATGTATTTGTTTTTACCCTCACGGATACGAATTTCACGAGCAATCCACTTAAAACCGGTATAGCTATCCAGCATATCAATACCCATTTTATCAGCAATCACTTTAATAAGCTCTGTGGTTACAATTGTTTTCACAACAAATTCGTTGCCTTTCAATTTACCAGTTGCTTTATATTGAGTTAAAATGTAGTAAAGATACATCATACAGGTTTGGTTACCGTTGATAAGCACCCACTCTCCTTTTTCATCTTTACAAGCAATACCAATACGATCGGCATCAGGATCACTAGCCATCACTAAGTCTGCATTCGTTTCTTGAGCACGTTTCACAGCCATTGATAAAGCTGCAGGCTCTTCTGGATTTGGAGATACTACAGTTGGGAAATCACCACTTACAACATCTTGTTCTGGAACATGGATTACATTTTCAAAGCCCCACATTTTCAGAGCTCTTGGAATGATAACAACACCCGTACCATGAATTGGAGTATAAACAATTTTAAGATCCTTGTGTCTCTTAATTGCATCAGGATTGATTGAAATCTTTTGAACAGCATCTAAGAATAGTTTATCAATATCTTCACCAATGATTTCAATTAATTCAGGATTTCCCTTAAATTTAATATCTTCAGGTTTAACTTGATCAACCTCTGCAATGATACCTTTATCGTGTGGAGCTAATACTTGAGCACCATCGTCCCAATATGCTTTGTAACCATTATAAATTTTAGGATTGTGAGAAGCAGTAACCATAACACCACTTTGACAACCTAAGTGACGAATAGCAAAAGAAACTTCAGGAGTAGGTCTTAAATCTTCAAACAAATATACCTTGATACCATTTGCAGAGAATACATTTGCAGTAATTTCAGCAAATTTACGGCTATTGTTACGACAATCATGTCCTACAGCAACAGAAATTTGATCTAGGTCTTTGAAGTTTTTATTCAAGTAGTTAGAAAGACCTTGAGTAGCACCACCAACCGTATAAATGTTCATACGATTTGTTCCAGCACCCATAATTCCTCTCAAACCACCTGTACCGAACTCTAGGTCCTTATAGAAAGACTCGATAAGTTCTGTCTTATCTTCACCTTCCATCATTCTTTTCACTTCAGCTTGAGTCTCAGCATCATATGCAGGAGACAACCACTCTTTAGCTTTCGCTTCAACCGATTGGATGAGTTCTTGATTTTTCATAATTATTATATTATTAATTTGTACAATGTTAGTAATCTTTCGTAGATACAAATATAAACTAATAAAAATACCTTTCCATAAAAAGTTCTATGGAAAGGTATCCTTAAAGTTGTTTTTATATCAAATTATTTCACTTTATAGCGTTCGCCAGTTTGTTTGATATATTCTTTTTTGAAGTCTTCTGAGTATCCTGGTCTAGTAACACCTGCAGGTTCCCCAATTGCATTTCTCATAAATGAACCATCTGCATTTGTTTTAGTCAAAACACCATCATTATGTTTAACAATTAAGTATTCTCCTAATTTTTTCCAAGAATCAAATGCATACTGAGCACTTACTTTAGTGTATTGAGTTAAGAAATCTCTAGCTTTTTGAGGATCTTTTGCATGAAGTTCTGCAGCTACTTTCTCAATTCCAGATTGATTCATCTCATAATAGTCTTCAACCTCTTTTTGGACTTTCTTCAAGTCACCAATCATTAGGCTATAACGAGGATAAACCATATTAGCCACCCAGTTATACATCCAGAAAGCATTATCCCAAGAGAAGGTGATGTAATCTGCACCATTTCTAGCATAACTATGAGGCACTTCGTTTGTATTACAATAAACTGGAGATAAAACAGTCATATTTGCATCATCAAGACCAAACCAAAGGACTCCACCAATTGCATCAGGCAGGAAACTTCTCATTTGAGAAACGAAAACAAAAGCACTTTGTTGAGTAGAAATTGGACGCTCATTAAAGTAATCCTCCCCTTCATACGTAAAACTTAGTGGAGATAAACGATATGGAGCTTGATAAGGACCTGCACCAAAATCTTTACTAAAGTCTAAAGCAGTTCCCTCATAATGGTCACGCATGGCATCCCTTACATCTTGAACAGAAACTTTCTTTTTAGGCTTCATAAATAAAGGCATTGGCTCATCTGTATCGCCTTGAATATATGGAAGAAGCTCTTGCCCTTTATCAGTGAACATATTGAAATAACTCCAAACACGTGCTTCACAGAAACGACGTGCACCAAAATCCAAAGGAGCATATGCATTTGAGAAACTAAAGTCTTTATTGATACCGCTGAAGTAACCTTTTTCACGAGCAAATGAAATTACATCTGATGAGTAAAGACAATTATCCTTATCATTCATGTTAAATTTATGAATACGAGATTGGTTAGCATGAGCAGAAATTGCATCATCTGGCACGCGTACAGCAACCCAAACAGCACCACGAATACCAGGTCCTTTACCAATCATTTCTAGAATCCAGATTTCATCAGGATCAGCCACAGTAAATGACTCTCCACTACTTTTGAAACCATATTCTTGAACTAGATTAGTCATGACTTTAACAGCTTCTTTTGCTGTTCTTGAACGTTGAAGAGCAATGTAAATCAAGCTACCATAATCAATAATTGCAGTTGTATCAACTAATTCAGGGCGACCACCAAAGGTCGTTTCTGCAATGGTAACCTGATACTCATTCATGTTACCAATTACATTGTACGTTTCTCTAACCTGATCAATAATGCCATTAAGAGCGTTTGTTTCCCAATCATATACTTCTAGCTTAGCACCCTTAGGGTATTTAGCAGCTGGGAAATGATACAACTCTCCAAACATACCATACGAGTCTGCAGAATAAGATACAATAGTTGATCCATCAACAGACGCTTTCTTTCCTACAATTAAGTTAGTACAAGCGATTGCACCAGCTATTGCTGCAAATAGGAAGACTGCCGTTAAATAAATTTTCTTCATATATTTTAGATTTTAAATTACCAATAAAATGTTTCTTTAACCTTTGTTGTATTACCTCTTCGATCTGTAACCATTAAAACTATCTGGTGGTTCTGATTTTTCTTTAAATGATTGCCATCTATTCTATAACTAATTTCATCGGGCATTATATCTTGATAAAACAGAGCATATTCACCATCTATTGTTCCATAATAGGACCCAATACCTGTTTCATGATCTTTAGCCTTAAAGGTAACTTGTCTTTGTTTTATCCAATTATTTTTATTTTTAGCTTCAACCACGGGAGGGATAGTATCTACTGCAATAGTAAAAGTTCCTAATTTAGAAACCGTAGTCTCAATAAAACCATCTTTATAAGCTCCACCAACATTTACAAATTTTCCTTTATTTGTTATCCTAGTAATATACAATTTATTACGATTCTCAGTGCAATCTTCAGGTACTCTTATTTTCAGTCTAGCCCAACGATGAAAGGGAACATAATCATCTAAATCTATGAGTTGATAAACCATAGTTTGTGCATTAGGATAGTCGCTACGAGGAAATACCTTAAAATTCAGGTCTGTAGTTGCATATAACTGATTTCTTGGAATGGCTAAATCCAATCCCATAGAACTGAAGTGATTATATTCATTCCAAACTAGGATTTTAGTAGACTCTTTTTTAGGAATAACTTGTTCACGACCATAAACTGTTAATGTATATGTTGAAGTATTTTTGTAATAATCAGACAACACAAATTTAAATACATAAGGACGATTCTCCTTAACTTCAACAATACCTCTGGTTTTATTATGGGCCTTGAGCATGCGCAATTTATTACCTGGTTCAATAAAAGCTTTCATGTAGTCATTATAGCTCCATGAATTGATATACCGATGTTCATTATATGCATATCTATCAACAAAGCTCTCAAATATTAATTGGTCATCAGCAAAGACAAGCATACTTTTAACTCCATATTTGTTTGTTACACCATCCATATGGTCGTAAGCTTTAATGGCCACACCAATTGATCCCCATGCAAATATTGAATCCGAGTGGGTTAACGATATTTCTTGAAATTTAGATGAATCATTCACCACACCAATATTACGTTGCGGATATAGCATAAATCCTCGAGCACGAGGAGGTGTCGTATCTTTTATTTGGTCTGCAAAAAATGGAAGAGGGTCAATATAATCACCCGATTTGGTTTCGTAAACATCAAGGTGTAAGTGAGGAGCAAATGAATAGCCCATATTACCGCTCCAACCAATATGTTCGCCCGCTATAACAGGATATTCATTCGGCTTAAAGTAAGCATTCATCACCCACTTTTTATCAGTATATTGAACCGAATCTACAAAGTTAGCCAAGCGTCCAACAACACCTTCAAGATGTCTGTTGATAGTTGTAAAACCATTATTATACGTTACATGAACTACATAACCCGAATCATGAGAAACTTGTACTCTGTTGATGTAACCATCGGCTAAAGCCAATAATTTTTTACCTGTTTGATAGTGTGTCTTAAAGTCAAGACCACCATGAAAATGATTTTCACGTAACTCACCGAAATTTCCACTTAGAACAGATGGGAAATTGAAAGGAGAAGAAAATCCTTTACGTGGTACTTCATTTTGTGCATATAGATTTACTCCACAAAATAAAAGTAGTAGCAATAGGTGTAATTTTCGCATTTAAAAGTTTAATTAGTTAACACAAAAATAGCCTATTATATGTAGAATTTAAAATGATTCTAAAATAAAGAACCACGTAAAGGGATTTATATAGTCATTACCAAGTATAATCTTTTGAACGAGCCTCATTATATTCGCTCACCAGCTGCTTCATAACAGCCTCAACCGATCTAATTTCGTTACAAGCAGAAGCTATTTGACCAATTTCAATTTCGCCTTCATCAAGGTTTCCTT
This sequence comes from Bacteroides sp., assembly GCA_030151635.1. Taxonomy (GTDB): domain Bacteria; phylum Bacteroidota; class Bacteroidia; order Bacteroidales; family Bacteroidaceae; genus Bacteroides_E. The sequence continues at coordinate 8,208 of JASLDF010000006.1, read as the reverse complement.
CAAAAATACCACGCTTGGCACGTCCACGGCCTAAAAGTTCTCTCAATTCTTCAACTGATGCACCACCTAGTTCTGCAGCTTCAACATCATCTCTAAATTTATTCTTCGCTAAACGTGTAGGAGCTAATTGTTTTAAGTGAAGTTTTGTACCTCCCTCTTCAAGTCCAACACACATTTTCTTAAAATCTTCGTGAGCAGAACTTTCCTCAGTCAAAGCAAATAATGTACCAATCTGAACCCCTTCTGCACCTAATGCAGATGCTGCAAAAATAGATTGTCCAGAACCGATCCCGCCAGCAGCTATTAATGGGATATTAGTAACTTTACGAACTTCGGGAATTAAGCAAAGTGTTGTTGTTTCTTCTCGACCATTATGGCCTCCTGCCTCAAACCCTTCAGCGACAATTGCATCCACTCCAGCCTCTTCCGATTTAATCGCAAATTTCGATGAAGACACCACGTGAACCACTTTAATTCCATGTTTCTTCAAGAAAGGGGTCCATTTTTTAGGGCTACCAGCAGATGTAAATACAACAGGTACCTTTTCTTCTGCAATAATATCCATGATTTTTTCAATCTCAGGATACATCAAAGGCACGTTAATACCAAAAGGTTTATTTGTTGCTTTTTTACATTTTTGGATGTGTTCTCTCAATACTTCTGGATGCATTGAACCTGCTCCAAGAAGTCCTAAACCACCAGCATTGCTCACAGCAGACGCTAAACGCCAACCACTACACCATACCATACCACCTTGAATGATAGGGTATTTTATTCCGAAAAGAGATGTTATTCTATTCATATCATTTTGTTTTACTATTCAACAAAATGAGGCTTCAATAGTTTTAAAAAGAGAGAAAATATTACCACCAACGATAGTTGGTACCACATAAAGGATCATCAAAACAAGGATCAATAGACCATCTTGTTTTGGGCAGAGAATTACTCTCCCACCACGCTTTATAGTGAGCTACTGCGTCTAAGATCTCTTGATCTGATAAAAAATATTGTGCCTCATAATTTTCTGCATTTGCACGAACCATTCGGCACCCCAAGGAAGCGTAATCACCAATACGAATTGTTTCTACAATCCAGATCATGCACTCTCCTAATTTGATGTCAGAAACAACATGTGACGAGATAGGTGGTAAAGGGAACATAACAATGGGAGACATATCGGTAGCATATTCTAGAAGGGCTGGAATATGTTCCTTGTTGAAGTTGGGAACCTCAACAAAACCTTCGGGACTTTTCGTGTTGTAGTTTCCCGCTTTAAGCTGTTTTACAAATAAATTAACATCAGGATGATCAAAATCAATCACCTCACTATTCTTACAACTACCACAGAAGATAGCCATAAAAACAATTAAAAATATACCTGTAACTTTTCCCATTGATAAATATCAGTATATAAAGGAGTTGATAAGCCAACGTCCATTAAATACATGTTTATAACAAACCTTTTTACAAATATAAGTTAAAAAGAAGTCTCTGCCATATTTTATAGTTAAAATTAGCAGAGACTTACAAATATTTTCAAACTAAATTTCTTAGCAAGCTTTGAAACTCATATCTAAACCTTTGACAGAGTGAGTCAGTGCGCCCACGGAAATATAATCAACGCCACATTCGGCATAACTTCTCAATGTTTCAAAAGTAATACCACCCGAAGACTCGGTTTCAAATCTTCCAGCAATAAGCTCTACAGCCTTACGTGTATTATTAGGAGTAAAATTATCAAGTAAGATACGATTAACCCCACCCATTTTTAAAACCTGATTTAGTTCTTCAAAGTCACGAACTTCAATTTCAATTTTCAAGTCTTTATGATGTGCTTTACAGTATTCCTGTGCTCTTTGTATCGCTTGTTCAATACCTCCTGCAAAGTCTATGTGATTATCCTTTAAAAGAATCATATCAAACAATCCAATACGATGATTTACCCCACCACCAATTCGAACCGCCTCTTTTTCAATGACACGTAGTCCTGGTGCTGTTTTTCGAGTGTCAAGGACTTGGGTTTTTGTACCAGCCAATTCTTGAACATACCTATTGGTATTTGTAGCAATACCACTCATTCTTTGCATCATATTAAGCATAAGACGCTCAGTTTGAAGTAAAGATTGAACTTTACCCTCAACGATCATCACCACATCACCAGGCAATACATGTGCACCATCTTGAATAAACACATCCACTTTCATCTCTGGATCAAAGTGGTTAAAGATTTCTTTAGCCATTTCAACACCTGCAAGGATACCTTCTTCTTTAATAAGAAGTTTAGATTTACCCATGGCATCGTCAGGGATACAGGATAAAGTTGTATGATCACCGTCGCCTATATCTTCGGCAAATGCTATTTCGAGTAATTGTTCGAATAGCTCCTCATTAGTCTTTTGCATTATCAATTCGAATTTGATTTATTACAATATGCTTCGTTCCTTTTTTAAAGAAACAGTTCACACGAAAGCGAGAATCCTTGGATTGGAGCGAACCAATAAAAAAACCAGACTCTGCCCTAATGCTACTATGCTTAACTTCAAAAGAGACAATTTTATGATTGACAAAGAACTTATCTAGATTTTTTAATGCTTTATCTTTTTGTCCGCGGAACTCACTATTTAATATTATCATTGACATTTCCTCATTCAAATAAGGTGTCAACAGAGATGAATTTCCAGTTTCAAACGTTTCTATTATCCCCTTTGGTATATCTGGAGTCTTAATGACTTGTGCCGGAGAACAAAAAATAGATAACCACAAAATTACTTTTAGCATCATAGTTAGTTAGGTTTAGTATAAGCAAAGTTAATTAAAAGTTGCTATAAACAATAAAAAAAGCCTATTTTTGAGCCTCAACATAAAATAGGTATAAATGAAGACAACGCTTTTAGTAGTAGGTAAAACAGTAGAAAAACATTTTGTAAAAGCTATCGAAGAGTATTTGAAACGCACTCAAAGATATTTAGCTTTTGACATTCAAGTTATTCCTGAACTAAAAAATACCAAAAGCATATCGGAAGAGCAACAGAAAGAGAAAGAGGCCGACTTAATTTTAAAGGAACTTCAACCAAGCGATCACGTGGTCTTACTTGATGAACATGGTAAAGAGTTTAAATCAATTCAGTTTGCCGATTGGATGCAAAACAAAATGATTAATGTTAATAAACGACTCATCTTTATTATAGGCGGTCCTTATGGATTCTCACCTAGAATTTATGATGTGGCTCAAGAAAAAATATCGTTATCTAAAATGACTTTCTCACATCAAATGATTCGTTTAATTTTTGTAGAGCAAATATACCGAGCAATGAGCATTTTAAATAATAGTCCATATCACCATGAATAAAATACAAATACGGCTAATTAGAAAAACTAATTAGCCGTATTTATTATAAATCTTTAATCTTAAATATATTAAAAGATATATCTGTATCATAGGTGTCTACCTGCTCAACCTTCTTAATATATTTCACAACTCGAATGGTTATAGGTAAAACAATTACTTCATAAATTGATTTAAGGAAAATCTGTATCACCATTAACTCCAATAATAAAGTTACAGGCATTTCTCCAGCAAATGCAATTGGAAAAAAGATTAAAGAATCTCCTGTTTCACCAACTATTGTTGACCAAATTGCACGAGATGAAAAGTTTTTTCCACCACTGGCTATTTTCATTTTACTCATTACGTAGGCATTCAAGAATGAACCTACTAGAAAGGCAATAAAACTAGCCAAAGCAATTCGAGGAGCTAATCCAAATATAAAATTAAAATGCGGTTCTCCATCCCACTCTTCCGCACCCGGAAGCCACACGGCAAATAGCCCCATCATTACGACAAAGAAATTCATAATGAACCCAGACCAAATGATTAACCGAGCTTTTTTGAATCCCCAGACTTCACAAATACAATCATTAATAATATAGGATATTGGAAAAATCAATAATCCTCCAGTAATATGTAGACCAAATAGATCAATTACTTTTGTTTCAAATAAATTTGCTGCTATCAAGCAGACATTGAAGATTATGCCCATGAGCATAAATAAAACGGATACTTTTTTATTCATTCATCTTGTTTTTTACGTGGTTTACCAAGTACACGGCTATTAATTAAACGCATTTAATCAAAGCTCTTACCTTATTATTTTAAATGAATTGCAAAAGTACAATTTAAAATGCAAAAAAGACAATACAAATCAATTTAGAAACAGACCCACAACCAACACAATGAGCAACTGTTAGTTATTTCTAAACGAGCATCAACAGTAAGTCTCGGAATAAAGATAGCCCTAACTACAATCACTGCAGATAGGGCTATCAACTCAAATAATAGTTCTAAACAAAAAATCTATAACTAATTCAAGAAGGGTTCTACAACCACATCTTTAAATAATTTAAATGAATTATTAAATCTATCGACATCTTGAAGCTTTATCCAAGAAGGTTTAAGTACGTCATCTGTAGTTAAATCGAACTCTCGTGTAAGATCAGGACTATTAGATATAGGATGAATGACTAAATTCATTTTATATAAAATTCCATATAATACAAAAGTTCCACCACCAAAGCCTGTCCAATTAGTACGGAATGTATTATCATCAACAATCTCATAATTAAAGTAATACATACCAAACTGAGGTACATACCCCCTAGTACCACCTAAGTAACTCATACCAAATTGATTGTTATCACGACCCAAGAAAATTGAATGCATTACAAAGTTTCTAGGTTTCATTCTTTCATCATAAGCCTGTTTCCAATATTTTGCTCCATAAGAACCCATATTCTTAATGGAAAAATACCATTTGCCACTAACAAGCAATCGGCTAAGAGGAGCTGGTAATACTTTCAGCTTAGCCCCAGTAGTCGCATCTTCAAAATAAGGATTATCCTTATCATAGAAGAAAGTCATACTATGCACTTCAACACCACCTAGAGTTATAGGCTCATAAAACTCAATACCATCTTTTGTATCTATATAGCCCATAGAGAAAGAAACATCTTTACCACCTATATTTTGAGTAAATAAAAAGTTTCTAAAACTTCTGAAGACATAAGCCTGTTCACCATTTACAGAATACTCGTAAGCATAATAACCATTAACAGCTAGATCTGTAGCTAAATACTCATCCATTAAAGCTTCCCACGATTGTTCCATAGGAATAGGAGTCATTACTATTTTATTATTTGTTTTCTTGCCTTTAAGTATAACCTGTTCTGGCTTTGCATCCATAATAACAAACTCATAGTCACCCAACATTCCCCCTTCAATAGGTCCTATTCGGTCTGGATTCTCAGGCATTGAATAATAGTGAAACAACTCATTATTTGTATTGAATGTTACTACAGGTCCATTATCAGCTATTAAACCATATAAACTAGTTTCAGTTATTTTTGAACCTCCACGCTCAGTCATGACAGTCACCTTGTCTTGATCGTCAAACTTCACTAGAATATTATAACCACCATAGATTTGATGCGATTCTGGATAATATTTCATCAGCCAACCATTTTTTGCACTTTTCAAGACCTCACTATTTTCCAATAATCTAGCCTCAATTCTTGAAGAAGCTGATATAGGAAACTTATCCTTATCATCTTTTAAACAAGATTGAAAAACAACAGCCAACAAGATGAATAAAAATATATTTATTTTCTTCATAATATCTTCTACTTATAATTAATACTCTTTTATTGTAACGTTGTAAAGTCTATTTCACTCATTTTATCCATTCGAGCTTTTATCTCGTCTCTTAATTCATGAATGTCGATACCCCAACTTTCTAAAAGATAATTTTCTACAATTTCAAACTTCTCTAGAATAATAGCCTTTCCAGGGAATGGTTTTTTTGTAGATGGATCATTTTCTCCAGCATTTTCTAACTTTTCTTCCCAAGCCTCATCTGATAATGTGATGTATAAAGAGATTAACTCTACAAAATCTTCACTTACAGCACTGGCTGCATATTGAGATATAAAACCTTTTTGCAATGCCTTATTTTCCGAAAGTTCGTTCCAGTTATCAGTAATATAGTCGGCTCCACTAATCTCTTCAAATGCTGGAGAATATGGTTTTTTCTGATGCAAGATATGAGCAAACTCATGGTGAATAGTATGGAAAAACCAATCATTCATTTGTGCCATATCATTTAAGTCTAGTAAATTTACATTATATAATGTAATTTTTTGCCCCCCCTCAGCAGTACCAATAACCATAGTCCCGTTATTTTTATAAGCCGGAGAACCAATTAAGTTTAAGATTTTAGGAAAATTATTTTTGATAAACTGTGTACTACCAGTTGTTTCATCATAAGCCTCTAGACATAAGTATCTAACCAATTGAGTCAATATCACAGACTTATCATATCTAGGTGGTACCAAGTTATAGTTCATATCCGACTCTATATCTTGCATTCGATATAAAACATCAATATTGTAAACATTGATATATTTATCAAAAATCCATTTATCGAACTCGTTCTGCTCTACTATTGGATCTACAATTACACTTTTACTACTTAATTTATCTTCAGAACAACTTCCTAATAATAAAGCGAAAAGTAGCAGTGGCACTATATATATTTTCTTCATAATTCTAACTTTAAATATTATCTAGGATTAGCTTCCATACCAGCTAAAATCACCTCTTGAGGTAATTGAATAGCACTGCGTAAATCACGTTTAGGAAGAGAATCTATTACCTCTTGAATAAACTTACCTTCAATTAAGCGTCTAGATATTTCTATACCATAACGTTTAACATCAAACCATCTTAGACCCATATGAATTGTTTCATATCTACGCACTTGAAGAACATATTGAAGCAGTTTTTCTTGTGTACCATCTTGAATTTCAAAATCTGGATTTAGTTTTTTCAGCGGAGTAGGTCTTGTTGGTTCATAATATTCATAACTATCAACCCAAGCTAATATAGATTCTAAAGTTACCGGTGTGAAGGTTTTATAATTAGCACCAATCCAGTAATTCAAATCAGTTATAGCCTCATCGAAATTTCCAAGTCTTACGTTAGCCTCAGCTCTTGATAACAGAGTTTCATCTGTTGTAAATGCAGGATACACACCTCTTCTGTATCCTAATCCTGCAACAGGGTCAACATATTCAATTAACCGTGCATGTTTCGGAATAATTACCTTATTAACATTCGTTGCAGAATACACCTCAATGGATACAAATGTATTTTCCGGATTAAACTCACCCCAAGGTGTACGAGTTTGCAATGTTTCATAATCAGAGATAACACTACCATGACAATATTTAGAGTTCATTGTATTACTACCAAAAACCCATCCCATAGCAGATGTATTAGTCATTAATAATAAATTAGCCTTCAAATTTGTAGAAATGAATTGCTCCCCTCTAACTTTAGTTGGAAATGTACTTAATAACTCATTATCTCTTAATAATGCACTTGGGTTTGTCCCTAAAACCTTTGAAGAGTATGTAACTACTTTATCCATTTCACCTTTATAAAGGTAAAAGCGAGCAGCGAATGCATTTGCCGCCATTGGATTAAAGTGGTATTTAGGAACTTCAAATTTAGCTTTATTAATTAGACTTAATCCTTCCACCAAGTCTTCTTCAATATGTTTATAGGTTTCAGCAAGTGTACCACGACTATATTTAGGGTTCAAGGTTGTTTCAGACTCAATCATATAGTGGACACCCAAATCTTGATCCGCATGTTTCACTGAATAGTGTTGACAGAAAACATTCGCTAAAATAAAGTGATTGTAAGCTCTACACAATAAAGCCTCCCCCTTTGCTCCTTGTAATCTTTCTCCATCACCAAGCTCTTCAATAGATTTTAAAGCTTGATTTGCTGAAGCAATTGCTCTATATGATCTCTCCCATAACATTTTAGGAGACTCATTATGTGCTTCCGTGAAATCTCTCCAGAAATAGGTATCCTCTGTTAATTGATCAAAGAAAGGATTATTAGCACCTTGGTAATCTGTATTATCAGAAGCAACCTCACTTAAATACAAATAACCCGTTCCTGGATAGGCCGAAACCAATAGTTTCTCTACTTTATCAGCAGAGTCTACTTCAGCACGATTATCTGGCATAGTATCTAAATAGGAATTGCAACTTGATATTGCCATTCCTAACATGCCCATCAATATATATTTAAATTTCTTCATAATTGAATTCTATTAAAGTCCTACTCTTACTGTAAATGTG
>JASLDF010000166.1 GCA_030151635.1 Bacteroides sp. | reverse complement strand
AAAACGTAAAGTTTATCTGTTGGAAAATAACGGAGGTACTTTTGATCAAAATAAAACATCTTTAACTTCTTTCGTGATAGGCCTGCATAACGAAAGTCTTTCTAATATTGTGAATGGTAAAGAAACTAACATTCGTTATTTTAGAGTAGATTTAGCTGATGATGGTCAAACGAATATTCAATCTGTTTTGCGTAACATGCGCTATGTGGTTAGTATTGAGAAAATTTATGGAACAGGATTTGATACACCCGAAGAAGCAGAAAAACGTCAGGCTAATGTGTTGGTTAATCTTGAAGTTAAGCCTTGGGAGGCCGAGGAGCATAATTCAACTTTAGGCGAACAGGTACATGAACGACTATCTATTCCTAACCGTGTGGTAGAGACATCTCATGAAGTGAATAAAGAAGGTTCAATTGAGTTTTGGACCAACATACCAGAAGAGAAAATAAAGCTAACAAGCAGTGAAGAAGGATATTTTGATTACAGTTTAGAGAAAATATCGGATTCGGAAGATAAGGATCAGTATCGTATTTCCATTGTATCTCAGCAAGATAATTTCACGAAAGACTTCAGAGAGTCTAAATTAACGCTGAATGCTGGGCACATGAAAGTAGACTTGGATGCACGACAGCTAAAGTATAAGTTCGAAGTAGATTCTATAAGTAACTTAGTTCCTCATGGTCGTTACATTAAGGACTGGAATATTCAGGATGATCGTTCATGGAATGGGAAAAATGAGTTCTTAACATTTAACTTGCATTATCGTAATGATACGTTTAATCAAGGTGATGATAATAAATATAAAGTAAGGGTGGTAAGCGATGAAGCTCCTGAGGTTTATTTTGAAGGAGATTTTACTTTGCCAGAGGGTGTTAGAAAAGGTATATTGCAAGTGAAATTAAAAGCTTTTGGAAAACCAGCCTCGGTAGGTAATAAAAAATTCACAGTTAGAATATCAGATTTAATAGCAGAAGTAGATGGCAATGAAAGAGATGAGATTAAATTGCAGGCATCTGTAGCCTTTACATACCGATCTTTAAATATCTTGTCTCTCGGAAAAATAAAATATGCATTTGCTCCAGATAACCTTTCGGGTAAAATGTTGATGGAAACAGGTAGTTTTGGTCGTGATACATTAAGTTTATTTAAGGTACAGCGAATTAATATCTCTTTAGAAGCTAAGAAAAGAAAGAAAACCTTACAGAATGAACTTTCTGATATGGAGGAGTTTGTTAAAAAATATGACTTGGTTTATATATCTGAAGGTGTAGATACATATGATAAAATCATTTTAAACGGTTTAAATGAATACATTAATCGTGGTGGTTTTGTTGTTGAAACGAATAGAGCACAAAGTGCTACAGCTAGGCTAATGGACTTGGTTTTTGATAATTCCCAAGACCCAGGAAATACTCCAGAAAAACAGCTAACAATTGAATTAACTCGTAAATCAGGTGGGCGTGTTTTTGTAACTTCTCAAACTAACTCTGATTGGGTGCTTAAAAGTGATCAATATGATTTAAGAGGTAAATTATTAAGGGCTCCATGGGCATCACAGTCAACTTTTGAAGACCTAGCCGAATATCCAGAAGGGAGGTTGCTAAATAGTCAATTTAAATATCTTCAAGATCAAATGTTGATTTTAGGGTATGTAAAGACTAGAGATACAGAAACATTAACAATAGATGGAGTAGTTCAAAAAGATGCTGGTGGTAAAGATGTAAAGGTAAATATCTATTACCCAGGATTAATTAGACATAAAACGAAAGGATTTATTTGGTGTGGAGACCCGCGATTGGTTAATTCATATACAAATGCATATCAAGCATTGAATACAATAAATAATCAACCTACAACATTTGCATCAAATTACACTCCCAATAAAGGTGAACCGACGTACAATGCAGCATTGTTGTATAACATGATTCGCTACATTATCCCGTTTGCTCATGAAAATAAAACAAATATTGAGAACCTTTATACCTATGGTTTTGAAGATTACAACTTTGATGATGACTTTACGGATGAAGATGTTGAAGATATTGATACACCAGCAGAAGATTGATGAAAGTTTTGCTATGAATTGATTAAATAACGATGACAAAGTATGAAAAAATATAATTACATAACAATGAAATTGCTCTTGATGCTTTTTGTAACTGGCGTTTTTCTAGTAGGATGTACAAAGGATGAAAAGTTCGATGACCATAAAGTTGGTCAAGTGTTTCTAAAGTTATCTTTAGCACACTCGAGTAATTATGATAGACCTTTTGAAACACGAGCAGTTTTTCCTCAAGAAGGAATTGATGATGTGCAAGTGTTTGTCTTTGAAAGTGCTAATGATAAACGATTTCTTTACAAAGCATCTATTGAAAAGTTCCAAGGAAATGATGGTCAATATCAGGTTGCTCTAAATAAAACAGTTGATGGCGAGCGTGTAGATTTCGTTGTAGTTGCAAATGCTATTTTACCTTTGGAAAGCGAAATCGTAAATTATAGTGGCTTTATAAATTCGGTCGTATTAGATATATCTGACTTAAGTACAATGGGTAATATACCTCTTTGGGGTGTTTCTGCAAACTTAACTGTAGATGATACATTAAGCAATTTATCTGTAGATATGCTTAAACCTATATCCAAATTTAATGTTCAGATTAGTCCTAACGTTGCAAGTGATTTCAAATTATCAGAAGTGTTTTTATATAATACTGCATCAAAAGCACATGTTGGTTACTTTGTAAATGCTAATGGGCCAGTTCTTCCTAACGCTAAAGTTGGCATGAATAATAACCCTGTTACGTTAGTAGTTAGTGGGAGTAAAACCGAAAGCCATCCCTTGCTTGAGTCTGCTAAGGGTAACTTACCATTCATAATTATTGGGGGAAAGTATAAAGGAGATGCAAAGAACACTTATTATAAAGTAGGTATTCATGCCGTCAAGAGAAATAAGAATTATACCTATGTCATTACTAAAGTGTTGAGCGCAGGGGCAATATCTAAAGAGAAGGCTATTGAGGGTGGTGAAACGGCAGAGGCAGATATACAATCATGGAATGATGACATTCATCAAATGTATTATTCAAACAAAGAGTGGTTTGGTTTAGGTACAGATGTTGTTGAATTAGGGGTTTTTGATGTTTTAGGGAAAGCTATTCCTGTTCAAACTAACATTAGATCAAGAAATGTAAAACAAAAATGGCAAACATCAAGCAGTGCCGCTAGTGAATTTTTTGCTGTTGATTTGACTGATACTGGTGCAATTTTTAAATTGAATAAAAAAATCACAAACCAGGATCGGGTTACTTTCGTATATAATAATGCAGATATGTTAAGTGTTGTTGTAAAACTAAAACATCAATTTACTCAAGGTGCTCAATACTTTAATATTAAAGATACTGCTGCAACTGTAGGTACCACTAATGTTTATATTGATTTAGTGACTAATCTTCCTGTAGGTTCTATAACACAAAAATGGGAAAGCTCTAATGCAGAAACTAGTGAGCGTTTTGACGCTACAGTAGAGTCAGCGCGTAATAGATTAAAATTAGATGGAGCTTCTAAAAATGACAAAGATGATGTTTTAACTCTATATTTTGGAAACATCGTGCTGGCTACGATTAAGATTACACATAAACCTTAACACCCATCACTTATGACGTATTCGTATTTTGCGAAGTTGTTGAGGCCAATGAATTTGTTTGGGTTGAATTGATTTACCCAAGATAATTAAGATCACAGCACCTAGAATAAGTACAATACCAATCATCAGTCTTGATGTTAATTGCTCTCCAAAGATAGAGACACCGATAATAACGGCAGTTAGGGGCTCTAATGCCCCCATAATGGCTGTAGCTGTAGAACCTATAATGTTTACAGCT
>JASLDF010000165.1 GCA_030151635.1 Bacteroides sp. | reverse complement strand
ATTGAACCTAAGATGAAACATGAGAAAGGTCATTATATGGATATTAACGGTAATACAGCTACTGCTTATGGTTTAGTTGCTGGTGCCGAAAGAGCCAAACTACCTTTATTCTTAGGATCATATCCTATTACCCCTGCTACGGATATTCTTCATGAACTTGCTAAACTTAAAGAACTAGGTGTAGTAACCGTACAATGTGAAGATGAAATTGCTGGTTGTGCTAGTGCTGTAGGTGCTTCTTTTGCAGGCAATGTTGCTGTAACTACTACTTCTGGCCCTGGTGTCTGTTTGAAGAGTGAAGCAATGAACTTAGCTGTAATGGCAGAACTTCCATTGGTAGTCGTGAACGTTCAGCGTGGTGGTCCTTCAACAGGTTTGCCTACTAAATCGGAACAAGCAGACTTACTTCAAGCAATGTATGGTCGTAACGGTGAAAGCCCTATGGTTGTTATAGCAGCTTCATCGACTGTTAACTGTTTTGATTCTGCCTATTGGGCTGTTAAAATTGCGTTAGAGCACATGACTCCAGTCGTTTTATTGACTGATGCTTTTGTGGCAAATGGTTCTGCTCCTTGGAGAATCCCAGATTTATCGAAATATCCACCAGTTGCTCCACATTTAGTTACTCCAGAGATGGCTGGCGATTGGGCACCATATAAACGCGACGAAAAAACGAAAGTTCGCTATTGGGCATACCCAGGAATGGAGAAATTTGAACACCGCCTTGGTGGTCTTGAGAAAGATGCTAAAACAGGTGCTATTAGTAGTGATCCAAAGAATCACCAACACATGGTGAACGAAAGACAAGCGAAGGTAGATTATATTGCTAACTGTATTCCAGAACTGGAAGTAGAAGGTGATAAAGATGCAGAATGCTTGTTAGTAGGCTGGGGCAGTACGTATGGGCACATCTATTCTGCAGCAGAGAGAATGAGAGCAGCGGGTAAAAAGGTTGCACAAGTTCACTTTGAATTTATTAATCCTTTCCCAAAGAATACAGAAAGCATTCTTAGAAAATACAAAAAGATTATTGTCATTGAACAAAATACAGGTCAAATGGCAATGTTACTACGTGGTAAATTTGACGGTCTTCGTGTTAGCCAATATAATAAGGTAGACGGACAACCATTCAATGTTACTGATTTGGTAGAACAACTAACTAAAATGATGGAGGTTAAATAATTATGGCAGACTTAAAATATAAAGCAGCGGATTTTAAAAACCCACAAAAAGTGCGTTGGTGTCCTGGATGTGGTGACTTTGCGTTGTTAAATTCTTTGCACAAAGCTATGGCAGAGCTTGGAATTCCTCCACATAAAACGGCTGTAATTTCGGGTATTGGTTGTTCTTCACGTCTTCCATACTACATGGGTACTTATGGTTTTCACACTATTCATGGACGTGCAGCTGCAATCGCAACAGGTGTGAAGGTAGCAAAACCAGACTTGTCGGTATGGCAAATATCTGGTGACGGTGATGCGCTAGCGATTGGTGGTAACCACTTTATTCATGCTATCCGCAGAAATGTAAATATTAATATTGTATTGCTTAATAACCGTATTTATGGGTTAACAAAAGGACAGTATTCTCCTACTTCACCACGTGGTTTTGTATCTAAATCATCTCCTTATGGTACTATTGAAGACCCATTCCGCCCTGCAGAACTGGTGTTTGGTGCTAGAGGTAGATTCTTTGCTCGTTGTGTTGATGTTGATGGTGCTACATCTGTAGATGTGTTACTGAAATCTGCAAAACATAAAGGGGCATCAGTAGTAGAAGTGCTTCAAAATTGTGTTATTTTTAATAATGGCTCTCAAGCATTTGTGGCTACAAAAGAAAACAGATCGAATAATGCAATCTTCCTTGAGCAAGGTAAACCGATGCTATTTGGACCTAATAATGAGTTCGGATTGGTTCAACAAGGCTTTGGTTTGAAAGCTGTAACTGTTGGTCAAGATGGTTATACCTTGAAAGATGTGTTGGTGCACGATGCACATTGTATTGATAAAACACTTCAAATGAAGTTGGCATATATGGATGGTACAGATTTACCGGTTGCATTCGGTGTAATCCGTGATGTAGATGCACCGGCATATGACGACTGTATTTATGAGCAAATTGAAGAAGTTAAAACCAAGAAAAAAGCAAGATGCATTACTGATGTAATGATGAGTGGAAATACTTGGGAGGTGAAATAAACTAAACTGATTTTTTATGTAAGACAGGGTAGCTACAATTAAGTGGTTACCCTGTTTTTATTTGCTGGCAAATATTGCTCCTAGAGAAAGGGTTATGCCTTTGATCTTTATTAGTTCTTCTGCACATGCCATTAAAGTGGCACCTGTGGTTAAAACATCATCAATTAAAAGAATATGTTTGTCTTCCAGTTTTTCTGGGCTTGCTAGGCTAAAACTTTTTTGAGGGTTCATGAGACGCTCATATCCACTCTTTTCGGTTTGAGAAATGGTCTGGGATTCTTTAATTAACACATCAGTACATATAGGGATATTTAGGATGTGAGCAATTCCTTTGGCAATCCACTCTGCTTGGTTATATCCTCTCTTTGATAATTTTTGTGAATGAATTGGCACTGGTACGAGGTAGTCTATGTTTGCATTTTGGAGCATTTCTAACTCTTTATTGGCAAGGAGCTTTCCTAAATAGAAGCCCAGCTGCTTCTCATTTTCATACTTGACTCTGTGAATAAGGTGTGCATAGTCCGATCCTTTATTGTAGTACCACAAAATGGCAAGATGTTGAATTGGAAATAGACCCCAAAAGATTGATTCTGTAGTTTCAATGAATTCCCTACGTATGTAGGGAGCATTGAGCAAGCAGTTTGTGCATAAATATGACTCTTGATCAACCATGACATCGCTACAGCAGAAGCAAATTCTAGGGAAACAAAGGTCTAATAGGGTGTCGACAGTTTTTAAGAGTTGCTTCATAGTTGTTGCGTATGCTGTTGGTTTATAGGTTGTAAGTCTCTTTTAGTTATATTATTCTACGAATGTAAATCATTCTAGTATAATTTACTATTTTTGCCTAGCATAAATATAGATTTTTAAATATGGAACATCCTTTAGCGTTATTTCAATATTGCCCAAAGTGTGGGTCTAAAGAGTTTAAAGTTAATAACGAGAAGTCAAAGAAGTGTTTAGCTTGCAATTTTACCTACTATTTTAATCCATCAGCAGCAACAGTTGCTGTTATTGTGAACCCGAAGAGAGAAATTCTTGTTTGTAGAAGAGCAAACGATCCTGCAAAAGGGACACTAGACTTACCTGGTGGTTTTGTTGATATGAACGAAACGGGCGAGCAAGCTGTGATACGTGAGGTAAAAGAGGAGACAAACCTTAATGTAGATGAAGCAGAATACCTTTTTTCACTGCCTAATCTATATTTATATAGTGGTTTTTTAGTTCATACGTTAGACCTGTTCTATCTTTGTAAAGTAAATGATTTGAATAATCCGATTGGTCGTGACGATATTTCAGAATCTTTTTTTGTGAATATCGACGATTTAATTGTAGATGACTTTGGTCTTCAATCTATAAAAAAAGGGTTGACCATTTTAAAATCACAAAATATTTTGTAAATTAATTGTTCTATTAAACATACACATCCTAATATTTAGGTTATAAATAATACTTATGAATAAGAAATTTCTAAGAGGGTTTTGTACTTTACTTTGTAGTTTCCCTCTTGTAGCTGGTGCACAAACAAGCACAAAGATTACAGGAGAGAATCGTTTCTACGAAGAAGGGAAAACACTATTTATTAAAGAAAATTACGCAGCTTCTATTCCTGCATTAGAGGCTTTTGTGAAAAATACAAGAGATGCGTCGTTGGCTCAAGAGGCAGAATACATGCTGGCTGTAGCTAACTTTAAATTGAAGGACTCTGACAGAGTTCAATCACTTCATTCTTATTTGAATCGTTTCCCAGATACACCGCATAAAAACTCTATAAATGCCTTATTAGCAAGTGCCTATTTCTACGATGAAGATTACACCAATGCTGTAGCATTGTATCGAGAGGTAGATTTTGAGAAATTAGCTATTGAAGAGGAAGAAGATAATATTTATAGATATGCTATTTCAAACTTGAAACTAGGAAATAATGCTCAAGCAGCTACTTGGTTTGAATTGTTGCAATACAGAAGCAAGAAGTATGATGTAGATTGTCAATATTATGTATCGTACATTCGTTACAAAGAGGGAAAATATGATGAGGCGCTTCAAGGTTTTTCTAAATTAGAAAATAACGATAAGTACGCATCATTAGTACCTTATTATATTGCTTCTTGTCATTACTTTAAAGGAGATCATCAACAAGCAATTCGTGTTGCAGAATCTTATTTGAAGAGATATACTTATGGAGCACAGACACTAGAGATGAACCGAATATTAGGTGAGTCTTACTTTGCAATGAATCAATATGGTGATGCTATTAAGAACTTTGAAGTTTGTGTAAATAATGGCAAAACATTAGGTCGTTCTGCTATGTATAAGTTGGGGATGTCATACTATAAGTTAGGTGTCAATAGTAAAGCTATTTCGGCTTTTGGTGATGCTGCTAATGGTGATGATGTTTTGAGCCAAAATGCACTGTTACACTTGGGGCTTTCTTATCTTAACCAAGCAGACCGAACAAATGCTCGTTTAGCATTCCAGCAAGCGGCGACAATGAATCACGATGTTGAAGTACGAGAAAAAGCACTTTATAATTATGCTTTAATCATCCACGAAACGTCTTATTCTGCTTTTGGAGAGTCTATAAATGTGTTTGAGCGTTTTCTTGCAGAGTATCCAAATTCTAGATATTCAGATAAGGTGAGCGATTATCTTGCAGAGCTTTATTTAAATACTCGTAGTTATGATGCTGCATTGAAGAGTATCAATAGAATATCTCAGCCTTCAAGAAGAATTCTAGAGGCTAAGCAAAAAATATTGTTCCAAATGGGAACGGAGTTATTTGCCAATCAAGATTACAGAGGTGCAATTAATTATTTTTCTGAATCGTTGATGTTTGGTCAGTACAACAGACAAACAAAAGCGGATGCTCATTATTGGAGAGGTGAGTCGTATTATAAATTGAATAATACACAAGAGGCTGCAAGAAATTACAGAGATTACTTGTCTTTGACTCCAGAAAGAGGAGGAGAGACTTTTGCTTTGGCTTATTACAACTTGGGTTATATCGCATTCAATGATAAAAGATATGAAGAGGCAGAATCTTTATTTTCTACCTACATTCAACATGAACGTGGAGATAATCGTTTGGCTTTAGCTGATGCGTTTAATAGACGTGGTGATAGTTATTTGCAAAAAAGAGCTTTTATAGAGGCTAGGGGGAATTATTCTCGTGCCATTAATACAGATAAATCGATTGGCGACTATTCTTTATACCAAATGGCTCTGGTTTCTGGAATTCAAAAAAAATACAATGATAAGGTTAGCTTGATTAATCGTTTGGTTTCTGAGTATCCTAACTCGCCTTATGTTGCTCAAGCTCAATATGAAGAGGGTAGATCGTATGTTCAATTGCGTCAAAATAATAATGCGATTAAAGCTTTTAATCGTTTAATTACAACTGCTCCTTCTAATGAATACAGTAGAAAGGCTGCTGCAGAAATTGGTTTGTTAAATTATCAAGATGGTAATTATAATGAAGCAATTCGTGCCTATAAGAATGTATTAACTACTTATCCAGGAAGTGATGAGGCTAAGATGGCATTGAAAGACTTGAAATCAATTTATGTTGATTTAAATCGTGTAGATGAATATGTAAGTTTTACTTCAAACATTCCAGGAGGTATTCGTATACAACCAACAGAGCAAGACTCTTTAACGTACATAGCTGCTGAAAAACGATACATGAGTAGACAGAAAGAGGAGGCGGAAATGAGTTTCGAACGTTATCTTGCAAGCTACCCTAATGGTGCATTTAGCTTAAATGCTCATTATTATCTATCAGTTTTGAATAAACAGAAATCAAATAATGAAAAGGTGTTAGCGCATACAGATGAATTGTTGAGATTCCCAGATAGCCCTTACTATGAAGAGGCATTGGTAATGCAAACGGAAATTGTTTATCCAAAACAAGATTATGTGAAGTCGCTAGATTTGTTTAAAAAACTAGCTGAGAAAACAACTTCAAACGAACGTCTGGAATATGCTCAATTGGGTAGATTACACTCGGCTGTTTATCTGAAAGAGGTTGATGAAGTGATTGCTGCAGCAACAGACTTGTTGAAGATTAGTAAGCTAACTCCAGAAGTTAAAAACGAAGCACTTTATTATAGGGGTAAATCGTATTATGCAAAACAAAAATATGATGTTGCATTGACCGACTTGCAAACTGTTAGTAAAGATACCCGTACGGTATTTGGTGCAGAGTCTAAATACTTGGTGGCAAACATTTACTTTATTGGTAAGAAATATTCAGCATCAGAAAAAGAAATCTTGCAATTCATTGAGCAAAGTACGCCACATGCTTATTGGTTAGCACGTGGATTTGTATTGCTATCGGATGTTTATATGGCTCAAGGTAGAGATTTAGAAGCTCGCCAATACTTGTTGAGCTTGCAACAAAACTACGATGGTAACGACGATATCGTACCAATGATTAACTCTCGCTTAGATAAACTTAAAACAGAAGTACAAGAATGAAATATAGATTGACACTAGTTTGTGCTAGTTTACTTATCGGGTTTAGCTCGATTTCTGCACAAATATCGAAGAATGATACGACTCTAAATAGAACAGTTATTGTTGAACGAGAATATAATCCAATTATTCAAGGAACAACAAAGGTGAATGTTTTACCCAAAGTTGATGAGCCTAACATAACACCTAAGAAGGTGGAATATGATGTTGCTCCTGTTCAACCTAAATCCTATTCGGTTGCTTTAGTAAATCCTATGGTTGCCCCAGAATTGGAAAAACTTCCTAAACTAGGGTATGTCCGTTTGGGTTATGGTAATCATGGTAATTTAGATGCACGTGCACATTATACATATTTAATTACTCCGCAAGACCGTTTGACTTTCGACTTTACTTCGTATGGCTTAAGTGGTAAATTAGATGATTATTATAATGAGCAAAATAAAAAATGGAACTCATTCTACTATAGAACATTTGGAAGTTTAGCATATGAGCATAAGTTTGATGCGGCTGTTTTAAAGTTTAATGCTGGTTATAAGGTGAATAACTTTAACTTCGCCAACTTTGATAAGACAATTATACCTAGAGTTGATGAGTTGACAATGGCTTCTAAGCAGCGCTTTAATGCAGGAAACTTTGGTGTTGGTGTTAAATCAACAGACAATGACCTACTCATTAAATATGATGTGATGAGTGAGTTTATGATTTATCAACGTCAGTTTGATTTTGTAAATTCTAAGCTTAAAGAATCATCGTTGAATACAACAGCTAAATTAATTACAAACCTTGATGAGGATAATGCCATTGGTCTAGATTTAAATATGTACAATCGTGTTGTCTCAACAAGCGATATGAAGAATAGTACAACCTTTGATATGAATCCTTATTATGGTCTTTCATTGGCGAATTGGAAATTCCGATTAGGAGCTCATATTGATCTGGGATTCGGACATGGTGAAAGTTTTCTAGTTTCTCCAGATGTGTCGGCAGAACTGACAGTGGCAAATGACTACATGTTGTATGCAAAAGCTACGGGCGGACGTATAAAGTCTGATTTTAGTAGAATGGAAGTGCTTTCACCATATACGATGATTGACTCAAATATTCGTGATGCTTATGAGCATTTAAATGCTACTTTGGGATTCAAAGGTTCTCCAGTTGCAGGGTTGTGGTTTAATGCTTTTGTGGGATATCAAAAGTTAAAAGATGACTTATACCAAGAGATTAATATCCAAGATTTCCCGGTAACTGTATTTGGAAATGACGATACGAAGAATGGATATTTGGGTGCTAAGATGCAATACAAATACAAAAAACTATTTGATGTTTCTGTATCTGGAGTGTACCGCAATTGGAGTGCCAAGAATGAAGATACAGGAGCTATTTTATTTAAGCCTAAGTTTGAGTTAGAAACTGATATTAGCACAATGCCAATACGTGGTTTATTAGTAGGTTTGAACTATAAATACGTTAAGCGAGAAGAAAATAAAGAACTTGATCCTGCACTCTTTGTAGGTACAATCAATAAGTTAAGTGCATATGCAACCTATGAATTTGTTAAAAATTTGTCTGTTTATGCTAAAATGGATAACATATTTAATAAAAAGTACCAATATTTTTATGGTTATCCAATAGAGGGCACTAATTTTATAGCTGGATTAAGTTTTAAATTTTAAGACAGATATTATTCCTCTGGTTGTTTATCAACTTGGAGGAATATTTTTATTTAAGAGATGTAAATAATTGGGCCGAAAATGGACCAATTTGATAATAGAGAAATATGCAGAAAAATCTAGTGATAGTTGAGTCTCCTGCTAAAGCAAAGACCATAGAGAAGTTTTTAGGAAAAGACTTCAAAGTGATGTCGAGCTACGGCCATATTAGAGATTTGAAGAAGAAGGAGTTTAGTATAGATGTTGAAAATGACTTTAAACCTGAATATGAAATTCCTGCAGATAAGAAGAGTTTAGTTGCCGACCTTAAAAGTGCAGCAAAAAAGGCAGATATTGTTTGGCTTGCTTCGGATGAGGATAGGGAAGGAGAGGCTATCTCTTGGCACTTGTCTGAGGTGCTAGGTCTGGATGCAGAAAAATCAAGACGTATCGTTTTCCATGAAATTACGAAAACTGCAATATTAAAAGCCATTGAGGAGCCTCGTAACATTGATATTAATTTGGTTGATGCACAACAAGCACGACGTATTTTAGACCGTATCGTGGGTTTTGAGCTTTCACCAGTGTTGTGGAAGAAAGTAAAACCTTCATTGTCGGCTGGACGTGTGCAGTCAGTGGCTGTTCGTTTAATTGTTGAACGAGAACGTGAAGTTCAAAATTTTGAATCAACGCCTTCTTATCGTGTAACTGCTGTATTCTTAGTTCCAGGTGAAAATGGAGGATTTACAGAGATGAAAGCGGAGTTAACTAAGCGTTTGAAAACAAAAGCTGATGCTTTAAAATTCTTAGAGTCTTGTAAAGCTGCTCAGTTTTCAATTGAAGATATTACAACCAAACCGGTTAAAAAGAATCCTGCTGCTCCATTTACGACATCTACTCTTCAACAAGAAGCTGCTCGTAAGCTTGGAATGACAGTAGCTCAAACAATGATGGTTGCTCAACGTTTGTATGAATCTGGGTTAATTACCTATATGCGTACAGACTCGGTCAACTTATCATCTTTTGCTATTGATGGCAGCAAGAGTGCTATTATAGACATGTGGGGAGATCAATACTCTAAACCACGTAATTACTCGACTAAATCTAAAGGTGCTCAAGAAGCCCACGAGGCCATTCGTCCTACTTACATGGAGAATGCAACCATCTCGGGATCTTCTCAAGAGATTCGACTGTATGATTTAATCTGGAAACGTACTATTGCTTCACAAATGTCTCCAGCAGAACTTGAAAAAACAACGGTATCGATTACTGCTGATGGTATTAAAGAGAAATTTACGGCTACCGGCGAAGTTATTAAGTTTGATGGGTTCTTGCATGTATATAGAGAATCATTTGATGATGAAGATCTAGAACAACAAGACGAGGCTGCGATTTTGCCTCCTATGACACTTCACCAGGAATTGGACTATCAAGGTATCTTGGCAACAGAAAGATTCACTCAGCACCCTGCTAGATATACTGAAGCTAGTTTAGTTCGCAAGATGGAAGAGCTAGGTATTGGTAGACCTTCTACTTACGCACCTACAATCTCTACTATCCAACAACGTCAATATGTTGAAAAAGGAGACCGTGAGGGTACGGAACGCAACTATAATGTTCTTTCTCTTCGTGAGAATGAAATTAAAGATGAGGCATTGGTAGAAATGGTTGGGCGCGAGCGTAGTAAGTTAATGCCTACCGATGTAGGTATTGTTGTGAATGATTTCCTAACAGAGTTCTTCCCTAACATTCTTGATTTTAACTTTACCGCAAATATTGAGAAAGAGTTTGATGAGGTTGCTACGGGCCATAAAGAGTGGACTGAAATAATGCACGTTTTCTACAATAACTTCCACCCAGCTGTGGTAGAAACTTTGGCTGTTAAGATGGAGCACAAGGTTGGTGAAAGACTTTTGGGTGTAGATCCAAAATCTGGTAAACCGCTTTCTGTAAAGATTGGTCGTTATGGTCCAATTGCGCAAATTGGTAGTGCAGAGGATGAAGAGAAACCTCAATTCTCTAGTCTTAGAAAAGGCCAATCCATTGAAACTATTACCTTAGAAGAAGCTTTAGATTTATTTAAACTACCGCGAACTGTTGGAGAGTTTGAAGATTTAGATGTAGTTATTGGAGTTGGTAGATTTGGTCCTTATGTATTGCATAATAAGAAATACACTTCTGTTCCTAAAACCTTTGACCCAATGGAAATCACTTTAGAAGAATCAATTCAATTGATTAAAGATAAAAGAGAACAAGAAGCTAAACAGCATATTAAATCATTTGCTGAAGAACCAGAACTAGAGGTTAAAAATGGTCGCTATGGTCCTTATATTGCGTATAGTGGCAAGAACTATAAAATACCAAAAGATATAGTGCCTGAGAATTTAACACTAGAAGCTTGTTTAAATATTGTTGAGACAGAGAAAACAAAGTCTGAAACAAAAGCGAAGAAGGGTAAGACGAAAGCAAAAGCTGCAAAAACCACGAAAGATGTGAAAGCGGCTAAAAAGACGACTGCCAAGAAAGCGACTACAAAGAAAGCTGCAACAAAAACAACTGCAGCCAAGAAAACAACGACTAAGGCAAAGACAACAAAAAGTGCCAAATAGGAAGTTTGTTGAAATAATAAAGGGCGATATCAATTGATATCGCCCTTTGTCATTATATAAGTTAGAATAATTTTATTCTTTTTCTCCGTATGCTAAATCACCGGCATCTCCAAGTCCTGGAACGATGTATGAGTGAGAATCAACCTCTGGGTCAATTGCGGCACACCAGATGGTCGTTTTTTCTGGAGGAAATACTGTTGATATGTGATCAATTGAAGCTTGGCTTGCAATGATAGCTGCAACGTGTATTTCTGCAGGTTCGCCTCTAGTTAACATCGCTTGGTAACTAAGTTCCATACTTCCACCAGTAGCTAACATCGGGTCAGTAATGATTAATATTTTATTTTCGATTGATGGTGATGCCAAGTATTCAATATGTATATCGAACTTAAGCGTGTCTTTGTATTTTCTGTAAGCTGACACAAACGCATTTTCTGCTTTGTCTAAATAGCTTAAGAAGCCTTGATGATAGGGTAAACCTGCTCTAAGAATTGTACTAATAACAACATCTGCGTCTGGAGTGCTAATTTTAGCTGTTCCTAGTGGAGTCTCCACATCCTTGATGCTATATTTAAAAGTTTTACTTATTTCATACGCCATTATTTCTCCAATTCTTTCTAAGTTTTTGCGGAATCTTAGTCGGTCATTTTGTACATGAACATTTCTGATTTCAGAAACGTATTGGTTTAAAATAGTGTTGTTTTCGTTGAGATTTACTATCTTCATAGTGGTCATAAATTGAATTTGATGAGCAATGCTGAATAATTAGTGCAAAATAACTCATAATATTCCAATTTGCCACATATAGCAGGCATATTTTGCTTTTCAAATGTTAAACCTAACCTATTATGGAAATAATTCTTCAATTAATGACTTGTTATTAAACTAAATGTTTAATTTGTAAGTGTGTGATATACAGACGAACTTTAAGTAGTTCGTTTAGTTATTTATAGGAACAGATTATTAATATACCAATTAAATAAATTTTTTAACATGGCAAATTTAGATTTAAGCAAGTACGGTATTAATGGTGTTACTGAAATTTTACACAACCCTTCTTATGATATCTTATTCGAAGAAGAAACTAAACCCGGTTTAGTAGGTTATGAAAAAGGCAAAATTACAGAATTAGGTGCTGTTGATGTAATGACTGGTATTTATACAGGTCGTTCACCGAAAGACAAATTTATTGTTAAAGATGCTACAACAGAAAACACCGTTTGGTGGAACTCTGAGGAGTATAAAAATGACAATAAGCCAGCAGATCAAAAATGCTGGAGTGCTGTAAAGAAAATTGCTGTTGATCAACTATCAAACAAAAGATTATTTGTTGTTGATGCGTTCTGTGGAGCGAATGAGAATTCTCGTTTGAAAATTCGTTTCATTATGGAAGTTGCTTGGCAAGCGCATTTTGTAACAAATATGTTTATCCGTCCGACGGCGGAAGAATTAGCAAAATTTGGAGAGCCAGATTTTGTTGTAATGAATGCTTCTAAAGCAAAAGTAGAAAACTACAAAGAGCTAGGTCTTAACTCGGAGACGGCTGTAGTATTTAACCTAACTGAAAAAATTCAAGTAATCTTAAATTCGTGGTATGGCGGAGAAATGAAGAAAGGCATGTTCTCGTACATGAATTACTTACTTCCATTACAAGGTATGGCAGCAATGCACTGTTCGGCTAATGCTGACCTTAAAGGTGAAAATACGGCGATTTTCTTTGGTTTATCAGGTACTGGTAAAACGACGTTGTCTACAGATCCTAAACGTCTTCTTATCGGTGATGATGAGCATGGTTGGGATGATGATGGTGTGTTCAATTTTGAAGGTGGATGTTACGCGAAAGTAATTAACTTAAGCAAAGATGCAGAACCTGATATTTACAATGCAATTAAAAGAGATGCACTTCTAGAAAATGTAACTGTTGATGATAAGGGTAAAATTGATTTTGAAGATAAGAGTATAACAGAGAATACTCGCGTGTCTTATCCAATTAACCACATCAAAAACATTGTTAAACCAATTTCTAAAGCTCCAGCAGCTAAGCAAGTTATTTTCTTATCGGCAGATGCTTTTGGTGTATTACCTCCAGTATCAATATTAAGTCCAGAGCAAACGAAGTATTACTTCCTATCAGGTTTTACTGCGAAGTTAGCTGGTACTGAAAGAGGTATTACCGAGCCAACACCTACTTTCTCAGCTTGTTTTGGTGCGGCGTTCTTAACTTTGCATCCAACGAAATATGCGGAAGAACTAGTGAAGAAGATGGATAAGGTAGGTGCACGTGCTTATTTAGTGAATACAGGATGGAATGGCACAGGTAAACGTATTTCTATTAAGGATACTCGTGGTATTATTGATGCAATTCTGAATGGATCAATTGATAAAGCACCTACAAAGACGATTCCTTATTTCAACTTTATTGTTCCCACTAAATTACCAGGTGTCCATACTGAGATATTAGACCCTCGAGACACCTATCCTGATGCAAAAATTTGGAATAAAAAAGCTCAAGATTTATCTGCTCGATTTATTAAGAACTTTGCTAAGTTTGAAGGTAATGATGCAGGAAAAGCTCTTGTAGCTTCTGGTCCAAAATTATAAACGAACTTGATTCGTTATTGTATAAATGAAATGAAAAAGGACGACTTTAATTAAAGCCGTCCTTTTATTATTTCATTCACAGACTTAAAGTAAATTGAACTTCTCTGGAATTTCGTTAAGCATTGCGTATAACTCTTCTACAGATTCTGTGCGGAGCATTGCAATTCTTGTATCTCTGAAGTTATCAATCCCTTTAAATATAGGCGAAGCAGCTAAATGCCTTCTAGAGTGAATAACACCTCTTCGTTCGTCAAGCTTTTCAATATTCTTAGCTATTTGTTCTTTTAACACCTCTAGATACCAAGTAAAGGGCTGTATTGGCATCTCTTCTCCAGTTTTAAAGTAATGCTTAATCTCTTCAAATATCCAAGGTCTTCCAATACTTCCTCTTCCCACCATGATGGCATCAACACCGTATTTGTTAAAATTGTCAAGTGCAATCTGTGGGCTTGTAACATCACCATTGCCAATGATAGGGATATGCATTCTTGGGTTATTCTTAACTTGTCCAATCAGTGTCCAATCTGCATCCCCTTTGTATAGTTGGCATCTAGTCCTTCCGTGTAAGGTTAAGGCTTCAATTCCGCAGTCTTGTAAGCCTTCGGCTAAATCAACGATAATTAAGCTATCGTTATCCCAGCCAAGTCTAGTTTTGACCGTCACGGGGATATCCACAGCTTCTACAACGGCTTTAGTAATCTCTAGCATCTTATCAGGGGTACGAAGCATTCCCGATCCTGCACCTTTACCCGCCACTTTTTTAACAGGACAACCAAAGTTAATATCTAAAATATCAGGTTTAGCCGCAGCGGCAATTTTTGCAGCTTCTACCATTGCTCCCGTATCATTACCATAAATTTGGATGGCTACAGGTCTCTCTTCTTCGTATATCTTTAATTTTTCTGTTGTTTTATTGACGTATCGAATCAAGGCATCGCTCGATACAAATTCGGTGTAAACCATATCTGCTCCGAATTTTTTGCACATAATTCGGAATGCAGGATCGGTTACATCTTCCATAGGAGCTAAAAAAATGGGTTTTTCTCCTAAATCTATATTTCTAATTTTCATTATTATAACTTACTTGTTCTAAATTGAGTATTACAATTAGAGAGCAAAAATACAGAAAAAAGTCTACCTTTGTCTAATCAAATATAAAACGTAAATTTCTTTAACTAATATATCCTGCTGATAGACTATATCTTATTGCTTTTAAGGGTGATTGATATTAATAATTATTTGATTGATTTCAATTGCATCTTTACAATTTTAATATAAACTATCTAGGCTTTATAATGTTTAATAAATTATGAATTACAAACGTGAAGAATTCGAAATAATGGCTCCCGTTGGTTCTAGAGAATCATTGGCAGCTGCAATACAAGCGGGTGCGAACTCAATTTATTTTGGTATCGAGAACCTAAATATGAGAGCCCGCTCAGCTAATACTTTTACAATCGAAGATTTAAAAGAGATTGCTCAAACTTGTAAAGAACATGGTATGCAAAGCTACCTGACAGTGAATACGATTATCTATGATAATGATATTAACCTGATGAAACAGATTGTTGATGCTGCTAAACAGGCAAATATATCGGCTGTGATTGCAAGTGATGTTTCGGTTATGAGTTATGCAAAAGAAATTAATCAGGAGGTTCACCTTTCAACTCAGCTTAACATTACGAATGTTGAGGCTCTAAAATTCTACGCTAATTTTGCTGATGTCGTTGTTTTGGCTCGTGAGTTAAATCTTGACCAAGTAGCAGAAATCCACGAACAGATTATCGCTCAAAACATCTGTGGTCCTAAAGGCGAACTTATTCGCATTGAAATGTTTTGTCATGGTGCTCTTTGTATGGCTGTATCGGGTAAGTGTTATCTTTCATTACACGAACAAGATAGTTCTGCAAACAGAGGTGCATGTATGCAGATGTGTAGACGTTCATACACTGTAACAGATAATGATACCGGTGCAGAGCTAGCTGTTGAAAATGAGTATATCATGTCGCCAAAAGACTTGAAAACCATTCATTTTATGAATAAGATGATGGATGCTGGTGTACGTGTATTCAAAATTGAGGGTAGAGCACGTGGTGCGGAGTATGTCCGTACCGTTGTAGAGTGTTACAAAGAGGCTATAGAATCTGTTTTAGCTAACGATTTCACAGACGAGAAGATCCAAGCTTGGGATAACCGCCTTGTTACTGTTTTTAACCGTGGTTTTTGGAATGGCTATTACCTTGGTCAACGTCTTGGAGAATGGAGCAAGAACTATGGTTCGGAAGCTACGGAACGTAAAATGTATGTTGGTAAAGGTGTAAAATACTTTGGAAACATCGGTGTTGCTGAATTCTTAGTTGAAGCAGGCGAACTAAATGTAGGAGATAAGTTATTAGTAACTGGACCAACAACGGGTGCAATCTTTATTGATCTTGATGAAGCTCGTGTTGATCTTGAGGTTGTAGATAAAGTGAAGAAGGGAGAAAACTTCTCTATGAAGATGACTGAAAAGATTCGTCCTAATGACAAACTATTTAAAATTGTAAAAGCTGTCGACTTGAAGCGCAAGAAGTTTAACTAAACCTAAGATTATGGCAAACTATATATTTGAATTAGATTTCAAGGTACGTGATTACGAATGCGATTTGCAAGGAATAGTAAATAATGCAAACTATTTACACTATTTTGAGCATACACGTCATGAGTTTTTACATACGATGAAGATAAGTGTAGCTACGTTACATGAGCAAGGAATTGATCCTGTCATAGCACGTGTTAATATGGCTCTCAAAACGCCACTTGTTAGTGGTGATGTATTTGTATCTAAATTATACATAACTAAAGAGGGTATTAAATATGCTTTTCATCAAGACTTGTTCCGAAAGTCAGATAATAAAGTGGTTGCTAAAGCAGTAATCGAGGCTGTTTGTGTGGTTAATGGTAGATTGGCCCACAATAGTCTTTTCGATGAGGCTTTTGCTCCCTATTTGCAATAGTGCTACAAGAAGAACTTTATAGCATTGTTCTGCTTTTGGTCCCAAAGTTTGGACCTGAGAAGGCAAAGCCTTTATTAGATGAAGCAGGCAGTGCACAATTATTATTTCAGCAGCTTGATCATTTCGTTGCCATGGAGTTGATTTCGAAAGATACAGCTGCTGAATTACAAAACCCTATCTACCTAAACCAAGCTGAGAAAATTCTAGAAGAATCCTTAACTGATCAAGTAAGTGTCATCCCATATTCCTCCGATTTATATCCTATTCGAATGCGTGAGTGCGAGGATGCTCCCGTTGTATTGTTTTTTAAAGGGAATTTAAACTTAAATCAAGCTCGTGTAATCAATATGGTTGGTTCGCGTAATGTCACAAATTATGGTCGTGATTTTATTGCTGATTTTGTAAAACAAGTTGCCGATTTTGATCCTAACATACTTTTAGTAAGTGGTCTTGCCTATGGCGTGGACGTTTGTTCACATGAGGCAGCTCTACGTAATGGTTTAAATACCGTTGGAGTTCTAGCTCATGGACTTGATCGCATCTATCCAAAAACGAATAGAGGTACTGCTTTGAAAATGATTAATCAGGGTGGGTTGCTTACAGAGTTTACTTATCGTAATGAACCAGAACGTTATAATTTTGTGAGTCGAAATCGTATTATTGCAGGCATTAGTGATGCTACAATTATCGTAGAGTCTGCTGTAAAAGGAGGTTCTTTGCTTACTGCAGATTTTGCAAGCGATTATAATAGAGAGTGCTTTGCAGTTCCTGGTCGATTAATTGATAAATACTCCATAGGATGTAATAACTTGATTCATGAGAGCAAAGCGAGTTTACTATCAAGCTTCGAAGATGTTATCATTAACTTGGGTTGGAACCTGAAGTCTTCTTTAGGAGCTAAAAAAATCAAACCGATTGTTAAGCGCACCCTTCCTTCTAATTTATCAAATGAAGAGCGATGTGTATTGGAGTGTATAGAGTCTAAAGAAACGCCAGCTATTGATGTTATTGAAGAAGTTACTCATATATCTATAGCCGATTTGCACATGATGTTATTCAAACTTGAAATGGATGGATTAATTGAAGCCTTAGCAGGTAATTCTTATCGTCTTTTATAAAACATAAAAAGCCACGCTAACTATTTAGCGTGGCTTTTTTTATAGATCTAAATTGAAATTAGTCTTTTAGTTTTGCTACAATGAAGTCTCTATTAAGACGAGCAATATTGCTAATTTTAATGCCTTTAGGGCATTCAGCTTCACAAGCACGAGTGTTAGTACAGTTACCAAAACCTAGTTCGTCCATTTTAGACACCATAGCTTTGGCACGTCTAGCAGCTTCGATTTTACCTTGAGGTAATAGATTCAATTGGCTAACTTTAGCAGAAACGAAAAGCATAGCTGATCCGTTTTTACAAGCAGCAACACAAGAACCACAACCGATACAAGAAGCAGCATCCATTGATTCTTCAGCAACATCTTTAGAAATAAGAATTGCGTTAGCATCTTGAGGTGCACCTGTATTTACACTTACGTAACCACCCGCTTGGATAATCTTATCGTAAGATGTACGGTCAACCATTAAGTCTCTGATTACAGGGAAACCTGCAGAACGCCATGGCTCGATTGTAACTGTGTCACCATCGTTGAAACGTCTCATGTAAATTTGACAAGTAGTTGCCTCTTGACCTGGTCCATGAGGATGTCCGTTAACGTATAGAGAACACATACCACAAATACCTTCACGACAGTCGTGGTCAAATACGATTGGTTCTTTACCATCGTTAATAATTTGTTCATTCAAGATATCTAGCATCTCTAAAAGAGAAACTGACTGATGAATATCTTTCATTTGGAATGTTTCAAAAGCACCTTTAACTTTAGGTCCTTTTTGACGCCAAACCTTTAATGTAAAACTTATATTTTTGTCCATTTTGTATTTCCTTTTATTGATTCACTAAATTAAGCTTTGTAGTTACGTGTTTGTACTTGTACAAACTCATAATTAAGCTCTTCTTTAATAAGCTCTGGTGCTACGTTATCACCTTTATATTCCCAACAAGCAACGAAAGAGAAGTTCTTATCGTCACGAAGTGCTTCACCTTCTTCAGTTTTGAATTCTTCACGGAAGTGACCACCACATGATTCTTCACGTTGTTTAGCGTCGTATGCCATTAATAGGCCTACTTCGATAAAGTCGTCAAGACGAAGTGCTTTTTCTAATTCGATGTTAAGTTCATCAACTCCACCAGGAATGCGAACGTTACTCCAGAATTCTTTTTTCACAACTTTAAGTTCTTCAATTGCTTTAGAAAGAGATTCTTTCGTACGAGCCATACCTACGTTGTCCCACATAATCAAACCTAATTGTTTGTGGATTGAGTCAACCGAACGTTTACCGTTGATAGATTTAAGCTTAGCAATTTTGTCCTTAATCGCTTTCTCTGTAGCTGCGAATTCAGGAAGGTCTGTTGAGAATCTTGGTACTTGAATTTGGTCTGATAGGTAGTTTTGAATTGTATATGGTAATACAAAGTAACCATCAGCAAGACCTTGCATAAGTGCCGATGCACCTAGACGGTTTGCACCGTGGTCAGAGAAGTTAGCTTCACCAATAGCAAATAAACCAGGAATGTTTGTCATCAATTCGTAGTCAACCCAAAGACCACCCATTGTATAGTGGATAGCTGGGAAAATCATCATAGGTGATGAGTATGGATCAGTATTTTTAATCTCTTCGTACATATCGAAAAGGTTACCATATCTGTCTGCTACTACATCTTTACCAAGACGATCGATTGCATATTTGAAATCAAGGTATACAGCAAGACCTGTATTGTTTACTCCGAAACCTGCATCACAACGTTCTTTAGCTGCTCTAGAAGCAACGTCACGTGGAACCAAGTTACCGAAAGCTGGATATCTTCTTTCAAGATAGAAGTCACGATCAGCATCAGCGATATCGTTTGGATTTTTAGTACCTGCTTGAAGTGCTTTTGCATCTTCTAGTTTTTTAGGAACCCAAATACGACCATCATTACGAAGTGATTCAGACATCAATGTAAGCTTAGATTGCTTGTCACCGTTAACAGGGATACAAGTAGGGTGGATTTGAGCGAAACATGGGTTTGCAAACCAAGCACCTTTTTTGTAACATTGAATAGCTGCCGAACCGTTTGATGCGATAGCGTTAGTTGATAGGAAGAATGCGTTACCATAACCACCAGTACCAATTACTACAGCGTGAGCAGAGAAACGTTTAAGTTCACCTGTTACAAGGTCTCTAGCAATGATACCACGAGCACGACCATCGATGATAACAACATCAACCATGTCATGTCTAGTGTATAGTTCAACACTTCCTTGGTGTACTTGTCTACTTAGAGCAGAGTAAGCACCTAAAAGTAATTGTTGACCGGTTTGACCACGTGCATAGAACGTACGCGATACTTGAGCACCACCAAATGAACGGTTAGCAAGTGTACCACCATAGTCACGTGCAAAAGGAATACCTTGAGCAACACATTGGTCAATAATAGCGTTCGATACTTCAGCTAGACGGTAAACGTTAGCCTCTCTTGAACGGTAGTCACCACCTTTAATAGTGTCATAGAATAATCTATATACTGAGTCACCATCATTTTGGTAGTTTTTAGCCGCGTTAATACCACCTTGTGCAGCAATAGAGTGTGCACGACGTGGAGAGTCTTGGATACAGAAGTTTTTCACTTTGAAACCCATTTCTCCTAAAGATGCAGCAGCAGATGCACCAGCCAAACCTGTACCTACAACAATAATGTCAAGACGACGTTTGTTTGAAGGGTTAACCAGTTTTTGGTTATTCTTATAATTGTTCCATTTCTCAGCTAGAGCTCCAGCTGGAATTTTTGAATTTATCTTAGTCATAATACAATTTACAGTTTAAAGATTTAACAATTCTCTTAGTAGTGTAATTACACTAATTTAAAAGCAAAAGCTACAACAACTGCAACAAATCCTAAAATGATAATTGTTGAGTAGATGTTAGATACTGTTTTCCAACGTGTAATCCAAAGTTTGTTGCTTAAACCTAGAGATTGTAAAGAACTCCAGAAACCGTGTGTTAGGTGGAACCATAATGCTACTAGCCATACAATGTAAAGAGCAACATAAACTGGTTGTCCAAAAGTGTAAGCAATAAATGCTGCACCACTATGTACTCCAATAGTTTGACCTCCTAATACAACAGATTCAGCTCCAATAATTTCTTGGAATTGCATGTTGTACCAAAAATTAAACATGTGAAGTCCAAGACCAAGGATAACGATGATCCCTAAAACTAACATGTTTTGAGACGCCCAAGTCACAGTGCTACGGCGTTCTACTACTGCATATCTTTCATTACCACGCGCTTTTCTGTTTTGTACAGTAAGCCAAAACGCATAGATGATATGGACAATAAATAAGAACGCTAGGCCAGCTGTTCCAACTAATGCGTACCAATTTGCGCCTAAAAATCCGCATATTGCATCGTAAGCATCAGCAGAAAAGATAGCAACCAAGTTCATTGCCATGTGAAATGTTAGGAATAGAACAAGTGCGAGACCAGTAATACTCATCACGACCTTTCTTCCAATAGATGAATCTTTTAACCACATAAATGATTGATTTTAAAATTATTTAAATTTTGAACGATAAAATTCATTATATATTATATACGTATTCACAAAAATAGATTAAAAACATTTATTTAACAAACTATTATTCTATTCTTTAATAGGTCAGAATAGAGTGCCTATTTTGGTATTAAAGACACGATGTTGTAATCTATCATTTGTAGTAATCCTACCTTAGCATGCTGTGTATAAGCTTTTATTAAGTTTGTTGTTTCTTAATTATAAAGGTTAGTGGCTTAATAGTAAAACAATATAACTATTCTAATTAGAGAAATTATTCTTTAAATGTCAAGTCAAGTTCATTTTTTACCAAAATCACCTCTACTAATGTTCTCAATATAAACAAATTTTAAGTTTTTAAACTGTTTTATACGTATTTATTTACTCAACTAACAATCGACTAGGTATTTGGTCGATACTATTGCTATGGGTATGAACCTAGATTTAATAATTATCTTTATTTTTGTATGTAAATATAATTAAGATATGAAAACATACTTGTTAATCCTATTGGCTAGTCTTGGCTTGGTTGCTTGTTCTTCAAGCGACAAGACTATTGTTGTAAAAAACACCTTAGATGTTAATCGCACTAGCGAATTAGTCGAAATTCCAGTGAAGCATACTGCTGGTGAATTCTTTTTAGTTACCGATGAAGCAGGTCAGCCCATTGCATCGCAACTTACTTACGATGGAAAACTACTATTCCAACCCAATTTAAAAGCGAATGAGTCTAAATCGTTTAAATTAAGTGTGGTAGATAAGGAAGATTCTTACACAGCTCGTGTTTATGGTCGCCTTTTTGGAGAAAGATATGATGACTTTGCTTGGGAAAATGATAAAGTTGGATTTAGATTTTATGGTAAAGCACTTGAAGCTGTCCAAGCTCCTACTAATGGTATTGATCTGTGGTTAAAAAGGACTGAAAGAATGGTTCTAGAAGATTGGTATAAAGGTGATATTTCTAAAACTGCATCTTACCATGTAGATCATGGCGAAGGTTGCGATCCTTATGGTGTTGGTCCTACGCTTGGAGCGGGTGCTATTTCTCCATTTGTTAATGGTGAATTATTACGTAACACTAACTATGAAGCGTTCGAAGTTTTAGACAATGGTCCTTTGAGAATTACCTTTAAGGTAACTTATCCAGCAATACAAATTGGAGAGATTACTTATAAAGATGAAAAAATAGTTTCTCTAGATGCTGGAAGCCATTACACTCGTATTCAGCAAGATTACGGAACGGATGAGCTTGAGGCTACTGCAGGTATTGTGATGCGTGGCGATAAAGGTCAGGTTTTTTATGATGATAATGGTTCGTATATGATTTATGAAGAACCAGAAATGGAAAAAGATGGTAAGGTGTATGTTGGTTTGGTTACTACTGATGTTTTTGATAAACAATTTGTTTATGATTACACAATTGATGCCAATAGCTTTAAACATACCTTAGCATTGAAGAAAATAAAAGGAGTACCTTTTGTATATTATACAGGTTTTGGTTGGAGTAAATCTAAGCATAGCGATGTGCAATCGTTTATTAACTACACAACCGACTTTGTTGCAAGTCTTAAAACCCCATTTGAAGTTGTGGTTAATTAAGAAATGTGCTTAGCTTATAATAAAAAAAGCGTCCTACACTGTTATGTGTAGGACGCTTTTTTGTTTGTTCCATAGATTTATTTTAGCTCGTATATAATAAGGAGTATAAAATTGTTTTTATTGACTTAAGGGGTGTGTATACAAGCATTATTTTACCTTACTAAGAAGATAGAGTTCTCTTTGAAAGACGACAGCGTTCTCTTACTAAGAGAACGCTGTCGTCTCAGGGTGCTATATAATTTCCCCTGATGTGCAATCGTTTTTATTTACTTTTGATTAGGTCTAAATCGTAACTCAATCCATGTTGGCAATCAATTGTTACAGTGGTATGATTATCTACTAATTTAAAGTGAATGTGTTCTGCAGTATCTTTTGTCGTCCATTTGCCTTTCAAGGTAATTGTCACAGGACTAATTTTACTTTCATTATCTCTCCAAGGCGTTGCATATGTATTAACCATCATACGTTTTCCCTCCTTGTTCCTAATTTCTAACGATGGGCCACTATAGAATGCCAAATCAGGATTTGCTACGGACACTACAAGATTGTTTTTATTCTCTTTTACAAGGATTAAACTTGGAACGTCAACATTTTCCAACACACCCTTAGGTAATATTGCATTGGCCTCAAATAAAACATAGGATGTGATGTTCTCTTTATTATCTTTTACAATGTGTCCCGTTTTGTTTTGCTGTAAGACGGTATAGTTCTTAACCTCCTTTTTCAACATAGTTAATGTCGTTTTGGGCATCACTACGTATTCGTAACTATCGCCTTGAGGATTACAGCCGTGGTTAATGACTAAGTTTACCCAATCTCCTTGTGTTTTTTTGCCGGTATTCGATTTAGAATACTGTGGGTAATTTTTCTCAAATACAATTTTACCTTTCATCGAGTCAGGAAAATAATAGGCTGTTTCGAGATGGTCAACCCAATAATTAGTGTCCTGATTCTTATCCCAGAAAGATTTATCAGCTTCATTGAAAATAGCCAATTGGAAGATGGTTGTTTCCGTTGGATTTTTTACATCATCATTCTCAATATCCGATCCTAAACAAATTATCTTATTACCAATGAAGTGATGCGATTTTCTTGCACGATGACTGCCATTGTATCGATCGTGTTCATGAAGAATTATGCCAAACGCTCCGTTTTCGCCTTGTTGGCTTACGCCACCCGAAAAGAATTCGTCAGAAAGAAGCATCTCAGATTTGTTTTTGGCCGCTCTCATTTGGTCAATAGGTAAGTTAATGGCTGTAGTTCCTGGTACTCTAGCCCAGTTAAACCCCTCTTCAACCCATCCACTTGTTTTTGGAGTAACCACTTCATCACTTTTACCTGTTAAAATTTGAAGAGAACCATAAGATAGATAGCGTCCGTAAAAATTTTCCAATGCATAGTGTTCCGATGCCCAAACGTATCTAGAGAAACCTTTGGCAAGTGCCAACCAATTTCCTCTTCGATGTGCAGATATAGAAGCATATCCCATTTCAATATTTCCATTCGGGTTTGCTTCGGGTTTAATCTGATGCTTATTAAGTGCTTTAACTAATTTATCAATCTCTCCTGCTGATGCTGAGGGAACATATTCCGGTTTACTTTCCGTACTATTGGTTTGTATTAATCGTAAAAATGCACCCCCCATTTCTGCATCTATTTTTAGCTTTCCATCGGGAGTACCAGATAATGCCATTCGACCATATTGTTCTGGCGCTAACTGCCCTTTTCCATCGGGATGTCTACCAGACATTGCCAAAGGAAAGTGGTTTTGATTGCAATAGAAACGCATATTCAACAGAACCTTTTTTACGGTCCTATGACCTAATTCAGATATAGCGTAAGGTGTTTGGTGGAAAATATAGATCATATCCGTTGCACCACCTAATCCACCAACGGCATAGGCAGGGTAGTGACCTACATGGTGGAATGCTCCTCCATCTACTTTGAAAGATCCCGATAGCCCTGGTGATGGTTTGCAACCCGTATCAACCCAGCGGCTATATCCTCTTAAATATTGAAATTTTTCTGGGCAGTTATCCATCATTAATATACTACAAATTTTAGCCAAAGCTAAAGTATTGAATGCATCCATATCTTGGCCATTCACAGTAGGTATTATAAAGACTTCGTTGGTTTGTGCATACCATTGCAATGCTTTATATGCCTCTTTTAGTCGGTTGTTCTCCAACAGCACCTCTTTCATTAAAAAGGCAGAGGTGAAGAATCCTCTAAAGCTATACCCATAATGACTAGCATTACCTAAACCACTTCCATAAGCTACCCCTTGATCTTGTGCATAGTCGAACATCATGACATACATTTTAGCAAGTTGTTTTTGAAGAGAAGCATCATCAGTACTGATGTAATTTGTGGCTATTTTACTCATTAAACTAAAATACTCTTTGTATTCCTGACCTCTTTTTGAGAATAGATTACGACTCCATTTATCCATTATTTTTTGAAAGGCCTCGGCATAATAAACATAGAATAACGGTAGGCCTACTAGGCTTCCGTCTTCATTTTTACGGATGTTATATTTGTCAAGCTCTTTACCTAATTTATCTACTTTAGCTTGATTGACTGTCGTCTTTTTAACGATTAGTTCTCTTAGTCTTTCGTCAAAGGTTTGAGCCGCCTTAATATCTTCTTTGCTCACTTCATTGTTCCAAAGTGAGACATCTGGCTTGACGGTATTTTTTTCAAGCATAACTTGCCAGTGGTTTGTAATACCTTCATTTACAAAAGGCTGTTGGATATCTGGGGTATGGTGCCTTTTATCTACCTGTGAGCTAGTCAGTAACATGTCGAAATAAATATTACTGCTGATGTGGTTTGGAGCAATAATTTTAAGTTGGTTCATTCCCTGCTCCGGGTTACCTTGCATATCACGTTCATAAGCGACATAAATTGCTCTCCATCCTTTGAAGTTTAATCCATATTGAAACCATGAACATTTTTTATTGTCTTTATAAAATTCAAATGTTAATAACTCTTCTGATGGAATTTCATTGTATATCCAGCCAGAGAAAGATGAGATATGTGAGTTACCAGAAGGTGTTTGCTCGTATTCTAAATCTTTGTCGATAACGAGTGTCGCATTTGGCTTGGTTTCCCATAGCAATGAGTGTTTGCCATCTTTAAAATGCAAACTAGATGTAGTTAGTTTTGAGTTATCAGATTTGATATAGGTAGGCACACCCTCTTCAAACGACATAAAGCGATTGTCTTTGATCACTGGTGTTCCAAAACTAGCTATAGAATAAAACAAAGAAATAAGGATGATAAATTGTTTCATGGCTGTGGATATTAATCATTTATCTATATTAAATAAGGAGAGCATATACGCGTGTAATACTCTCCTTATCCCAACGATAAATATATCGTTTATTTTACTTGTGTCAATTTTAAATTGATACTTTTTCCATCTTTACATTTAAATACAATGGTGGTTTTGTTCTTTTGAACATTCATAATAACATTACCCTCATTCTCAATAAGCATCCATTTCCCTTTTAGAGTAACCGTAACGGGTACTTCCTGACTAGCATTGCCAATCCAAGGTCTTGAATAAATACTTCTCTCAACACGTTTCCCATTTTCGTCAAACAATTCGTCAGATTCACCACTATATAATGCTAAATCTGGGTTAGCAACGGTTAAGTCTAGTTCTGCTTTACGTTCGGTAACCATCATTAAACAACTGTTGTCTACCTTTTCAACAATCTTGCTTGGTAGTTGTTGGGGTGCTTCAAAAAGAATATATGAAGTTGTATTTGTTGTTTTATCTTTAACGATGTGAGCATTGTTATCTTTCTGAATAACTTCATATGCACTTGCAATTTTGTTGCTATCGTTAATTTTAATTTCAGTTTGTGGTAAAACAACATACTCGTATGTTCCATTGCTAGGAGCCTTGCCGTGGTTAACTACAAGGTTTACCCAGTTTCCTGAAGATTCTTTGCCACTATTTTGAAATCTAGATTTTTGTGGGAAGTTCTTCTCGAACACTACATTGTCGGTGTTTGGAATATAGTAACCTGTTCCTAATTGATCAATGATGTAGTTGGTATTTACGGAAGTATTATTCCAATAATTTGAAAAATCTTGTTTTGCTCCTGATAATTGGAAAATGGTTGTTTCTGTATTGTAGTCTGCATCTTTATTCTCGATACCCGTACCCAGACAAACAATCTTATTGTCGAAGAAGTGGTATGATTTACGAGCACGTAATGAACCGTTATATTTATCGTGTTCGTGTAGTTTCATTCCAAATGAACCATTGCCATGGTGAGTTAAACCACCAGCGAAAGCTTCATCAGAATAAAGCATCTCTTCAAAACCAGAAAATACGTCTACGTTTAATACATTTGCTTTCAGTTTTTCTACAGGAAGGTGTAATGCAGTGGCACCCGGAATACGTGCCCAATCAAAACCTGGTTGCAACCAACCACTAGTTTCAGGGGTAACGTTAGCTCCTTTGTCGGCCGTCATTATTTGCATACTTCCGTGTGCTAGGTATCGACCATAAAGGTTAGCTCCTAAATAATGTTCTGCAGCCCATAGGTATCTGGAATGCCCTCTTACTACTGCCGACCAGTTGCTGCGTCTTTGTGCAGATACACAACCGTAACCAATAGCAATATTACCTTGTGGATCATTTTCGGCAACTATACCTTGACCGACAAATAGGTCTATCATTTTTTTCTCTTCTGCTCTATTTGATGTAGGCACATACTCAGGTTTTTCTTCTGTGTTTCCTTCGCTCACTAATCTTAAATAGGCAGCAGCCATCTCTTTGTCAATTTTTTCGGATTGAGTCGGTGTACCTGCAACAGCCATTCTAGCATAGTGCATTGGTACAATATCGCCTTTTCCGTCAGGGTGTCTGCCCGACATAGCCAATGGGAAGTAAGTTTTATTACAGTAGAAACGCATGGTTAATAAAACATGTTTCAATGTTTCGTGACCTAACTTAGATACAGCGTAATTTGTGTTACTCAATAGATAAAGCATATTTGTAGCACCATTCAACCCCCCAACAGCATAGGCAGGGTAGTTATTTCTGTGGTGGAATGCACCTCCATCAATTTTGAAAGCACCATCAAGACCTGGAGCTGGTTTACAACCCGTATCAATCCATCTGCTGAATGCTCTTACATATTGCATCTTTTCTGGAGAGTCTTCCATTATCAAAACGCTACAAATTCGGCCCATAGAAAGTGTATTGAATGAATCCATGTCAATACCATCTTTTATTGGTCTAATGAAGGTTTCGTTTGTTTGTGCATACCATTGCAATGTATGCATAGCTTCTTCTAGTCTATTATTAGCTAGTAATACATCTTTCATCAAGAAGTATGCAGTAAATAATCCTCTGAAACTATAGCCATAGTGGGTAGCATTACCTAATCCACTTCCATAGGCAACACCTTGGTCTGTAGCATGGTCATACATCAATAGGAACATAGATGCTAATTCTTGTTGCAATTGGGCGTCTTTCGTACTGTTGAATGCTATAGCGATCTTATTCATCAGGTTAAAGTACTTTTGGTACTCTTGGCCAGCTTTGACATACATGTTTTTTTCCCAATTTGGTATCAATCTTTCGAAAGATTCTGCCCAACGTGCAAAGAACATGGATGTACCTGTAATAATATCGTTTTTCTTCTGGATATTATAGATGTTATATTCGCGCTTTAATTTGTCTACTTGATTTTTGTTAACTTTTATTGGCGTGAATATTAGCTCTTTTAGTCGATCTTCCATAATTGCAACATCAGCGATGTCTTTATCAGAAACTTGAGCTTGGAAAAGTGCAGGATCTGGTGCAATTTCACTATTTGCAAGCATGATTAACCAATGATTTGCAATTCCTTTATTTAAATTAGGAAGTAGTTTATCTGGTGTGTGGTGTCTGTGGTCTGCTTTAGCAGCAGTAATCATCAAATCTAAATAAACATTTCCTTCTTCTTCGGGAGCCGTAATTTTAATTTGATTCATACCTTCTATCGGAGTACCTTCCATATCTCTTTCAAATGAAGCATAGATAGCCCTCCACCCTGTAAATTTCATATCCATTGAAAAATAGGATGCTTTTTTACCGTCTTTCAAGAATTCGAAATTTAGATTTCCATCAATAGCTTTCGGATTATAAACCCACATGCTAAAAGTTGATAGATAGGTATCTACACCCGTTTCATCCTTTGGTTCAAAGTGAATGTCTTTGTTAATGACAATTGATGTATTAGGTTTAAACGTCCATTTTAAAGATTTTTCTCCATCTTTAAAACGTTCGTCCGATATCTTTAACGATGATTTAGCCCCAGTAATGTAACTAGGAACTTTGCTGTCTTCAAAAGAAAGGAGTCTTTCATGTTGAATAATTTGAGCATTAGCCCCTATAGCTACTGCCGATAGAAGGGCAAAGCCCAATGTTCTTTTTAGTTTATTTAAGTCAAACATAGGTAACTCTATTTAAGTAGCTATTAATTATATTGAATGATGTTTGAAAGGTACTTCTTTTGGTACCATCTGTCGTTTGTATCTTTTAGCTCTTGTGCCAATTCTCCACAAAGTGTTTCAAAAAGCTCTTTGTGTTCTACAATATCCATGTTGTTCAATTGGTAAGGGTCATTTTTATCGTCAAACATGTATGTCTGCGTAATCTCTAGCGTTTTAGGATTGATGAAAATAGCCAATGTGTAATCTGGAGTTTTAACACCTCGAGCAGTTGGAAAGTAGTCTTGAACTAATCCGTTTTCATCTTTAGGACCGTTTACGTTTTGAATATAAATGGCACGCTCTGGTCGTTTTATGCTGTTTTTAGTTTCTAATAATATTTTAGAGAAATCACGTCCATCTAAATCTTTAGGAGTAATATCTTCAAGCCCACTTAAGCCTAAAACTGTTGGCATAATATCTGGAGATGACAGCAATAAATTTTCTACGTGTGGTTTAATTTTTCCAGGGTAACGAACTATAAAAGGAATATTGATAGACTCGGTATACGGCGAGTTCTTAGGATCAATAACACCTTGGCTACACATGGTTTCACCGTGATCCGATGCGAAAATAACGATTGTATTTTCAGTAAGTCCTTCTTTTTCTAGGGCTTCCAAGATACGTCCAAACTCACGGTCAACACCTGTTACTGATGCAAAGTAGAAAGGAGTTGACTCTTCAGCTTTTGCTAGTGTCCTATCTGCATTTGGTCTGATTAAAAGACTGTCAATTGGTTGGTCTTTATATAGGTTGTAGTCTTCTTCCATAACATCATCAAGTGTGCGATATGGGCTGTGTGGTGGATTCATTCCAACCATCAAGAAGAATGGTTTTTCTTTGTTGCGATCGTTTTTTGCATTCGAAATGTATTCAATGGCTTTGTCTGCCTCATGCTTAGGCGACCACTCTTTAATTTCGTGGCGATTGCCTTCTGTATCCCAGTAGTGTGGAGATTTATGTTGGTCGAATGTACCGTAGCTGTACCAGTAGTTAAATCCATGACGATTTTCAGGAGCTGTATAGGCATCCCAAACAGGTCGTTGCGTTTCAACATAGTTTCCTGGATTCTCAGGGGCATTCATGGTTGGGTGCTCAGCATGTAATTTTCCAATATATCCACAGTCATAACCAGCGGTAGCGAAAACATCACTAATTGTTGAGATGTCTTGACGAATAGAAGAGTTTGGACGTTCACTGTTACAGTTTAGAGTAATTCCGCTTCTGTCTGGGTACATTCCTGTTAAAAGCATGCCACGATGTGGACTGCTAAGTGGGAAGTTACTCACTGCCGATGTCATTACGACAGATTCTTTTGCAAATTTATTAAGATTTGGAGTGTGAGTCGGGTCGGGTCTAAAGTTTACTTTATCCGAGAAACCATCTTCTTGCCAGAATGAAAGTGCATGGTTTCTGAATTGATCAGGGAAGACGTAAATGACATTCGGCATGCTTTGTTTTTCCACATTGCTTGTGCACGAAAGCATACTAAGAACCCCTAAAGTGCCAGTAATGGCAGCTTTATAATTGATTGTATTTTTCATATATATTTAAAGTTACAAAACTGTTTTCTATTTCAGAACAGAGCGAGTTATCTCTGTGGCTAAAATAATCCAAAGAAATAGCTTAGGTGTACAATAAAATACACAATTTGTGTACTATCGTACCCTATAAATGAGTAGGATGTGTCGAAAAGGAGGTTAGGTTACTTAGAAATCACTCGTCTCGGTACTCTGATGGTGTTTTTTGGTAACTGTCTTTAAAACACTTGCTAAAGTAGTGTGACGAGCTAAATCCAGTTACAGACGCAATTTCTGTAATGTTTAATTCAGGCTGATTTTTGAGTAGATACGCTGCT
Source organism: Bacteroides sp. (assembly GCA_030151635.1). Lineage (GTDB taxonomy): Bacteria > Bacteroidota > Bacteroidia > Bacteroidales > Bacteroidaceae > Bacteroides_E. Next base: position 5,812 of record JASLDF010000165.1, on the reverse strand, counting down.
TTCTTAAGCCTCATTGTTGAAATGAAGTTGTTGGGAGTTTGTCCTGTTAGTGCTTTAATCTTATTGAATAAATTGGTTCTAGACATCCCCATACTTTTGGCAAAGTCATTTAGATTGAATTGTGGATTATCTAAGTTCTTTTCAATTATAATGGTAGCTCGGTCTAAAGTCTGTTTGTCAATAGGGTTTGTAGCTAATTTTTGTGTGCTCATTTGAGGCTGCTTGCTAAATATTTCTTGCAGCATTCTACGGCTATTGATTAGATTGTTACATCTAGATATCAGAACTTCAATGTTAAATGGTTTAGATATGTAATCGTCGGCTCCAATTTTTAGACCTTCCAAATTGTGTTCTAGTGAGGTTTTTGCAGTCAGTAGAATAACAGGTATGTGACAAGTATCTATGTTGTTTTTAACTGCTTTGCACAAGTCGATTCCCGACATTTTTGGCATGACTATATCGCTAATAATAATGTCTGGCTGTTCTTCTTCAATGAGTTGTAGTCCAGCTTCTCCATCAGGAGCATCTAGAACTTCATAATATAGACTGAAAATATCGATTAAAGTTTGTCTTAAATCTTCATTGTCTTCTACAATTAAAAGTTTAGTGTCTTTGTTAACGTAGTCTTCCTCTACACTAGAGGGGTTTAGATTAATGGGCTTAAGTTCGTTTATTTTAGCTCGGTCAATCACTTCATTGCCCTTAATATGGTTATTGTCCAATCTAATTTGTGATGGATCGAAATGCTCTTTACCTAATTTAAGTGTGATGGTAAATGTTGTACCTTGTTTAGGATTGTTGACGGCAGAGATTGTACCTTGGTGTAAATCGACTATTCCTTTTGTTAGAGCTAGTCCGATTCCACTACCAGCATTCAGTAAATTACTATTGTCTTCTTGGTAGAACCGCTCAAAAATATGGTTTATAGATTCGGTGTCAATACCTCTACCCGAGTCCTTAACCGAGATAATGCATGATGTTTCTGTTATGGTAAGTCCTAATGTTATAGTTCCTTTCTCTGGTGTGTATTTAAAAGCATTTGACAGAAGGTTGTTAATGGCCTTCTGTAGTTGAGAACGGTCAAACCAAAGGTCGAAGTGTTCTACAGATTTTATATATTCAAAACTGATGTCTTTTGTCTGTGCAAATTCTTTAAATAGAACATAGTTATCGTTAAGAAATTCCACAATGTCTACTTTACGAACTTTTAGTTTAGTTTGCCCAGCCTCTTGCTTCCTAAAATCTAGTAATTCAGTAATTAAATCATTTAGCTGTTGCCCATTTTTGTAAATGTTTAAAATTTTGTTGTAAACATTAGTTGGGAAAGTTTCATGATTTAATAAAAAATTCAATTGCCCTAGAATAACGGTCAATGGAGTTCTAAACTCATGCGATATATTGGTGAAGAAATTTAGTTTTGATTGATTTAACTGCTCAATGTTTTTGATGTGCTCTTGCTCAAACCTTAAAGAGGTTTGTAGCTGAAGTCTTCTTTTATAAGTACGAATAAGATAGACTGTTAATGAAATAATAAAAGTTGCATAAATTAAATAAGCCCAAATGGTTTTGTACCAAGGTGGCAGTATTGTGATGTGCAGTGTTGCAGGAGAGATATTTGATCGCTCGCTGTTTTTATTCTTTACCACCAATTTGTATTTCCCAGGGCTAAGGTTGGTGTAGGTAATTTTTCTATCGGTTTCTCTTAATGGAATCCACGTCTTGGAAAAACCTTCTAATCGGTATTCAAGATGTTCTTTATTATAGGTAAGGTAGTTGTTGGTTGTAACCTCTATATCTAATGTGTTGTGTCTAGCTTCTAACTCAATATGGTTGGTCTTGTACAATACATTATTGAGTATATGAGTGTTATCGTTGGGTTTTACTTCAATACTATTGATAAATAATTTATCTAAGAAAATATTATAGTCTTTGGTGGGTAGCTCTAGGTTATCTAGGCTAAAAGAAACTAGACCAGTTACGCCACCTAAAAATATGTCTTTATTTTTGCTAATGAAAAGGGCATTATCATTGATGTTGCTAAGTGGAAATCCGTTGAAGGAGTCGTAATTAACAAATGTCTCCTCTAATCGCTTAAATACCGAAAAGCCCACATTCGAAGTAATGAGGAAAGTATCTTGTCCTATTTCTGTGATATTATAAACATAGTTGTTTATGAGACCATCTTTACTCGTATAATTCTTAATGGTGTTATCGACCGTGTTGTAGATGTCAAATCCGTTCCCAGAGCTACAAAGGTAGAGGAGTCCATTTTTATCTTCATAAATGCTATTAATATTATTACTACAAAGTGACAGGTTTCTTTTATCATGAAAAAGATGTTTCACTTCTTGTGTGTTAAAATTGTATTCGTAAATTCCATCTCCAAAAACAGATGTCCACAAGATTTCATTGTTTCTATCTATATGGATATCATATACATCCTTTATTTTTTTATCATAGGTACTGTTTGCAAAAACACTCTCGCTAGTTCCTGTATTCTTGTTGAATCTTGAAACACCATTATCCGTGGCAAGGTATAGATATTCTCCACTTGCTGCAATGTCCCTTACAATGTTCGAAGGTATTGATTTTGAGTTTTTGGGGTCGTGGGTATAATGGGTAAACTGGTTGGTTGAAAGGTTTAGCTTATTTAATCCCCCTAAGTGAGTTCCGAACCACATCGCATTTTGAGGAGCATCGAAATGTATGGCTTTCACATTATTCTGTGAAATACTGTTTGCTTGCTTGTTCGGTAAATACCACTTGAACTTTCCCGTATTTAAATCGAGTACGTTTACACCTGCTCCCTCAGTACAAATCCATAGTTTGTTCTTATTATCTTCGGTCATTCGTCCAATAATAGGAGAGCTTAGACCTTCTTCTTCTACAGTAGATTGTTTGTACTCTTTGTGAATGTTGTATTCTGGATTAAAGTAATTTACTCCCCCGAAATAAGTGCTTAACCAGATATTTCCTTGTTTATCCTTAATGATAGACCATACAGACGAGTGACTTAGCTCACCATTTTTCTTAGATGGCGAGTAATGCGTAAACTGCTCGTTAAAACGATCGTATTTGTCTAATCCTTTAAATGTTCCTATCCAAAGATTTCCTAAATTATCTTCACAACATTCGCGGACAAAGTTAGAAGAAATGCTGTTGGCATCGTGTGTATTATGGGTGTAGTGTGTGTGAAGCTGATCATTGACGACTTTATATAATCCGTTTTCCCAAGTTGAGACCCAGTACTGTCCTTCAGAGTCTTCATAGATGTTTGTAATTTTGCTTTCAGATTCGAATATTTGGATTAGCTGTCTGCTTTGAGTGTTGTAAGCATAAAAACCATCAGTAGTGCCCATATAAAGCTTTTCTTTATGCGGCAATTTATAGATAGATGTAATGTTTATATCTGCAGGGAAAGTGTATTTCGCTATGAATTGGTCTGATTGGTGGTCTAATCTGTAAATGATATTCTTGCGCGTAACTAATAAGGTTTGTTCATCCAAGCAGATATTTGTTAGATCAGGGTCATACCATAGCGTTTTAAACACATTAGTTTTAATGTTGTATTCCATCAATCCATCTGTGCAAAGCAAGAATAGCTTCCCTTGATTATCTCCGGTAATGCGTTTGATGTTATTGGAAAAAGTAATGGTTGAGTCGTTTGAAGTAATTGCGAAGTTTTCTACAGATGATCCGTTGAATTTATTTAAACCTTCACGTGTGCCAATCCAAATGAATCCATCTTCATCTTGGTGTAAGCTAAGTACCGAAACATGCGATAGTCCTGATGATGTGTTTAGTTGTTTAAACTTTAAATCATCGGCAGCTTTAGTATTCATTGTGAGAGAAAAAAGCACAAGTAGGGTACAGAAGATATATTTCAAAATACGTCCATTTAAGTGGTTAACTATTGCACAAAGATAAGAATGATTTTCTCGAGTTTAATTAAATATAGGTATATATATTTATTATTCAAACCTTAATAGAGGTCTTTTTTAACACTTGAATATGTTAAATATTAGTGTGTAATATATTGTGTATCAATGTGGTGTACTTAATTGTAGTATTGTTGTTCTATTTTGAACAAACAGAAATTTTTATTGCTATATATTTACATTATTCATAATGGATAAATCTAACGAATAACAAGAAAAACTCTAATGAAAACACGCTTATTATCTATGTTGATTTTGATGTCAATGTTCTGCATTGATGAGGCTTATAGTCAAGATTTATTGACTAAGAGATACTCGTTCGACTTTGTAAAGCAGAGTTTAATTGAGAATCAACAATGGGTTTCATATCCTTCTTACACAGATCGTGCTGCTTGGGATGAATTGCTAGGTGCGAATAAAGCAATGGTCATTCGTCGTGGGGAATCTAAGTTAAAGTATGAGTGGCAAACTGTAAAGGCTACGGATTACTTAGCGTACGAACGCACGGGAAATCGTAAGCTGATGGAGGATCCTCACACAGCAAATCAAAACACTTTGTCAGATTTAGTTTTAGCCGAATTGGCTGAAGGTAAAGGACGTTTTATAGATCAAATTATTAATGGTGTATTCCTTCAATGCGAACGTACGTCCTGGGTGTTATCAGCTCATTTGCCAGCTCAGTTGTCAAAACGAACCTTGCCAGAATCTGGAGATGTTGTAATTGATTTGGGTTCGGCTCGTATTGCTGGACTTTTAGCTTGGACTTACTATTTCTTAAACGAAGAGTTTGATAAGGTTAATCCGGAAATTTCGAAACGACTTAAAAAGGAGTTGTATGATAAGATGATAACTCCTTATCGAGAACAAACGAGATATTGGTGGATGGCTTTAAATGGTAAAAAAAATCAATTGGTTAACAACTGGAACCCATGGTGCAATTTTAATGCTCTTCAGTGTCTTTTCTTACTTGAAAATGATATTGATGCACTAGCAACCGATGTATATAAAAGTATGACATCTGTAGATATGTTTATCAACTACATAAAACCAGACGGTGCTTGTGAAGAAGGTCCATCTTATTGGGGACATGCTGCAGGTAAATTATATGACTACTTGACCATATTGAATTTAGGTACGGGTGGAAAAGTTACTTTGTTTAATAATCCTCTGATTAAGAATATGGGTGAGTACATGTCGAACACATACATTCAAAATGATTGGGTCGTAAATTTTGCAGATGCTTCGGCAAAGTTTTCTGCTGATGCTGCTTTAATCTATAGGTATGGTAAAGCTGTAAACAGTGATAGCATGGTAGGGCTTTCTTCTGAATTAGTAAGAAATGGTAAAAATGCCATTTCGTTTGGTGTAGATATGTTTAGAGCTCTAGAGTCTTTATCGAATTTCAATGAATTGAAGGCATCTAAGGCAGTATTTACTAAAGCTAGTTTTATTGAATACCCAGAAACTCAGTTTTACTACATGCATAACAAGCAACTGTTCTTTGCAGCTAAAGGTGGTCATAACAATGAAAGCCATAATCATAATGACGTAGGAACTTTCTCTCTATACTATAATAATACTCCATTTATCATTGATGCAGGGGTGGGTACATATACAAGACAAACCTTTGGGCCAGAAAGATATTCTATCTGGACGATGAGAAGCTTATACCATAATCTTCCTGAGATTAATGGTTTTGAACAGAAGAATGGAGCGAACTATATGGCCAAAGATGTGAAATTTAATGGCGCTCGTAAGACTTTATCATTAGATATGGCTGGTGCTTATCCGGAGAATGCAGGGATTGCATCTTGGGTTAGGGCATACAAGTTAAACAATAAAGATTTAGTGATTAAAGACACGTTTAAACTAAC
>JASLDF010000020.1 GCA_030151635.1 Bacteroides sp. | reverse complement strand
TGGGAAAATGGCTACTTTTATTGCATCAATCTAATTGTAGAAACTGAAGCTTCTACAATCTTTTAAATTCAATACACTTATTATACCTTATGATAAAGACTCGAAGGCTAGACTTAAAACTGGCTTTCGAGTCTTTTTTTTGAATGGCTTGACTTGGAGAAATGTTAATTGAGCATTAATTGAATTATATCTCTAGCACTATCAATTATTTGTTTTAAAAAGTTTATTGATTTTGCAAACTTTTTAAAACAAATTCTATATTAATCTTTAGTTGAGTTTCAAATGTCCTCCAATCTTTGTAAACTCTTACAGAGGCTTCTTTAACAATTATATTGTGAATCTTTTTGAGATTTATTACAATTAACGATAAACTGTTATTGATGGGTTGTGTTGTTTTGAATTCTTCAAAATTGGGGATCTTATAAGTATCTATAAATCCTTTTTTAATTGTATATTTTAAATTACTAATATTATCCTTCCAATATCTGTTGGCTTTTTCATCGCTATATAATTGCTTTTCTACATTATCTTTCCATAATTTGTAATCATCTACACATTTGTTGAAAATATCATGGCTTATAATAGCAAAGTCTAAATCACTTTTATCGGAAAATTTTCTACCATAATTGGTAGAATCTATAGCAAAACCTGTTTTAGCACTTCCAATTAGAACTATTTGAGTTTTGTGAATAGAAAATTTATCAGCAATGTATTGAGTAATTTGCTCATATACTATTGGTTTTTTTTTAAATGCGTAACAGAAGTTACTTATCATTAAAAAATTTAACAATGATTGTTTTTCTATATCCTTTAGAATAAAATAATTATCCTTTAAAAAAAAAGATTTTTCAATTTGTTCTAGAGTTTTGTTACATTCATTTGAAATTTGAAGATAGTCGGTAATATTAGCCATTGTGATAATATTGATTTAATATATATTTAGTTCTTTTGATTATTTGTTCACTCCTTCTTGCCGATGTAGGTTTTGGTTCTGGGTATTTTAATCGAGATACGATAGAAGCGCATACGTAATCACTAAGTTCATTATTTATATTTAAGTCTAAGGATTTTAACATCGATTCGAGCCCTTGTTTTTCAGTTCCGTAATATGCCAACTTTAAATATAATAGTGCAATTTCTTTTTTAGTTAAAATCCTCTTTAATTGAGTTGCTAAAATAATTTCTTTAATCTTTCTTTTAAAAGTTCTTTCATACTGTTCTGTTAAAACTCGTACAAGTTGTTGTTCAATGGTACTAGCCCCTTCTTTTTTTGAATAGAGTAACCTATTTCTAATTGCTCTAATGATGGCTATTATATCAAAACCAGGATGATTGTAAAATCTTTTATCTTCTCCTATAACTAGGAACTCTATTAGTTTGTCTAGGTTGGGATAAAGATATTTATTGTTCATAAAGTTTCTTTCTTTAGTGACAATATGTTTGATTTTAACAAAGTCGGCTATTAATTCTTTTCGTATCAAATTAATTTATATTTAGTACAACTTTTCACAAGACCTATTTAGAATATCTTGAAAAGAAAATTTAATATAAGGCGTATGCTATTAACAGAGAAAAGTTCTATTTATTCAAGAGCAGTTTTAAGCTTACTGCTAGTAATTATTCGTTTATTTAAAACATTTTATGAAAGCTAATATTTTTTTAAACTTAGCAATAATATCTATACTTTTTTAAAAAAAGTATCATAATCTTTATAAATACTCGGTTTTTGCATGTTCCTTCAAAAATTCGTCATTATTAATAACCAACGCAAATGAAATACCCATTTATACCCGAATATTGTACGGCTAAAGCTGGTGCAGAAGAAGACTACAAAGAAGAGTGGGGTGCCTTTCGATACCTTTTAGCAGGGAAAATGTTTGCTTTGATGGGAACCGATGCCAACGATAACCCCATTATATCGGTGAAATTGAATCCGGAATATGGAGCAGAGCTGCAAGAGCGTTATCAAGAAATTACGCCGGGCTATTATCTCAACAAAAAGCATTGGAGTTCCATTCGCTTAGATGGAGGCATCTCTCCTAAGCTAATGAAGGAATTGTTAGATGAATCGTATAGATTGGTGTTCCAATCGTTGACGAAGAAATTGCAAAAAGAGATATTGGGAGAATGAGTTGGATTAATGGAATTTAAATAAGCTTGTGTATTATGGACTTTTCATACGAAAATGACGCTATGACTAATAAGCGGATGCTAAAATTCAATACGTTAGGGTTAAGATTGTATTGGGCATATGCTAATCAAGCTATGGCTTGGCAAATGGATTGGAATAAAAAAGAGTACACTAAATTGGGATACATGTTAAGGGCTAAACTTTTTAAGAGTTTGTGTAGTGGAACAGCCAGTCCACGAACCTTTCAAATAGACTTAAAGCATAAACTAATGTCCAGACCTATCTGTGAGTATTGTGGAAACAATAGTTTAGATGAATTAAGTATTGACCATATTTTCGCTATTTCGAAAGGGGGACTTGACACTGCCGATAATATGGTGTGGGCGTGTAAATCTTGCAACTCCTCTAAACATAATATAGACTTATTAGAGTGGCACTATAAGAATCGCACATTCCCCACATTAGTGTTGTTTAGGAATTACATAAAGTTAGCAGTCCAATATGCTCAAGAAAAAGATTTACTAAGTATTCCCATGAGTAAGATTGATGTAACCTTACTCCCATTTAATCCAAGCTTTTTACCTACCACTTTTCCATTTGCTAACGAACTTTTTGCCTGTTTTGACAATATAACTTGGTATGACATAGAGATGAAAGAAGTAGATAAATTAATGTCTTTGGAAGAATAGAAAATATTCTTCCATAACTTCCTTTCCTCCCTCCATAAAACCACAAACCCAAGTAAGAAATTAATCTTGCTTGGGTTTGTTCTATTTTAGAGTATAGGCTTGCATCATCGGATGCTCTTTAGCAGACAAGCTGCGTTGAGTTCGATGTTACCCATTTGCAGGGTATGTGCCAATGCTACTTTGATGGTTTCTGTTGCGTGTGTTACTGCCGATAGGATGTCGCTACCTACTGCCAATTTACTAGCCAATATAGCAGTAAACATATCGCCCGTTCCGGTGGTGTCAATAGCTACATGTTTCGAACGGATGCGGTTGCAGATACCGTCTTTCACTACCAACGTATCAATTTCATCGGGGGCTGTATCTTCCAAGTGACAGCTCGTAACGATGACTACCTTTTCACGAAGGATGTTATTCTCTTTTACCGCCTGAAGCACATCGTCTTCGGTACGTGCTTTATGACCGATAATGTATTCAAACTCGAAGTGGTTGGGTGTAAGAATATCGCAGATGGGGATGATATCGTGCAGGTACGATTGTGCCACAGCCTCGGGCACGTAAAGACCTGTATCAACATCGCCCATAACGGGGTCGCAGATGTATGTAAGGTGTGGATTCTCTGCTTTCACTTGTGCAATGTACTTGGCAGAGGATAACAAGATGTCTTCCGATCCAATGTAGCCCGTAATGATATTACACACAGTATCCATCAGCTTTAAATCGTTTACGCCAAGAATAAGGTCGTCAAACAAAGCCTTCGAAATTCGGTCGCCATGGATGGGTTGGTGTCCCGTGTGTGCCGACAAATATACGGTTGGGAAAGCAATGACATCCAAGCCGTGAAGCTGAATGACCAACTCGGCAATGTTGCTGCCTACGTATCCGTAAACGACTTTGCTCTGTATGGAAAGTATCTTATTTTTCATCTTGTCTTATATATCGTATCTCTGGTTTGTAAAATTTAGAATGTGCAAGTTAGCTTCTTTTTTGCGGATATGGAATAATGAGAGGCTAAATCTCATCAAGAAACCTTTATAAAAGAACCATTGAACCATTAACCCACGTTAAGGACACTAATTGATGGTTGTACGCACCATCAGCAGTAAAGAAGAGAAGGGTAGGAAGGTGTCATAAAATGAGATATTCTTGACTATTTTTATCCTTTAAGTTTCGACACTTTCTAAATTACTTGGCTATATTTGTAAGTTGCTTACGGGCAAAGAATGAATAACTTACAAATATGCGTTACATTTTATGATTTATATATTTATCGGTCTTTGTGTACTGATGCTGATTAAAAAGTTGGTACTCTTGAATACAGCCGATTTGACAACTTGGAAAGGATACCTCTATTATACGTTGTTTTTAGCACTTGCGGTTAAAGGCGTTTGGATGATGCTGCAAGAATGTGCCATCCCCCTTACATACTATCGTTATGTGCCCGACTATGTGCCTTCTTCCCAGCAAGTTTACACGTTTCTTGTAGATGTTTTTTTACTGCTGATGTTGCTTTTTCTGGTGTATGTAAACCTGCAACGTCCTCGAAGAAACAGTGAAGCAATTCGTGTTCTTTTTCTTGGATTTTTGTCTATCCCCTGCTTTATATTACCTCTTTATATGGCTCAATACATTGATTTTGGGCACTCCATGTTTAACTCGGGAATCATCAGTTTTGTGCTCCTGGGTGCCTTCGGTTTCTATGTGAGGTTCTTAATTCATTTTACACGAAATGGCTTGTTTAAACTGCCCGATGATAAAGAACTCTATCGACTTGAAAAGGGGAGAAAGATAATTGAAAAAGGAGGTCGTCATGAAAATTAAAAAGAGATACTTCCTTTTGGCTCTTCTTTTACTGCTGATGGTGCTACTCATTCCAATTTTGAATACCGATGCGGTGGAGGGAAAATCGACCGATGGTTTTGTTGTGAATACGCATCGCTTGTTACCTCAACGCACCATTGATGCTTTGAATGATGTTTTGATAGATTTGGAGGAAGAAACGGGTGTGGAAATGGTGATTGTAGCTATGCGTGTATTGCCAGAACATCAATCGCCACGTGCCTATGCCGACACTCTGTTTCAACACATGGGGTTAGGTAAGGAAGAGTTGAATAACGGAGTGCTAATTTTACTTACCGAGAGTGTGCAAGAGATTTCTATTGCTGTGGGTGCTGGTTTAAAGGAGGCACTTCCCGATACCTATTTAAAGAAGATTCAAGGGAAGCACTTGGTTTCCTATTTCAAAAAGGGGTTCTGGGACAATGGACTGGTAAGCGGTGTGCAAGCCATTTCAAAGCACTTGAAAGAGAGTTCTCAATACATTTCGAAGCAGGTAGCTAAGGCAAATGCAACGGATTCGTTGTATAACTGGGAACCTAGTATTGCAATTCAGAATTTGGAACTAGGGATGACCGTGAGTGGAAAGCAAGAGTCTAAGCGTTATTTGCTCTATCTGTTCTTAACTGTTGTTATTGTAAATGTTGCCGTACATCTGGGCATTCGTTTGCGATTGGCTAAGTATCCTATTTATCAATCGAAAGGGCCAGCGGCTATTTATCTTTATCAAATCCTAATGATTCGTACGGCACTTTGCTTGGTGGTTGTACCGTTGTTTCCCGTTATGCTCTTTTGGAACTTGAAAGCGCTTAAAAAAGTGCGTGAGGCAAAGGAGTGTAAGCATTGCCACAAGCACACGTTGGAGGAGGTTCCTGTTGATGCAACAAAGGCACACAAGAACGATACCACGGAGCAAGAGGTTATCTTAGGCTCGGTTATGATTAAACACTTTAAATGCTCGGCTTGTCATCAACTCGAAGTGGTTAAATATCCTCTTAAGACGGAAAATGTAGAGCAATGTCCTTTGTGTCTAAACTATACCCTCACAGCTGGCGAGTTACAAATTAACGAAGAGCCAACTTATATTTCTAAGGGGATTGCACAGACGCCTTATACTTGTTTACATTGTGGTAAAGAGTTTTTGGTATACGACGATGTGCCCAAGCTTTCAATGGAGGCTTCAAGCAAATGATTGGCTTGGCATACCTCTTAAAATGAAGAACTAATATTTGCTGATTTTTAGAGGTTTATATTTGAGAATAACTTTTATCTTCGTCACTATATTGTTTTTCTACCCATAACATGAAGAGTCAAGTATAACAATAACCTTGCTCTTCTCATTTAACTTTCAATTAGAAATGGAACAATACATCCTAGCGTTATTTATAGCCTTGCTTTCTACACCTATAAAATATTTAACCAAGTACGGCGTAACTTTGCAGCCGAAGAAGATTAGGAACTACCTGCTGGTTGTCTTCCCGTTGTTTTGCGTGCTCTTGGTATTAATGTACTTTATAGCCGAATCGACCTACTCGAATTACATCAGCATTGTAACGAGTGATGTTAGTGTTGTTGAGGCTTTGGTTAACTACGGTCTTTTTTTGCCAAGGGTGGCGTCACTTTCGGGGTTGTTCCTAATTTACTATATGGCCATCAAGAGTAAGGGGTTTACAGACTTAATTGGCTCCGATTTTATGATACTCGGTATAATTACACTCCTCTTTTTCTTTGTGTTTGTGATGGTTCAGGCACTCGCAGGGGAAGTGGTTAACGGAATGGTTAACGACAGTTTTAATTACGGCGTACTCATGTTGCTCCCTTTTATTATCTCTTTTTTACTTTTAATTACCTACCTAATTTCTCAATTACTTACTCGTGGATTAGATGCACTGGGTAACAAAGCGAATGGAAGTAAACGAAAATACGAGGAGGTGAAACGATAGGCCATGATACAGAATATAAAAAACACTTTTCTTTTTCTACTGATGCTGGTGTTATTCTCGTCGGGAATGCCGCTACATGGGGCTATCAATCGTATTCCGTCAAGTGGATACGTGATGTGCGATGATGGAACATTGTCGGTTGGTACGGTAGCCAGTTTGAACGAGGCTTTACGCAATTTACAGAACTCTACGGGAATAGAGGCAATGGTCATTGTAAAGAAACATACCAAAAGAAATCTAGAACCTCGAGAATATGCCTACGAACTTTTTAAGGAGATTGGTTTAGGTACGGCAGAGAGTAACAACGGTGTCTTGATACTGCTTGTACTGGATAAACGGGAAGTGGTGTTTGAAGTGGGCTATGGGCTTGAAGGGTTGCTAACGGACTATTATTGCAAACAGTTACAAATGGAATATATGGTGCCTTCTTTTCAGAATGACTTCTGGGATTTAGGACTGCATACAGGAATTGAAAAACTAATTTCAGATCTTTCTAACCCCGAGTGGCATGGCGACTTTCAAATGGGATCTTCTCCGCAAGCTGAAGAAAAATACTTAGGCATTATGCCTTCCATAACGCACCTTTTCATCGTAGGAATCTTTTTACTTCTGGTAAATTACCTCGTAGTCTTTATGGTTCAGCGAAGATTAAAGAAGAAGAACCTTTTAAAGGCGGAAGTGATGAACCTCTTTATACTAACAAAGAAATTTAAGCCTTCTCTGAAACTGGCATTGTTGTACATACCCATAACTCCAGCGGCTGTTTATTTGCTTTTCTGGCTGAATCATCGTGTGTTGAAAGGGATGAAAATTACTTGTCCATTTTGTAAGTATGGAACAATGAAACCTCAAAGGGGATATAACATCGGTCGTGAAATTGATAAAGGTACTGCTGCGGAAATTGCATTAGGTACTACCTATGTTGATGCGTATGCTTGTACGTCGTGTAGGAAGACTAAACTGTTTACCGTCAAGATGACTTCGAACACCATTGATTCTTGCCCTAGTTGTAGCTACAATACGTTGCAGATGGTGTCGTCTTATAAAGTGGTGCAGCGTGCTACAGCTAGCTCTAAAACGGGACTGATGATGGCCAATTTTACTTGCAAATCGTGTGGAAAAGAATATACTTCGAGTAGAACGTACCAATATACACCTCCAAGTAACTCTAGAGGTTCTGGAAGCTCTAGTAGTAGCTCTTCCAGTGGAAGTAGCTCCTCTAGCCGTGGATCTAGTGGAGGAGGTGGTGCATCTTCTCGTTTTTAACTGAGCAGTGATGCGTTTAATCGTATATGTTGAGGCTGTAGGGTAGTGGTACTTTACAGCCTTTTTTTGTAGGGTAATAATATGGGTGTAATTGCTATGAATGGATATAACGCTGTTGCTTGTTTAGGCTTAGATTAACCGAGTTAATTCTATTTGACAGAAGCGAAATGATAATGGCTAGCAACATTCATACTTATTGCATATGTTGAGGCTGTAGCGTATTGATGCTTTACAGCTTTTTTGTAGGGTAATAATATGGGTGTAAATGCTATGAATGGATATAACGCTGTTGCTTGTTTAGGCTTAGATTAACCGAGTTAATTCTATTTGACAGAAGCGAAATGATAATCATTAGTAACATTCATACTCAT
>JASLDF010000008.1 GCA_030151635.1 Bacteroides sp. | reverse complement strand
TTATTTGTCCGACCTAACCATTAAAAACGAATTGTATGAATTTTGGTATCTTCGAAACATTAATGCTCGCTTGTTTGGTTCTCTTTTTAGGTAGAGGATTAGTTCACCACATCACTTTTTTTCAAAAATACAATATTCCGGAGCCTGTAGTAGGTGGTTTTATCATTGCATTATTAGCTTGGATTGTGTTTGCCATAACTGGTGTTGAATTTGAGTTTGATGAGCAGTTTCAAGATGCAATGATGCTTATATTCTTTTCTTCGATAGGACTTAATGCAGATTTTGCTCAGCTGGTTAAGGGAGGGAAGGCATTGGCTATTTTCTTAGTAGTTTGTGCTGCATTTATTTGTTTTCAAGACTTCGTTGGGATTGGAATGGCTAAATTATTGAATTTAGATTTAAGGTTCGGTCTTGTAGCAGGGTCAATATCTCTTACTGGTGGACATGGTACGGCAGGAGGTTGGGCTGATACATTTTTAGCAAGTGCTGTTCCATTACACAATGCAAAAGAGATTGGAATGGCTTGTGCTACTTTTGGACTTATTTTTGGAGGAATAATTGGTGGCCCACTGGCACATCGTTTATTGAAGAAGAATAACGTTAAGGAGTTAAGTCCCGAAGAATTAGATGAGCAAGAAGATACTCATGAAATTGTGGAGGAGGAATTTACAGATCGAAAAGTAACCTATCGGACTATATTTCAAACTGTAGCAATGCTTTCTGTTTGTTTGGTGGTTGGAACATACATTGCCGATTGGAACTCTCAATACCAATTTAAACTGCCAACTTTTGTATGGTGTTTATTTATTGGTGTTTTAATTCGAAATTCAATAACACATCTCTTTAAAAAAGAAATCGATAATGAGCCTGTAGATATACTGGGCAATATTGGCTTATCTTTATTTCTAGCTACAGCCCTCATGTCACTCAAGTTATGGCTGGTTGTTCAATTGGCATTACCTATACTTGTTATTTTGATTGTACAGGTCATTATGATGCTTCTTTATGCAGGTATCATTACTTATCGAACTATGGGAAAAGATTATGATGCAATAGTTTTAAGTGCTGGTCATTGTGGATTTGGACTTGGAGCTACTGCTACTGCTGTTGCTAATATTCAAGCAGTGACAAATCGATTTGGTCCTTCCTTTAAATCTTTCCTAATTATCCCTATGGTAGGTGCTTTTTTTATCGATATTCTAAATGCCCTGATCATCAATGTATTCGTAACATTTATTTAAAATATTTAGTAATAGTAGTGTTCTAAATAAAATTAATTAGATATATTAGAGAAAGACTAAGGTCGATATGTAAATATTCGATGTAAATGAGGGTCTTGAATTGTTTATTCTTTACCTTAAGCCAACAATTGGCGTAACCGATGTCTTCCTTTGTAGTATCTACTTTCAATTGAAATAGATATTGATATTAACTTTAAAATAAATGCTATGTCTGCACATCTAATAAAACGTTATGTATGGCTTGTTGATACGATTGCAAGAGCCGAAGCTATATCATTTAATGACTTGGATTCTAAATGGCAACGAAGCTCCTTGAATGAAACAGGTGAGGAGTTACCTAAGCGCACCTTTAATAACCATAAATCGAAGGTTGAAGAATTATTTGATATTGGTATTGTATGTAATCCTAAAGATGGATACAAGTATTCAATAGCAAATGCTTCGGAGTCGGAGTTGTCTCAAACTCAAACGTGGTTATTTAATTCTTTCTCCATAAGTAATGTGTTGAATGTAGGTAATAAAGTTAATGATCGTATTCAGCTTGAGAATATCCCTTCTGGTCAGAAGTATTTACAAGAGATTGTAGAATGCATTTCTAAAGGGAAGAAAATACAAATCACTTATCAAAAGTTTACGACTAAAGTTCCAAAGAAAGTTGTAGTATCTCCCTATTTCGTAAAACTATTTAAGCAAAGATGGTACGTTGT
Organism: Bacteroides sp.; assembly: GCA_030151635.1. Taxonomy (GTDB): domain Bacteria; phylum Bacteroidota; class Bacteroidia; order Bacteroidales; family Bacteroidaceae; genus Bacteroides_E. The sequence continues at coordinate 8,314 of JASLDF010000008.1, read as the reverse complement.
TGCGGTCGATGGAAAAACGAATAGTCTTAAAACATATGGTTTGGATCGAATTACCGATGTTGTTACTCAAACTGATAATTTTGATTTTCCTCTAAATTTTAGTGCCGAAGAATACTACAAAGACAGTTTTGGTATTATTCATAACGACGAGATGGCTAGTGAAAAAGTAATATTAAAGGTTACTAGAAGTCAGGCAAACTACCTAGAGAGTTTGCCACTTCATCATTCTCAAAAACTGATTAATGGAGGAACATCTGACGCTCAGTTTAGTTTATTTGAGTATCAGTTGGTACCTACGTACGATTTTAAACAAGAAATTCTTTCTAAAGGAGCCGATGTGGAAGTTATTTCTCCAGCATGGTTTAAAGAAGAGATTGTTGCGGAAATTACTAAATTGGCAAAGATGTACTCCTAGCTTTAGGGTTATATAATAGAATAGAAAGTGGGTGTACTTCGGTATTACTCACTTTTTTATACCCTTAAGTACTGCTTTTTATTCTTCAATAAAGATTATCTTTACCTAACTAAACAAGTGAATAATAACGCAACTATTGATATGAATAAACCTACAACACTCTATTTTTTCTACTCAGACTGGTGTGGTATGTGTAAAATACTAAGACCACAAATTGAGAATCTTCAACAGCAATTCAACCATAGTATAGATTTTCAATATATCAATACGGAGGATAATGTAAATTTAGCCATCGAGTATGAGATTCGATCGTTGCCGACACTAGTTTTGGTTCAAAAACAAAAAGTCGTGTGGAAGAATATTGGGAAATTTACTCCAGAAGCCCTTGTTACCGTCTTAGATTATTTTTCAAAATAATAGATAATAAAAGTGATGCTCGAAAGTTTTGACTTTCGAGCATCACTTTTATTATTTGTTACGTAAAACTTTCACGAACTGTGCCAGTACGACAATACCCAATCCAAAGAGTCCAATAATTGCATAAGAGTATCTTAAGTTTGATGCATGAGATACATATCCAATTAAAGGAGGACCGATCAAATAACCAAGAAAGCCAACACTTGATACAATCATTAATGCAAGACTAGACGATACTTTAGTATTTTGACCGGCTGCACTATAAGCTGTTGGTGCGATGCTAGAGGTTCCTAGAGCAATAATCATGAATGCAAATGTTGTCAGAATGATATTTGGTAAAGCAACAGCCAATGTTAATCCTAGGAAGATACATAATCCACTAAATTGTAAGACTCTTTTCTTACCAAACTTTTGAGTTAAACGATCAATTCCAAATCTTGCAGTAGCCATTGTAACCATATACATACCAAATCCTAGAGGCACAAGAACCTTTGGTGCGCCAATAATATCTTTGTAGTAGATAGCACTCCAATCGTGCATAGCCCCTTCGGCTGCCATTCCAAAGAAGGCAATAAATCCCAATAAATAAAGAAAACCTTCCGGTTTAGGTGATTTCTCCTTACCTGTGCTATCTTTTATCTTCTCTTTCTTCTTATCAGGCAATAAATATTGATGATTAGTAAAGTAGATAATTCCCACAATTGCAATGACAATCAAGAAGTGGATTGAAGGAGCAACGTTTATTCCAATCATAAACATCCCAATAATTGAAGCTATAGCTCCAGCAAGACTCCAACCACCATGAAAAGTAGCCATGATTGATTTCCCATATTGGTGTTCAATGTTGATTCCTTGTGTATTTAATGAAATGTTGTAGAAGTTAGCCGAAAATCCAAAAGCTATTAAAGAGAAGGATAGGGCAGTTATTGAGGTGGAAAAACCAAGAAATGCAAAAGCAATGACATGACCTAGTAAGGCAATTGGGAGAATCGTACGACTGCCAAATTTTGATATCACCCAAGCAGATGTCATCATACCTCCAATTTCACCAATAGATAACATGAGTAATATCGTTCCCCATCGTCCATCGCCAATACCTAAATCTCCTTTAATTGTTGGAATTCTACTGGCCCAGCTGGCAAAACAGATTCCTTGCACAATATAAAAGAAGAAGATAGCAACACGAGTTCTTTGTAGTTCTGTAAGGTCTTTAAGTTTTTTCATCTATTCGCAGTTTTAAATTAACATTCAAAGTAGAAGATTTTTAAAAGAGTATTGAAATATAGAATGGTAAAAATGAGTAATATACCCCCGATAGTCTGCATTAATTAATTTACATCAAGTGCATTGTTAAGTTGTAGTTTCTATTTGTAATATAACTCAAGTTATATTGAATAACACCCATTTATTGGGTTTAGTTTCTATATCTTATTGGAATAGTGCGTAAAAGCTAACTATTCAATAATCTAGGGCTACTTTAATTATAATATTTGTTATTTTTGATTTGTAACTAATCATAATCTTATTGCTATATCATGCTTACTAAAAATGCATTCGGAAATACATTACACTCAACGAATCTTGCAGATCGATGGATAAGCTATTACTCTACCTCTTTGAAAGATGGTGATAATCTTGATTTAAAATACTATACCTTTAAAGATAAAGCTTGTTTTTTAGACTCTTTAAATAATTTGTTTGATACAAGCAAAGCTGCAGATATCTATCAGAATCTATTAAAAGATAAATATAATTCAACTACATCTATAGAAACTAAAACAGATGGCATAGAGCTGTTGAATGTATTGGTAGCACCTTTCTACATCTCTCAGTCGATGAATAGGTTCTATCCTTTTTGGATACCTCTATGTATTGATAACTATGGAAAACTGTATGTTCCCGAGAATGAAAGTCTTCCTTGGTTTCAACGTAGTATGCTCGAGCCTAATATTATGAGTAATAATAACTACCCTTTCGTGGCAGATATTAGTGATGTTTCCAACAAATTAAATCGCTTTAATTTCAACTGGGAAAATTTTGAATCTTATTGGGCCAGCTGTGAAGGTTTTTTTAGAGAAGTTGTTGGGGCTAATTATACTCATTTCAAAATATCAGATTTTGATGTAGTTAATGAACCTTGCATTCTTTCAGGACAAGATTCTATTGTTGCAGTTCATGTTCTTCATGTTTATAAGGCTCTAAAAAAGACTTTTAAGTACCCTAAATTGCTTGGAGAATTACTCAACAATCAGTTTAGAATTCAAGAGAACTTACCAAATGTAGATACTTTGTTCTCCACCTTTGGACATTATGGGCAATACAGCAATAAATTCCCTCTCAGTTATTCTCAACGTCAATCAATATTGACTTTTATTGGTGAGGAAAATTCATTTTCCACTAATGTTCTAGCAGTTAATGGTCCGCCGGGAACAGGTAAAACCACTCTCCTACAAAGTGTTATTGCCAACGAAATGGTTGTTGGAGCATTAAAAAAACAAGCACCTAAGCGACTTATAGCCTGTTCTGCAAATAATCAGGCTATCACTAACATCTTAGAATCTTTTGCAAGTTTAAAATCTCTGCAACGTTGGATTCCAAATATCCATTCGTTTGGAACTTATTTAATTTCTTCTGATCAAGATAAACAAGCAGAGGCTTTGAGTAAAGGATATCAAATAATGCATTTGCCCAATCAACGTGGAAGGGGATTGCATGGTTACTATTTTGAGGAACTTGAGGCTGAACATACTTCGATGGATTATGTTTCAGATTTTTATATCCATAAATACACGGAGATAGAGAGCTGTAGTAAAACAATGTGTGTGAAAGATATTGTTAAAGATCTTCACTGCAAATTGATTGAAACGACTTCTCAAATTGATGGTATTTTATCGGTATGCAAGCGTGCATTAGCTTGCGAGGAACTACATGGAGGAATGCCGGATTTGGTTAATATCGAGGGGCAACTAACCGATTTAAAAACCGAATTGGATAACTTAGAGCGTGAACGGAATCAATTAATTGATTACAAAGAGAATAAATTTGATCCATTCTTTGAGAGTAATAAATTAGGGTTTATTGCTAAATTAATCTCTTCAAAGAAGCAGGAATATTCCAATACAGTTAAACTCTTTTTGGCAACATCACCCTATGCTGAGTTAGTAAGTCAAGAATCTAAAGATGCCGCAGAGCTTGCTTTAATCCAATTACTCAAAAGTATTCACGATAAAATTGAATTGAAGAATAAAGAGATAGCTAGGGTTGATCAATTATTAGTAGAGTTGAAATCTGTAATGAACGATAAGGCGGATAAACTCACCTTCTTAGATTCATGTTGGGAGCAGTTTTTATCTCGTAAAAATGATAAAACAGTCTTAGTACTTCAAAGAATAATAGACGATGGAACTTCCTGGATTGAAAAGGTTAATCTAAAATTGGATTTAACCTTACGATATCAATCTTTTGAATTAGCAGTTCATTATTGGGAAGGAAGATGGATTATTGATCAAGTAGAGAATGATAAAAAAACAAATACCAAAGGAGAGAAATCAAGGATAGATGTATTTAGACGGATCAGTTTTCTGACTCCATTGTTTGTATCTACCTTTCATTCTTTACCCTCATTTTGTTCTTCATCATTTAAAAAAGATGAAATTTGGCAGTCTAAGCCTATTCAAGAATTGTTTGATGTGTTGATTGTGGATGAGGCTGGGCAGGTTACACCCGAAATAAGTGTTCCTTCTTTTGTGTTTGCAAAGCGTGCATTAATTGTTGGTGATACACATCAAATTGAACCCGTTTGGAAAATTGTGTACGATAGAATTGATAAAGCTAACTTGGAGGCTAACAACTTACTAGAAAAATACAGTTTTGAGGAGCTTGATGATCGAGGAGTGTTGTGCCATTCTGGTAGTTTAATGAAGATGGCTCAAAATGCGTCACGTACAAAAGTTTCCGATAAAATAGGTGGTACCATGCTTGTAGAGCATAGACGTTGTGCCGATGAACTTGTGGAGTTTAGTAACGAATTTGTGTATGGAGGTTTATTAAAGCCTCTTGTAGGTCGTTTAGTTGCAAATGACTTTAACGATGGCAAAAAAAAGATTTCACTCACTCCATTAGCCTATTTGAATATCAACAGTTGTTCAATGAAGCGCTCGGGTAGCCTTTGTAATGAAAAAGAAGCCGAGGGTATTGCTAAATGGCTTTCAACGTATGGTAATACCATTCGCAAGTTTTATAGTCGGAAAGACTATATTCCCGAATTAAAAGACTGTATAGCCATTGTAACTCCTTTTAAGGCCCAAACCAATACCATTAAATCTCAATTGAAGTTGTTTGGGGTAGATAAGAATATTATTGTGGGTACGGTTCATAGTTTACAAGGAGCAGAGATTCCTATTGTGATATTCTCTCCTACGTATGGCTTGAATGATCGTAATAAAAGATTCTTCTTTGATGGTGGATTTAATATGTTAAATGTAGCCCTTACACGTGCAAAACATCATTTTATTGTAATGGGCTATATGGGTTTATTTAACCCAACTGCACAGAATAAACCTTCAGGAGCATTGGCTAAATATCTATTTAACAGCCCAGATAATGAGATGTCATCTTCGTTTTTATTTGATGATACAAACATCCATGCCTTCTCGGATAGGAGAGTGTCTAACCTTTCTAAACATCAAAGTTGCTTGAGTAGAGCTTTTGAAGTTGCTACTAAACGAATTTTAATAGTTTCTCCATTTATATCTATTCAAGCAATAGAACATGATGGGTTGTTAGCTAAGATTCAAACTGTAGTTAGTAAAAATGTTGAAGTTCTCGTTTATACAGATTCTTTTTTAGATATAATGAGCAATGGCAAACTTAAAGAACATAGTCGCGTTGGACGTGAAAAATTGGTAGAGGCTGGCGCTAGACTTACTCTAATTGAAGGCGTTCATAATAAAGCATTGGCTATTGATTCAGATACACTTATAGAAGGCTCTTTCAATTGGTTATCGGCTGTACGTGATGAAAATAGTAAATATTTTCGCCATGAAGTTTCTCAGATTATTCTTGGCGATGAAGCCAATATCCAAATAAATCAACTGCTTGATGAATTGAGTCAAGCACAGAATTAAAATAAAATTAGCCGTTTTAAGTAATTACTTAAAACGGCTATGTTTTATATTGTAGTTATCTTTTAGAATTAAGTGTTCTTCATTCTAAAGAATAATCATTATTTAACCATACTGATGTTCACAGCATTCATTCCTTTAGGACCTCTTTCTAGTTCATATTGAACTCTGTTGCCTTCCGAAATGTTTTCTGGAGCATTACTAATGTGGAAAAAGAATTTTTCGCCACTCATCGTGTCTTTGATAAAGCCAAAACCTTTATCCGAATTGAAAAATTCTACATGTCCTTGCAAAGGTACGTCTTCAACTTCTTCTTTTTTAGGAACCGATACATCAATTAAGCTTGCATCAATCTCTTCAACTTGTGTTAAATCAACAGGAGTGTCTGTGATTACACCATTCTCGTCGACGTATGCGATCATATCTTCAAAAGTTTTACTACCAGCATTCGCCTTGCGCTCTTCTTTGCGTTTTTGCTTATCTAATTTCTTCTTTTGTTTATTCTTCTCTTTTTCTCTTTTGTTAAAAGTTATTGCCATTATATTTATTTGGGTTAATAGATTATTATCTCTCTCAAAATTCGATGTCTCGACTGATTATTTGGGATAGAGCTCTAATGAATGCCTATATCAAGTATTCTGTATGCTGCTCTTTTGCTCAAAGTAATCGAAGTTAAGCATCTAAAACGAGACTTTGATAATCCACAAAATAGTGTAGGGAATTTATATAGATCCTAAAATCTAGGTTTTAATCTTTGGTAAAAATCCTTTTGATGAAGATTCCAGAACCAAGTTATTAAGGATGAAACGGAACGTAGATTTTATTTTCTAGCTACTAAAGTAGTGAAAATTGCGTGATTAGGCGAATATTAAATCAAGTATTTATACTTGATTTATCTTAACTGACATTATTTAAGCCTTTTAGCCATAAAACGAATTATTTTACGGCATGTTTTCTAGCGATGTATTAGTCTAAACTCTACGATTTTAATTAATCTTCTAATAGATGTTTTTCGAAAAAACGAGCGTAAAAGTCATCTATAGGACTCTCTTTTATACCTTGAATTGTTTTTTGCACGTCGAAATCTATCTTGCGTATTTCACAATGCGATGCACCATTTTTCTCAATAGTTAGCCATGCATAAACAGCCTTTGCACCTATCTTCTCTTTTGATCTTCCCACAGAACCAACATTAACAATGCACCCCGTTTTGTTAGATTGGTTAAGGCTTATGGATCGAATATATGAAAGATGTGTGTGCCCTGTGAAAATATAATCAGCATTATAGTCTAAAAACCATTGAGCAATTTCGTGCTGGTCATGGTCTTCATAGATATAATGTCGGTTGTTTAATGGGCTACCATGGACAAGGAGCATCTTGATACCTGCATATTCTAGTTCAATGGAGTTGGGCAATTGTTGTAGAAATTTTCTATTGTTCGCTAATGTAGATTGCTTCGTGTATTCTATCGCTTTAATTCTTGCTGCAGATTCTTCCGGACCATGTTTAGCCAAAGGAATTACTTTTCCATTAATGGCAATGCGTTCGTCGTGGTTACCTAAAACTGTGGGAATGTTTTGGGCATGCAATAGCTCAATTACTTCGTTGTGCCAAGGTGCAGCATCTACTAAGTCGCCTAGACAATAAATCTCATCTGCCTTGAAATTGTTATTTATGTCGTCTAATACAGCGTGCAGTGCTGGTAGGTTACCATGTATGTCACTAATAAGGGCTATTTTTTTCATCCGTTCGAAGTATTCTAATTGATTATTTTTCAAAGATAATGCAAAGCCTCCCTAATATTCGTTTAATCTATCTTGAAAAGTTATCAAAGTATCCGAATTGGTTTGCCCGATTAATAATCAGTTTCTAAAAGGGCAATTTCTATGGAAACATTGTATATTCGTCTAGCTAAAAATGACAAAATGATAGAAAAAACAATAAGCTACGTAAAGCAAACCCTTGAAGGGGCAGAGGCTGGACACGACTGGTTCCATATTGAGCGTGTATATAAATCGGCACTCTTAATAAATAAAACAGAACAGGCTGATGCTCTCGTTGTAGCACTAGCAGCACTTCTTCATGATATTGCCGATCCGAAGTTTAACAACGGAGATGAAACGATAGGTCCTAAGAAAGCAGAGGAGTTCTTAAAGTCGATTGGAGCAGATTGTACCATTGTGAACGAGGTTAAATTAATCATTCAACACATGTCTTTCAAGAATAGCTTTGAGGGTTCTAGTTACACATCGAAAGAGCTACAAGTGGTTCAAGACGCCGATAGGCTTGATGCGATGGGGGCGATTGGAATTGCTAGAACTTTTACATACGGAGGTTTCAAAAATAGAGCTATGTATG
>JASLDF010000213.1 GCA_030151635.1 Bacteroides sp. | reverse complement strand
ACACCTTTATCTGAAAGCTCAAATCCAATTAATTTTCTTTCGACGCCTTTTGCTTTTTGAGCCTCAAGAATAGAACGAGCTATAAAATCTTTACCATCAACGAATTTAGTTATCCAACCTAGACCTGCTTCAAGAGGTGTTACTGTATCAGATAATTCATGACCGTAAAGACAAAATCCCATCTCTAGACGAAGCGTATCACGTGCACCTAATCCAATAGGTTTAATACCAAATTCTGCACCAGCTTTAAAAATCTCATCCCAAATTTGTAGCGCTTGATCCGGATAAAAGTAAAGCTCAAATCCTCCAGCACCCGTATAGCCTGTATTCGAGATAATCACATTAGGAATACCCGCCATCTCCCCTACTTTAAATGTATAGTAAGGCATTTCATGAAGATCAATTTTAGTCAGTTTCTGTAAAGTTTCAACAGCTTTAGGACCTTGAATTGCCAACTGAGCCATATTTGCTGAAGCATTTTCCAATTCTGCTCCAATTGTATTTTGAGAAACACACCATTTCCAATCCTTTTCAGTATTAGAAGCATTTACAACAAGTAAATACTTTTCTTCTTCATATTTATAAACTAAGAAGTCATCAATAATACCTCCTTTATCATTAATAAAACATGAATATTGAATTTTACCAATTGTAAGCTTGCTTACATCATTTGAAGTAACACGTTGTAAAAAAGCAAGAGCTTTAGGGCCTTTAACCCAAATTTCTCCCATATGAGAAACATCAAAAACTCCTACTCCATTGCAAACTGTCATGTGTTCGTCAATGATTCCTTCGTATTGAATTGGCATATTGTAACCTGCAAAATCGTACATTTTAGCACCCAGGTCAATATGCTTCTGCGTAAATGGTGTTGTTTTCATAATATTATTTTTAAAGTATTACCCTAATGTAATTAAAATTTATCTATTTGCAATACGTTGCACCAATTCTACAATAACGTTTACGGCTTTCTCCATATTTTGAATAGGAACAAATTCGTAACGACCATGAAAATTAAGCCCTCCAGCAAAAATATTAGGACATGGAAGTCCTTTAAAAGAAAGTTGTGCACCATCCGTACCACCACGAATGGCTTTAATATTTGGTTCAACTCCTACTGCTTTCATAGCCTCTGCTGCTAAATCAACAATATGCATCATTGGTTCAACTTTTTCGCGCATGTTGTAATATTGGTCTTTCAAAATCAATGTCGCTGTTCCTGCACCAAACTCAGCGTTAATCTCTTTTACAAATTCGCTAACTTTCTTTTTACGACTTTCGAAAATTTCACGATCATGGTCACGAATAATATAAGTTACTTTTGTTTGATCAACCGTACCCTCAAAACCAACTAGGTGATAAAATCCTTCATATTTCTCAGTATGTTCTGGAGTTTCATGCTTTGGAAACATAGCTACTAACTGGTTCGCAATGGTCATCGAATTAATCATTTTGTTTTTGGCGTATCCAGGATGAACATTTCTACCTTGAATTGTAATTACTGCACTAGCAGCATTAAAATTTTCGTATTCCAATTCTCCTAACTCTCCACCATCCATCGTATAAGCCCATTCACATCCAAATTTATCAACATCAAATTTATGAGCACCCAATCCTATCTCTTCATCAGGATTAAAGCCAATTCGAATTTTACCATGCTTTATTTCAGGGTGTTTCACCAAATATTCCATAGCTGTTACAATTTCAGCTATACCTGCTTTATCATCTGCACCCAACAAAGTATGACCATTGGTCACAATTAAATCCTCACCTTTGTGATTTAAAAGTTCTGGGAATTGTTTAGGTGAAAGAATTATCTGCTCTTTATCACAAAGTATAATGTCATTTCCTTGATATTTCTCAACCACACGTGGTTGTACATTTTCTCCAGTCATATCAGGACTAGTATCTAGGTGAGCTATAAATCCTACTGTAGGTACATCTTTATCTATATTAGAGGGTAATGTTGCAAACAGATAGCTATGCTCATCAAGCGTAATATCAACCAGCCCCAATTCTTCAAGTTCTTTTTTTAGATACTCTGCAAACACACGTTGCCCAGGAGTACTTGGGGTTACATTAGAATCTTCATTCGATTCTGTATTAAAAGTTACGTATTTTAATAGACGATCTGATACTGTCATATATATAGTTTTTTAGTTATTTAAATTCCTTCGACTAGTTGTAAAAATAGACAATGAACACTTATAAAGCAAGAGTGAATCAGACAAAGTCATCGACAAATGATATCTTTAAGCCTGAATAATAGTAATTTTACCATACCATAACATCAAAAAGTAACAAAATGAAAGCTATATTCCTTATTTTTATTGGTGGAGGTGTAGGAAGTGTACTAAGATACATTGCATCATCACTATTGAGAAACTCATATTCGCCTGGCTACTTTCCATGGGGAACATTCGTTGTAAATATAGTAGGATGTTTTCTTATAGGATGCTTTTCCAGCTTAGTCCTAAAAAACACAATTAACGCCGAAATGAAACAACTTCTTATTATTGGACTTTGTGGTGGATTTACGACTTTCTCCACATTTAGCAACGAATCCCTCGTATTATTGAAGGATGGAAATTACTTATTATCTTTCTCCTATATAATAGGTAGTGTTGTTTTAGGTCTAATAGCAGTAATATTAGGTGTAACATTAGTAAATCAAATCAATAGTTAATATTAAAAAAATCATTTTTTTATTTAGAATTGATACAAACAATATAGCGTGATTATTGTTATATTAGGCAGTCAAAAGAAAATTAAAGAACTGTTTTAAATTTAAATCATATTAAAATGAAAATAGAAAAAATCCACGGTAGAGAGATTTTAGATTCAAGAGGTAATCCAACAGTAGAAGTTGACGTAACACTAGAATGTGGCGTTATTGCTCGTGCTGCTGTACCATCGGGTGCATCAACAGGAGAACACGAAGCACTTGAACTTCGCGATGGCGACAAAAAACGTTATGGTGGTAAAGGTGTACTTAAAGCAGTTGAAAACATCAACACTATAATTGCTCCAGCTTTGATCGGTGTTTCTGCATTACAACAAAATAAAGTTGACCAAATCATGCTTGATTTGGACGGAACTAAAACAAAATCAAACTTAGGTGCAAACGCTATTCTTGGCGTTTCTCTAGCTGTTGCTAAGGCAGCTGCTGAATACCTAGAAATTCCATTATACCGCTATATTGGTGGAACAAACACTTACGTACTTCCAGTTCCTATGATGAACATCATTAATGGTGGATCTCACAGTGATGCTCCTATTGCTTTCCAAGAATTTATGATTCGCCCAGTAGGTGCTAAATCATTCAAAGAAGGTTTAAGAATGGGTGCTGAAGTATTCCATGCACTAAAAAAAGTATTAAAAGATAGAGGTTTAAGCACAGCTGTTGGTGACGAAGGTGGTTTTGCTCCTACTTTAAACGGAACGGAAGACGCTCTAGATTCTATCATTACAGCTATTAAAGCAGCAGGATACGAGCCTAAAAAAGATGTAACAATCGCATTGGACTGTGCTGCTTCTGAGTTTTATAAAAATGGTGTTTATGACTATACAATTTTTGAAGGTCCTAACGCTAAAAAACGTAATGCTGCAGAACAAGCTAAATTCCTAGAAGAACTAGCAAACAACTATCCTATCGATTCTATCGAAGATGGTATGGATGAAGGTGACTGGGATGGCTGGAAACAACTTACAGATGCTATTGGCGATAAATGCCAACTTGTAGGTGACGATTTATTCGTAACTAACGTTGATTTCCTAGCTAAAGGTATTGAAATGGGTTGTGCAAACTCTATTTTGATTAAAGTAAACCAAATTGGTACACTTACAGAAACTCTTAACGCAATCGACATGGCTCACCGTCATGGTTATACTTCTGTAACTTCACACCGTTCTGGTGAAACAGAAGATTCAACAATTGCTGATATCGCTGTAGCTACCAACTCTGGACAAATCAAAACAGGTTCATTGAGCCG
>JASLDF010000057.1 GCA_030151635.1 Bacteroides sp. | reverse complement strand
AACAGGAGAAAATGGTACAGGTAAAGAAGTAGTAGCAAAACAAATACATATACTAGCCAATCAATTAACAGGGCCTTTAGTAACCGTAGATATGGGGGCTATCGTTGAAACTCTTTTTGAGAGTGAATTGTTTGGCCATGCTAAGGGAGCTTTTACAGATGCTAAAACCGATCGAATTGGTAAATTTGAATTGGCACACAATGGTACGCTATTCTTAGATGAGATTGGTAATCTAGATATTACCATGCAAGCGAAATTACTCTCTGCACTACAAACTAGAAGCATCACTAAGGTAGGAAGTAATATAGATATACCAATTAACATACGCCTCATTGCGGCGACTAATACCAATCTTCCAAAAGCTGTAAAAGAGGGAACTTTTAGAGAAGACCTTTTCTACCGTATTAATACCATCGAACTAAATGTTCCCCCATTACGAAAACGCAAAGAAGATATCCCCTTGTTAGCTTCTTTTTTTCTAAATAAATACACAGAAAAATACCACAACAGAAGGATGCATATAAATCCTGAAGCTATGGATAAGCTTAAAAAACATACTTGGCCTGGCAACGTAAGAGAACTGCAGCATACTCTTGAAAAGGCTGTTATATTGGCAGATTCAGATACCCTAACTCCCGAAGATTTTAAATTTAGAGAAGAGTCTTCTGACATTATAAAAGAGGATGTTTTACAAGGATTAACCATTCAAGAGGTAGAAAGAGTTATGATAGAGAAAGCACTTCTTACACACGAAGGAAATATTTCTGCTATCGCTTCCGAACTAGGAATTACACGTCCTACACTATATAGTAAAATAAAAAAGTACAATCTTTAATTTATTTCTGCCATGTTCAAATCTATAGATTACAACCTCTGTTTATGCCTCATTTTTGTTATAATTAGTTCTGTAGCTCTCCCTATTCTTATTTTAGAATCCTACTATATAGGCGCTTTCTTTTCATTAGTGATATTGGTATATAACATCTATAAAGCGAATATATACTATACAAAAATTAGTAAAAATGTAACTTTTCTTTTTAATGCCATTGAAAATGGGGATTACTCTTTCCATTTTGATGATAAAATAGGAACAAAGCGAGAACGAGAGCTACACAGTGTAATGAATAGAATTAAAGGAATCTTGGCTAATACAAAGCGAAAAGTAATTGAACAAGAGCAATTCTTTAGTATAGTTGTAGAGAATGTATCTACAGGAATCATCATTATAAATAGTAATGATCAGGTTAAAACAGTGAATCAAGCTGCTTTACAACTACTCAAAATGCCAATTCTTACTCATCTTAACCAACTTAAAGCTGTTAAAAGCACCCTGCCTCAACTATTTAAGAATATTAAGCCCAGTCAAGAGGTGAAGCAACTTAAAATAGAATCTGAACGAGGTGAAATTGAGTTAACTATCAGAGCTGATAGATTAAAAATGCAGCAAGAAGATTTAAAGATTATAATATTAAACAACATTAAGAATGAGCTAGATAATAGAGAGGTAGATTCGTGGATTAAATTAATTCGTGTTATGACTCATGAAATAATGAACTCTATCGCTCCTATTACCTCTCTAACAGATACTCTACTTCAAGTTATAAAACAAGAACAATCAGCCAATAATATGTTGATTGAAGGACTTGAAACGATACACTTCACCTCAAAAGAGCTACTGCAGTTTGTAGAATCATATAGAAAATTTACACGAATACCTGCACCTCAATTGAGCAATTTTAATGCTACAAAATTGATAGCTAAAGCAATACAATTATCTACTGAACAAGAGGAACTAAAACAAATAGAAATTTTATTTACTCCTAAAGAAGAGGTTACTCTAACAGCAGATAAAGGACATTTTATGCAGATTATGCTCAATCTTATCAAGAATGCAATAGAGGCTTCTGGCTGTGATAGTATTATTAAAGTAGAGCATGAAATTGAAAACCTATTTACAATTATTCGCATTAAAAATAGTGGTTCACCTATACCTCCTGAAGTTATGAGTCAGATATTTGTTCCTTTTTTTAGCACGAAAGAGCAAGGTTCTGGTGTAGGACTAAGCGTTAGCCGTTACATGATGCAGTTACATAAAGGAAGTATTACATACCAATATCAAGCAGGTTGGAATGTGTTCTCATTATTTTTTCCAAAGGATGAATTGAAAGACAATTAATCGTAGAGTCTCCAAAGGTACTCTCTAAAATAGCCCCAGCAATTAATTGTCTTTATATACTAGAAGTATTATAATCTATTTTCTACCTCAGTAATTATCGAACCATCAAATAAATTGATAGTACGGTGTGCGAAAGATGAATCGTGTTGCGAGTGAGTTACCATTAATATTGTCGCGCCTTCTTGATTCAATTGTGTTAGTAGGTCCATAACATCACGTCCATTCTTTGAATCTAAATTTCCTGTTGGCTCATCTGCTAGTATGAGTTTAGGATTTGCAACCACTGCCCTGGCAATAGCAACACGTTGCTGTTGCCCACCCGATAGTTGACTTGGAAAATGATTTATACGATGGCTAATATTCATTCTCTTTAATGCCTCTTCTACTTTTCTTTTTCGTTCAGAAGCTTTGACATCAAGATAAATCAATGGGAGCTCTACATTTTCATAGACTGTCATTTCATCTATCAAATTAAAACTTTGAAAAATAAAGCCTATGTTGCCTTTTCGTATTCTTGTTCTGTCTTTTTCTTTTAAAGTAGCCAACTCCTCCCCATCCAATTTATAAGAACCTGATGTAGGGTTATCTAGCAATCCAATAATATTTAAAAGTGTTGATTTTCCACATCCCGATGGTCCCATTATTGCAACAAACTCATTAGGAGTAACTTGTAAATTGATGTTGTTTAAAGCTGTAGTCTGTACCTCCTCGGTTCTAAAGACTTTGCCCATATTTTCTATTTTAATCATAAGAATGGTATTTAAAGATTATTATTATTCTGATTTAAGTGAATCAATAGGATTTGAATTACTTATACCCTTAAGTTGGATTATAGTTATCAAACTTATCAGTAATAAGATAAACAGTAATATGTATATATACTCTAGTAGTGTTAGGGACGCTTTAAGAGTAAAATCTTGTGCCCAAATATCAAATAGATAGATTGAACTAGCCATTCCTAGAAGAATAGCAGGCAATGCTATAAAGTAGATATGTTTACTGAATAACTTTGTCAAGTCTGTAAATGTTGCTCCATTTATTTTTCTAATCGCAATTTCTTTACTTCGACTCTTAACTTCATATTGTGTGTAACCTATTAACCCAATAACGACTATAAGAAAAGCCATAACGCTACCTATCAAAATTATTTTTTGCAATTGATGCGCCTCTTTATACATTTCTTCAATTTGTGTTACATAAGGCTTGAATACATACCTATTTGTCTGTGTATATTGTTTTAAAAGATCATTCACTTTAGCAATGTGTGCACCATTCATCTTTTTCAATTTCACAAGTAGCATTTTACTTGGTGTGCTTGTATTGAATATTACCGATGGTCGAGAATCTGATGCTAGTACGGTACCTAATCGTATCCGCCTGTAAACTCCTCTTATTGTCACTATACCATGCTCAGATAAAAAGAATTGTTGTCCCACAATGCCATGAGATAGATCTACAAATGGAGCTAGTCCCTTTGCTAAATTATCACTCACTAAAATCTCATTAAGAGGAGTATCTAGCTCAAACTTCTTGCCTTCTACTATTTTCATCCCCATAAAGTCTAAATAGTTAGTCGATGCACCATACATATCAGCAATGTTTAGTAATTCTTCATCATTCCCAATTGCCCTAAAATTATTTCCTGAGCCTGATTCAAATGGTAAACGTGCAGCTGAAGAGACATCTTCTACTAATTCACACTCTTTCAAAGCTGCTACAATATTTTCATATTGTCCTTTATCATCTAACCGCATAGTAGTAAAAAGAATGTTGTCATAAGAGTATCCTACATCTTCGTTCAACATTGCATAATACTGTTTGTTGATGTAGAGTAAGAAAGTAAGTAATAAGGATGCTCCAATAATTTGAATAAAAAGGAACACCAATTTAGACATACGATTGCTTTTATTGTAATTGTTTAATACTGTAAGTACTGGTATCTTTAAGTAGAGATAGGCAGGAATAATCCCTGTTGCAATAAAAAGAAAGAATAGAATTAAAAAAAGAAGACTACAAGTATTATTGTTGACAAAAGCCTCGATAGGTAGGTCTGTCAACAGAAAAATAACATCTTTCGACAATATCATTAAAATTAGGGCAAAAATTAAAGCTAAAACAATATGGATAAAAGCTTCTGTATAAACCATTAATATAATATCCACCTTACCAGCTCCCATACATTTATGTAAAGCAACCTCTCTAGAACGTAGAATAACAGTCGAAGTGCTTAACAGTGCATAGTTTAGTATAGCAATCAAAATTATAATGACAGATACAGCAGATAGCAAAAGAATTCCCTGTTTGACCCATTTTTTGTCAGTATAGTTTTTTGCCAAAGGTTTAAGTAGATACTTTATCTGAATACCTCCTTTCTCTAGATATTCTTGATCCTGATATTTGCTCTGTACTGTTTTAATAGCCTCATTTATATTGGCGAGATTCACATTTGGATGAAGTTTCACTATGCCAGTGTACCTATCATTACCAACCCAATCATCAGCACCATCATAAGCATTGAGATTCGATAAAGATTTAAGTGAGATAACAAGGTCTGGCTGGATAGTTGAATTGAATGGGAAATCTTCATAAACACCTCCTATTGTTAAAAGAGTACGCTCATTTACATCGAGTAAAAGAGTTTCACCAACCACGCTCTTACTTCCAAGTTTCTTTGCCATTGTTTTTGAGATCATTACACAATTGGCCGTTGAAAGAGCTTTCTGTGGGTCTCCTTGTAAAATAGGTCTGTGAAGAACATCAAAGAAAGAATCATCAGCAACGATAGATATACACTTAAACTCTTTTTTATCAGCAGTCATCATATATTCTGAAGGTAATGCATAGAAACGTGTTCCAAAAGCTATTCCGCTCACTTCTTGAGCTATACGATTTGCCACACCTCCAGAAATATATCCCTGATATAAAGTTGATATTCCGCTTCTGTTACTCTTAAATGTATATTTTGCTTCTATTGTATGCAACTGATCAATGTCAAGATAAAAGCTATCTTTACTCCACTCAGCAATAATTTTAGTAAACAATACTGTAGATAGAGCTATACCAATACCCAATGTAAATACTTTTACAAAAAGAATTTGCCAGTTACTACGGATGGCTCTTAATGTATATTTGAGTGTTCTATTCATTTCTACTCTGATTTTAATGAAGTTATAGGGTTTTTTATCGCAGCTTTGTAGCTTTGGATGCTTACAGTTGTTAATATAAACAACAATACAGCCAAGCCACATAGTGCAAAAACCCACCAAGATAATGTTATACGATAGGCAAACTGTTCTATCCAATAGAAAGAAATGTAATATGCAAAAGGGATGGATAATGCAAAGCCTATAATAAATTGAATAACTAGATTTTTATTCAGTAATTGCAAAATATCATGTTCGCTAGCTCCATTAATTTTCCGCAAAGCAATTTCTTTTTCTCTAAACCTGACATTAAAATTAATTAGTCCATAAACCCCCATTAAGGTAATTAAGATAATAATAATACAGAATATAGTAATTATTTTAGCCTGCTTTTGCTCATAAGAATAAAGTGCATCCAAACGTTCGTTTAAAAAGCTAATCTCTACTTCAGACATCGCAGATTTATTAATTTCTTTATGAATCCATTCCACTACTTCAGGTATGTTACTCCCTTTGGCAATTTTTACAAAGATTACCCCTTTATTCTGATTGGCCATAGTAGTAAATATCATAGGCTCAATGTTGCTATGAAGAGAAGAGAAGTTTACATCTTTTGCAATGCCGCAAATTTGAGAATCCTTATATATTCCTGGGAAATTCTCTCCAATCAGTTTTTCTTTAGGAAAGTATTTATCTACAAAAGTCTGATTAATGATAGTACGCTCAGTTCCATCTTCTTGGGATGGAAAGTTTTCTCCTGCGATAACTTGTACACCAAAGAAATCTAAAAAGTTAGGCAAAACTGGCCAGGCAACTACATTCAATCGCTTAGCTTTCCAATTTCGTCCCCAAGACATATAAACTCTACCAGGAATAAATCGAGAACTTGTACACTCCATCACATTAGGATTTTCTTTTAAATTATCCAATAATAGTTCGAAATTTTGTTCTGTTTTATAAAAATCAAAATAGATAATGTTCTCTTTCTCAATCCCCCATGAATAGTTTAGAACATAGTTGTACTGTAGGTAAATGAAAGAGGTTATAATAGGCAACGCACAGGCTGTCGCTATCTGAAAGACAACTAAAATATTACGAAGTTTTTTACTATTTGCACCCATAAGTCCACCTCCTCTTAAGACATCAATCTCATTAAAGGATGTTGCATAAAATGCAGGATAATATCCTATAAGTAGTCCTGTAAAAAAAACGCCTAAGCACATTGTAAGTACAAACCTAATATTTTGGTCTATCTCTAATGAACCTATGAATAGAGTTGATAAATCTGTTCTTGATAAAATTAGTACTAATATACAAGCAAATATAAATGCTAATATGGAGAATATTGCTGACTCCATCATTAGCGTAAACCGTTGGGTAGTTTTTGATAACCCTAATATTCTTTGTATATTAAGAGATTTTAGACGGGTAGGGGATAAGATTAATGAGAAGTTAATATAGTTTATAAAAGCAATAAGTAAAATAATAAAACCAATAGTAAAGAAGGAGTAGATTCTACTCCATGCATTTTCAAAATTACTATTCCTGTGATAATCAACTATATTAACTAAATGTAACTGTATTTTGTTTTCATTATTAGCGCTGTTTAATTCTCGACTTATTAGAGATTCAAAACTTCTCTCCACCTTTTTTTTATTTTCTTTTTTGAGTAAGAATAGACAACGATAGGAGTATTCTGTTGGGTCATCGTGACCTAGAAAAGAGAGTGTCTCAACATCTTTCAAGAAGCTATTCTTAGGGAAATCTGCAATTACAGCTTCAATCGTGAATATGCGCTCTTGATCGTAAGATGTCATAGACTTACCAACAACATCAAGCTGTCCAAATAACTTTAGTGCAGTTTCTGCAGTAATTATTATATGATTTCCTTCTTGAATACCCAATTCAACATTACCAAATAAAATTTTAGGCTTTATAATCTTTAAGAAACTAGGTTGAACTTTATATTCATTTAGCCGAATAAACTTCTCTGAATTTTGAATACTAAAAGAAGTAGAATTATCTGCTATTGAAGTATACTCCTCAATGTAAACAGAGCTTTGTGCCATCATCTCAGGAATCTTTGTGTTAAAGTGTGTTGATAACCTATCTTCTGCCACATCTTTTAAGATTCCTGTAAATATGTCCTCATGTCTTTCAAATTTACGATTATAGTTATAGTCATAATCTACTTGCAATATACAGATTATGAATACAGCCAATGCCCCCGTCAACCCTAAAAATATCAATATGCTTGAAGTGGCAAATTGTTTGAGGACAAATAAAAAGTTTCTTATAATTGATTTCATCGTATAGCGTGTTAATTTAATATTAATTCATCTGTCTGTTCATAATCGGTATACGCAGATGTAATTACTTTTTCTCCAGGATAAAGACCATCAAGTATTTCGTAATAATTGGGGTTTTGCCTACCAATCTTAATCTCACGTTTTACAGCTTTTTTCCCATCAGTAGTTAGGACAAATATCCACTGGCCCCCAGTAGTTTGAAAAAAGGCTCCCCTCTCTATTAAAACAGCATTCGTAGGTTGGCCTAATTGTAAATTTATATAGTAAGTTTGACCAGAACGAATATTTAGAGGTTTCTCTGCTGTAAAAACAAGATCAGTTTTAAACTGCTTTTCTCTGACTTCAGGATAAACTTTTCTTACTTCTAGTGTATACTCTTTTTCTTCACGTTCAATTGAGGCTATTAAGCCAGTTTTTACTCGATCTATATAATGTTCGTCTATGAACGCATCAACTTTATAATCTGATAAAATACTAATTTGTCCTATTTTAGTACCCGAACTAACGTTTTGTCCTATTTCAATAGCTAATAAAGCTATTTGTCCATCGATAGGAGCCTTAATATTCAAATTTTCACTTCGCTGGCGAACTAACTCAACATTTCGTCTCATGTTATGAAGGCTTTCTTCCATATTTTTAATCTGTATTCCTCGATAAATTGAATCTTGCTTCTGACGATCCACTACTAATATTCTCCCATTATACGCAAATTCAAAATCCTCTTTTGCTTGTAAATATTCTTCTCTAGAAATTAATCTTTCAGCATTCAATAGCTCATATTGTTTAAATTTTCGTTGTTTTCGTTCTACGTCTAAATCCAACTGCAATTTTTCCTGTTTCAATCTTAACTTTTCTTGTTCCATTACAACTTGTGTATTTCTTAAGAAATTTTGTTTCTCGGCTAATTGTGCCTCACTATCTAAAATACTCAAGCTCAAATTAGGATTTGTTAAACGGATAATTTTCTCTCCTTTCTTAACGATTGCTCCCTCTTCCAAGTACTTTTCTTCCACAAAACCACTTTCGATAGCACTTAGTTGTATCGTCTGAATAGGTTGAACTTGTCCACTTATACGAATGTAATTGTTAAATTTCCCTTGTCGCACATCATTAATAATGAGATAGTTCGTGTCTACTTTTAACTTTTTATTATGATTTCCCCCCAAAAGCCATCCTATAAACAGCAATAATAATATTGTCAATACTAAATAGGATAGGTGTTTGGGGTTAAGCTTTCTCTTATTTTCTATTTTTACATCCATAATGATTCAATTTAAATTGTCATATGGTATTCCTAAATAATACCTGTAAAGTTTGTATTTTAAAATATAGGTGTGAAGAGATTTTAGTTTTGCGACTTGTGCTTGAAGTAGCCTATTTGCACTGATGTTTAACTGCAATGGGTCTATAAGTCCTTCGTCGTACTTCTTTAGATTTAATTGATGTGCTATTTCCATTGCACTTACTTGTTTAGATGCTTGTAAATAATCATCAACTTGTCCATTTACATCTGCTACAGTCTGTTCAATATCTCGGTATAATGAGTTTTGTATATTTAATTGCTGAAACTTTGCTATATTTAAATTTGCTCTAGCTCTTTTAATATAGCTTATGCGTTTAAATCCATTATAAATAGGTATTGAAAGTGTAAATTGGATATATTCTCCTCTGTTATCACTGAATTGATTAGACCAACTCCATCGTTTTGCATCACTATTATTCATATATTTAAAGTAATTAGTAGAGATACCTACATCCATGGTAATTTTAGGGAAAAGTAATCCTTTACTACTCTTTAGTGCAAAATGTTCTTTATTAACCTCATTTTGAGAATAAACTGCTTTCGGAATATAAGATATTGCTTTGTTATAGATTGATAATGGAGATTCAGCAGCAATATTAATCTGTTGTTGATTGAAGTTAGCTTCTATAATTAATTCTTCTTCAATTGGAAAGTTCATCTTCTCTTTCAATAATATTTTAGCCAACTTAAGGGAGTTGCGTTGCTGTGTTAAAAAGTATATGTCTTCAGCTAACTTAGCTTCTGCTTCAATTCTTTCAATTAACCCAACTAATCCCAGTTCTTCCATCCGTGAACTTTTTTTTAAATGAGTTTTACTTGCCTCGACTAACACAACTCCCAATTCAACTAATTGTGAATAGTAAGATAGATTAAGATAAGACTCAACTATATTGTAGGAGAGCAAATCTATTTCTTCATTTAATCTGTTTTTGCTAAGATGATGTTCAATATTTCTCATTCTTAACTGATATATCGAGCTAAGTCCATCAAAAATAGTTAGTCTCGCATTTAGAGTGTATTGATTCGTAAAAGTGTTGTTAGAAGTCATAGCTTGCGATATATAATCCCGACTATTACCATAATTTAATCCTGCAGTAACTTGTGTATCCATTGTGGGAAGTAGTGTACCAATAGCTTCTCTATAAACTTGTTTTGATATTTTTACTCCCTCTTTAGCGATTGATACATTTGGATGATGAGCTTGTGCATATTGGATGCAACGTGCTAGGCTCCACTTTTCTTGTGCCGAAAGTGCTAAAGGGATTATGGTTATTAATAAAAATAGTTTACGCATAATATCACTTATTTTATTTAATTTAAATGCGAATACTATGCCATTGGGTTAATGTTCTGTATGTCAATATTTTAGGTGTGGTGGTGCCTGTAAACTTTCTTTACGGATATGTAAATTAATTTTACATAAGTATTGATATAAAATAGCTCTTTAATATTAATTTTGAAGTATTAAACGTAGGTGTTCTTAAGGCAAATGTTATTGATATAGAAGATAATAAGCACTAGATAAGGAAAGTATTAGAGGTGAAACCTAGAACTATCATTTCTCGCTAGGGCATAAAAAAAGAGAGAGGTAATTTCAAAAGTAATCCATATGTTGAAGTAACTCTTGATTGACCTGCTCTCTAATCTTTTTATAGGGTATAGAATGCGTTATCTTTTTTATTTGCTGGCAATATACTCAAGTTTATGAATATATACCTAAATAAAAGTGTATATAAAATTTAGAAATTATCTTTACTCAGCATGTTTGTAATGATAAATGACCCTTGGATGTTCTTCTAATTTACTTTTTCGCACATTAAATAGAGTTAGTATTGCACTATTATTATCCAATGGATCTATTCGTGCATAATCCTCTACTTGTTTTTTTGTTAATTTGTTATGGTGTAAGAAATCTTGGTCTAAAGTAACGGTGTTAATTAGCTGTTTCTTTTCTTTCTTACTTAGGTTGTCTTTCCAGAAACCGTGTGGACGAAGATTATAATTGTCATAGTAATCGTCTCGTAGCAGATGGAATACCTCTATGTTTTTCTTCTCAAGGAATAGTTCCAGTTGATTAAATAAATCTTCTAGCTGATAACCAAATCGAGGAAAATTAATGGCTTTGAAGTGATGGGCAAGCTCGTCGAAACACTCGAAGAATTGATTCGGATAGTGTGTAAACAAGACTTCGGTCATGCTTCGTTTAAAACGCCCACTGTTCCAAAACTTATCGAGCATATCTTCGGCAGCATGAATTCGTTCTATATCTTCCACAGAAATGGAGTCGTTATAGAAAATTTCATAGGGTGCATCTTCTTGAAATCTATAACCATATTTATCGGCATTGCGACGTAGGTTTGTTCCTCTTAACATTTTCAAGAACCCCAGTTGAACCTCTTTTGCACCCAAAACAAACACATCGTTAAATGATTTTACGAAACGATGGTAGGTTTCAAAAGGCAATCCAGCAATTAAATCCAGGTGTAAATCAATTTTACCACCATTCATTAAACGTTTAATGTTGTTTGCAAGTAGCTCAAAATCTTGACGACGTTTCACCTCTAAGTTAGTAGGTTCGTAGGTCGATTGAATGCCAATTTCAAACCGAAAGAAATTATCGGGTAGTTTGGTGTTTAAGAACTCAATCATTTCGTCTTTCAGCAAATCGGCATAAATTTCAAACTGACAGCTTAATGAAGGACGATAATGGTCAATTAA
>JASLDF010000040.1 GCA_030151635.1 Bacteroides sp. | reverse complement strand
GCAGAAATCAATCTCCCTAATAAAAATATTGTTTATTGCGTGGCTATGCTTAAATTGCATACACATAATAAATGAAGAAATGGCAGATAACTATTTTGTAGACCTAGATGTAAACGGTAAGTTGGAAGAACTTCCACAAGGAACTTTTGAAGCTTGTGTTATTCGTAATGTCGATTTTTCAAAGATTAATTTGGAACGCTATGTTTTTGTAGACTCTACCTTCGAGAATTGCAACTTATCTAATACGAATGTATTGAATTGTGGCTTTCAAAATGTAACATTTAGATACTCTAAATTATTAGGAGTCGATTTCTCTTCCTGCAACACCTTTGGTTTGTCTTTCGCTTTTGTGGGCTGTCAGTTGGAATATTGCATATTTAATGAATTGAATCTTACGAAAACAGAGTTTGAAGAATGCAAGCTATCGAGTGTAGATTTTATCCAAACCAATTTGAAGGGGAGTAAATTTAACTTAACGAGTCTGGATGGTTGTATCTTTGAATATGCAAATTTAGAGCAGGTCGATTTTAGAACAGCTTTCAATTATAGCATTAATCCTGAAGAAAACACGATGAAAGGAGCTAAATTCTCTGCAAGTCAAGTGGCTGGGCTGCTAGGCAAATATAAAATCAGTATCGAAGATTAATGATCTAGGACATGTACGACACTCCCTATTTTTCCGACCAACTTTGCTATTGCCCTAATTTGGATAGCCTATAGTGGTGGGGTGGTGAAGGCTTTTTTAATGTGTCCCTTGTTATCAAAAGAAGAAACAGAAGGCTTGTATTCATCGTACAAGCCTTCTGTTTCCTGTAATTCAAAACTAAACGTTTATAATTTTTGAGTCTGTACCCAATAGATATCAACTTCGATGAGCTGGAACATTAGTTTGTTGTATTCTACATACAGCGACTCGTTGAGAATGTATTTTATACCTATTATATTAAGCTTCTCTTTATTAATTTGTTCTTTAGGAACATTGGGTTGGTTTATTTTATCTTGAAGATTATAGTACCTCATCTCTTTATTTGCATTATAAAGAGGTATCTCCGCATCACTTTTACAAACAATGTGTAAACGTTGACGTTTTCTGGGGTCGTTATTATAGCCATAGACCAACTGTAGTTGCATATACCCTTTGTCGTACAACTTATCTATTGCAGTGATTGTATTGTAGATTTCGAATTTCTGTTTTGAAATGTGGTTGATCCCAATAATAAAATCATCAGTTTGAAGATAGTCGGGACGTTCGGACATTACAATACAAGAATGGGCCGATGCTAAGGAGAGAATACACACTAATCCATATTCAGGATGATTAATGACTAAGACATAGCGTTTATCCATGTTTCCAAAGTCGAACATGTTTTTGTAGTTTTCAATGATATGAGTAGTCGTATAGTCTTCCAAGAAAACAATGTCATTACATTGAAGGTCTTCGTTCTTAAGCGTATGGCCAATTTTCTCTGCTTTCTTATCTAATGTATAGTTAGGAATAACTTGTGAAGTAAATTGGTACGCAATTCGCAAAGCTTCAAGCTTATTCATTTTAGGCTCAGGTTGATATCTCATAGTGCGTAAGTTTAAGTTCAAGTATCTATCAGTATATCCTATTAATAATGAAACACTTTAATTTCCAATTTAGTTGACTGAAAAGGAGGCTTTCTTCAAATGTTTTTGTAGATCTGACCAATCTAAGCTTCATATTATCTTAAAAAAGGTATTTATAACCCTTATTTTGCAGAAATCTATTAAATCACAAATATGAATGCCTTAAATAGTTGTATATGGCAAAATAGATAATTACCTTTACAACATAATATTTGAGTTATTCTTATAACATATCCATTCTTAGCCGATAAATGTAAATTTACGTACAGTCTGTCTTTTGTAATAATAATACTCATCTAACATTAATATTCAATAATTTAATTTATTACAAATGAACATTTTTATCGCAGGTCTTAGCTACAGCATCACAGACGCAGATTTATTAGACCTTTTTCAAGAATTTGGTGAAGTATCTTCAGCAAAAGTTATTATGGATAGAGAAACTAGAAGATCAAAAGGTTTCGGTTTCGTAGAAATGGGAGATGATGAAGCTGCTAAAAAAGCAATCGCAGAACTTAACAATGGTGAGTTTGATGGCAGAACAATTTCTGTATCAGAAGCTAAACCACGTGAACCAAGACCAGCTCGTCCTTACAACAACAACAGAGGCGGTGGTTACGGTCAAAGAAGAGAAGGTGGCTACAACAGAGAAGGTGGCGACAGACGTAACAACGATAGATACTAATCTAACGTAAACCGTCTTTCTTCGAAAGAATACAAAGAGGATGTCTTAATAGACATCCTCTTTTTTGTTGCCCTATTTTTAGTAAACGTAATTTTTTAATGTAGCCCTTGAGGTTTCCCTTACTATGATGGGGGAGTTCTCTCCCTGAGAAGACTGAGTTCTCTTACTAAGAAGATAGTCTTTCCTTACTAGGAAGAAAATTACAGCTCTTTGTGGTGTAGCATTGTTGATTGAATAGGTGTAGAAAAAATAATAGCGAATTTAACCCAGGTTAAATTCGCTATTGTTTTATTATATGTATTAGGTATATTTATCTACAGATAAAACTCTCCATAATCGTTTAAATCAAAACTTCCAGAATTTAGCGAGCCTACAGTGTATCCTATAGCATATAGCAGAAAGAAAAACACAAAGGTAGCAATTATTGAAATGATGCTCCAACGAAGAGCACTTGTTGAAGCTTTACGTGCCCCATCAAAATCTTTTAACCAATATAGTTTATCGACTTTTGCAGCTTTTACGATTGCTACAATACCTAAAGGTTGGCAACAGATAACGGTGATGAGAATTGCCAATATTAACCAACTCGTAGGTTTAGGATTTGTTCTAAACTCTTCGAATGGGTCTTTTATATTTTCTACCTCTGGTTGAGGGGTAGAGTTATGCAATGCAGGTGGTAGCTTAATATCAGCATCATTAAAAAAACTGCTCAAGAGTTCAATCTCGCCTGCAGGCGTCCAATTTTCTAATTGGTTATACCAAACAAGAGTCTCTTTGTTGATGTTTTTTTCTCTTAATTCTTCCAAAGTATAAGGACCTTTTTTGGAGGTTCCCTCAGCGTAATAAAAGTTATTCATAAAATAAATTTATGGATTAGTGCTCTAAAGATAACAAGAATCAACTTAAAAAGTTGATAAAGTATAATCTACTTTCCTGTTTGAGTTGTGTTAATTTGACAATTACCAGTTTCGAGCTTCAACAAAGATGAGCAATAGGATGTATAGGATGCCAAAAATAGCCCCTAAGATAAATCCGCTGATGCTAATTTTTTTAGAAAGATTGGCGGCACGCTGTGCACCTGCAAAATCTTTTAAGTAATAGAGTTTATCTACTTTCGAGCTTTGGATAAGTGCGAATATTCCCAATGGCATGCAGCAAAGAGCTGTTGCACAAATGGCTAGAGCAAGGTTGTTGTTGGGCTTAGGATGATTCTTATAGGGATCGTCAGTAACTGGTTTATTTACATCTGTGGGTATTACCGGTGGAAGAGAAGTAAACATATCTTTTAATGCAGTGAGATTGCCAGCAGGCGTCCAGTCTGTTAAACCTTCATGCCAAACTAATGTTTCTGGAGTAATGTTTTTTGTTTGTAACTCTTGAAACGTGAAAGGACCGTATTGCTGGTTATTGTCAGCATAGAAGAAATGTGTCATATATCATTCAGATTAAGTTTGCTCAAAATTAATCTGTTTTTTTAAGAATCAAGGCGTTTTGGTTAATTATTTATTATCTAGTGACTAGAATATATAGTATAATGTCGTATACCTCTGGTGTCTAGTGTCAAATTCAAAGTCCATATATATTGCGGAAAACCCAATAGCACATAATAACGACAAAGAGTGCAATGATTGTTTTATAGCCACAAAATAGGCGATACAATTTTCTAACATAGATATTTTCGCTATTCCTTTTCCATTCTAATATAGAAATAAGAAGCAGGTAGGGAAGTATTAAAACTAGAAAGGGATTGTATTTAAATGCGGCTTTAATATTTAGATGAAGCAATTGATGAAGTGCTCGTTGAGAGCCACACCCTGGACATTGATAGCCTGTTAAGGTGAGGAAAGGGCAACGTGGGAAAAAGTGATCGGCAGGGTCAAAATAAATAAGTATAGAAAGACCGAACAAGACGATTAGTAATGTAGTAAAAATGATTACTTTCTTTTTTGTTGACCCCTTGCTCAAAATGCCCATATTCAGTTTGGTTCTCTTTACATTTAGATTTATTAGTTCCAAAGATAATGTTTAAATAGATTTTAATAGGATGCATTCTGACTTTTTTCATGACAATATTCTTCTCGGTAATCGTTTTGAATATAAAGGATATGTAACCGATTGTATTCTATAATCGGTCGTTTTTATTTATATTTGGACTAAATTAGGAAATTGATAGCTTGAAAGGGCTTATTGAAGTTTTCTATTAACAATATGACCACTTGGTGTGTTTGTATTGAAAAATCGTATTTAATTGAAAAATATTAGAGATGAATTATAAATTACTAGTCCTAGACGTAGATGGTACGTTGTTGAATAACGAAGGTGTTATAACAAAACGTACAAATGCAGTGATTCGTAAAGCATTGCAAACGGGTACTATTGTGGTGTTGGCTTCGGGCAGACCACTTCATGGGTTAATACCTTTGGCACAGCAATTAGATTTGCATCGTTATGGAGGGTATATCCTTGCCTATAATGGTGCTCAATTGATTGAAACAAAAACGAACAAGACTCTTTTTGAGAAAACTATAGATAAGCAAATTTTCCATTTCATGGAGAAAGAGGCTGATAAGTTGGGGGTGGGTATCTTCACTTATTCAGAAGATAAGGTAATTACCAATCGTGCCGATGATTTGTACATTAAGCAAGAGGCTAGTATCAATGGTATGGCTATTGTCGAGTCGAAACCTATTATTGATGCGGTTCATTACAATCCTCGTAAGGCTGTTTTGGTGAACGATAATGAGGAAGAGATTACTCAGCTTGAAAGAGATTTCAAAGCACGTCTAGATGGTGTAATGAATGTGTTTCGCACGGAGCCTTATTTCTTGGAAGTGATGCCAAACAACATTGATAAATCGAATGGTTTAGGCGTATTGTTGGATATCTTAAAAATGGAATCGTCGGAAGTCATGACTATTGGTAATGGTGCTGCCGACTATTCAATGATTCAAATGTCGGGTTTGGGTGTTGCTATGGCAAACTCGAGCGACTCTGTTAAGCGTTGTGCCGATGTTATTACGGCTTCGAATGAAGAGGATGGGGTGGCCGAAGCGATAGAAAAGTACATCCTTTCTCAAGTAAAATTATCGGAGATTAACCTTGATTTACTTAATAAACGCAGTGAGTTTGCGTTGATGGGAAATCTAGGTATTCAATATACATACGCATCGGAAGGACGTGTTGAGGCGACTATGCCAGTGGATAAACGTACCAGACAGCCGTTTGGCATTTTACATGGTGGTGCTTCTCTGGCTCTGGCAGAAACCATTGCAGGGTTGGGTTCAATGATGTTGGCTGCTCCGGATGAAATGGTTGTGGGTATGCAAGTGAGCGGTAACCACATTTCTTCTGCACACGAAGGTGATACGGTTCGTGCCATAGCTACAATTACGCATCAAGGTCGTTCATCGCACATTTGGGACGTAAACATTTATACATCGACCGATAAGCTGGTATCGTCTATTCGTGTCATGAATAGTATTCTTAAGAAAAGATGATCGAATTATCAGAAGAAAAACTAGCTATTATTGATAGGCTAATTGCTTCTAATCAACTTTTTGCTCTCTATAATGAACCCCGTAGTAACGAGGTTCATTTTGTGATGCAAAATAGTGGAGAGCCAGCCTTGTTCTCAGATTTAAAGGATTTGAATGGAAAATCGGGCTTCGTAATTGCTCCTTTCCATTTGTCAGATAAATATCCAGCTGTATTACTGCGTGAAGATAGAACTACTTTTCCTACAATTGATGAGGTTAATAATCTTCCATTGGGAAAGCCTCATGTTGTGGATATCGAGGTTGAGCAAACATCGGATGAGTTGTTTTCAAATTACGAGGCTTGTTTTAGTGGCTACCTAGAGCAGTTAAAGAAAGAGCATTTGGTGAAGATTGTTTTGGCTCGACACGCGGGGCTTAAGCACTCGAAAGAGTCGATTGCACGTGTTTATGAAAAGGCTTGTAATGCTTATCCGAATGGTTTTGTTTATTTGGTGTATACACCCCAAACGGGCTTGTGGATGGGAAGCACGCCCGAAATACTTTTAAAAGGAACGGGTGATGCTTGGCGTACTGTGGCTCTAGCTGGGACGCAGACTTTTCATGATGGAGAAATCTATTGGGACGAGAAGAATCGTGTAGAGCAGGATTTAGTTGTTCAATACGTTAAGCATCAACTTAATTCTTTTGGTATAACGCCGAAAATTGAAGGTCCTACTAATATTAAAGCGGGTAAATTGGTGCATTTGTTTAGTACGTTTGATTTCGCACTTCCAGACTGCAATAAACTTGGAGATTTGTTGAAGTTACTTCATCCAACTCCTGCAGTTTGTGGTTTGCCTAAGAAAGAGGCTTACGATTTTATTGTAGCCAATGAGCAGCAAGATCGTAAATATTATGCCGGTTTTATTGGTGAAATAAATTCTTCGGGGCCAACGACACTTTATGTAAATTTACGCTGCATGCAAATTACAGATGCTTGTTGTGTTTTGTATGCTGGTGGTGGTTTGTTGAGCTCTTCTTCTCTACTTGAAGAGTGGAACGAAACTGTCGGTAAAATGGATACGATGAAGTCTTTATTTGATTAGACTACTGATAAGAGATTTTGTAAATATATGCGAAAGGTTATTGTTGTTTTCTATTAAACGACGATAACCTTTGTTTGTTTATATGCCATACAAACAGGGTATTTTGTTTTGTTTTAGAATGTAAAGTGTAGTTTTTGTTAAAAAATATTTTTTAGTTGTTTACTTTTGTATATATTTGTAAAACACTTTTAGAAATACGACAGTATGTTCTAAATAGTAAGCCTGAAAAGTAAGCCTGTTTATAATAAACTAATTACTTTCAATGTGATTGAATTAATAGATATATATGATTGATTACCTCTACTGATAGGGGCAATATGTGTGAATTGTGAGAAATACTCACTTAGACTTAACTAATTTTCGGATGTGTAAGAATTAACCAGTTGGTTAAATTTATTTTACTATGAGAAATAACTTGCTATTTTTAATTTTAGCACTGCTTTGGCTTCATCCAAGCTGTGTTGCTAATTCTTTAGGAGATAATGATGGTATGATTCCTTCAATTGCTCCGGAATATCCTATTACATTAGACTTTCATCTTGATTATACCACTCAAAAAAGAGCGAGTAGTAGAGAATTATCAAGCTATCCACGTTTGTGTGATTCTTTTTATACTCTTGAACTTCAGTTGAATGGCCTTCAAATTTATCGCTCTTTTTTTAAGGCTGATAGAGTTTGGAATGCTCAATATCATACGTTTGCAATTCAACCCCAATATCCTATTTCCCTATCGTCAATGGCGAAGTATCCGATTCCTGTACACGAGTCTTCCAAACAGTTGAGCACTGAAGAAGATGTTACCGTGAATAATGATCTTGAGTATGAATGGTGGTACGATAGTCGATATCTATACTTGTCGGGTGATCGTAAAATGGTGGACGGCAAGGCTCTATACGAGGGTTTTGTAATTAACACTACGCCTATTAAAAACGATTTTAAATTAATTAGTGTACACAGCTACTCAAATGAATCTATTTTAAGTGTCTATTTAGTGTCGGATAATTCAGTTGTGTATCATGAAGATATTTGTGGAGAGAAAAGAGTCGCAATACCAGTCCCAGAAGATAAGCGAGTAGACCAAATTTATCTTTTTGGAACGGAGACTACCTTGAATAAGATTATTCTCGAATAATATAAAATATAACTGGTTGTGGCTTAATGGTGGTTACGACAAGGGGGAACCCACAGTGAAGATACCTGTTTCTTGTTTTACCATAAACTCAACATTAATATGTAAAGGTGTTGAGTGAGTAAAACAAGGTTTCTTTTTTAAGTAGTTGTTTTGAGAGAAGCTAGCTAATGTCTGTATCATTGGCTAGCTTTTCGACTTTAGATAATAGAGGTACGGTGCAATTGCTTAAATGAAGACGAGTGATATAGCTCACTTTTATAGGATCAATTTCTATTTTTATTTGTAAATTTACATCGTATGACATCTTGTTTTTCAAGGACTAGGGGGTGTGTTTATATCTGCTATGTTCTTTATTTCAACTAGTTAGGTGTCTTTTAAATGTAAAAAACTAAGATAGAAACTATTATGTATTCAGATAAAAAAAGCATTCTTCAACTGGTGGCTTTACTTAAGGCACACGAGGTACGTAAAATCGTGCTGTGTCCGGGAAGTAGGAATGCTCCAATTGTACAGTCTTTATGCAATGATTCTTACTTTAAGTGTATTTCTGTAACCGACGAACGAAGTGCAGGCTATGTAGCAATGGGATTGGCTCTAAACGGAGGAAAACCAGCTGCAGTATGTTGCACATCGGGAACGGCACTTTTAAATATCCATCCGGCTGTTGCTGAGGCGTATTATCAGCAAATTCCTCTTGTAGTAATCTCTGGAGATCGACCAGCCTCGGCATTGGGACAAATGTTGGGACAAACGTTGCCTCAGCCAAATGTCTTTCAGAGTTTAGTGAAAATGTCGGTAAATCTTCCGGAAGTACGTTCGGATGATGACGAATTGTATTGCAATCGCTTGATTAATGAAGCGTTACTAGCACTGTATCATCATGGTCGTGGTCCTGTACATATCAATGTACCTATTTCTGAACCTATGTTTAGTTTTACGACCCAAGAACTACCCGAAGTACGAGTAATTCGCCGATACAATGGACTAAACGATTACAATTATAGTTTTGAAGAGGTGCTTTCTCGAATTAACCTTTTTGAAAAGAGAATGGCTTTAGCTGGACAAGAGATGATGATTTATCAGTTCTCTAAAGATGTTGAGCGTAGCTTGAATAAGAATTTTGTGTGGCTTTCGGAGCATTTATCCAATCAGACAGCCCCTACAAAGGCAATCACCAATTTCGATGCTGTTTTATATACGCTAGATGAAAAGGAACAACAGCGTTACGCCCCCGATTTGTTAATTACATTTGGTGGACATATGGTGTCAAAGCGTTTGAAGACATTTTTGAAAAACAATCCACCCAAAGAGCATTGGCACATTGCTTCTGATGGAGCTGTAGTTGATACGTATGGTTGTTTAACGACTGTATTCGAATTGTCTCCTTTTGAGTTCTTGGATAAAATTACTCCATTTTTATTGAATGTAGGTAATGCTGCGTTCTATCAAATGTGGGCGAATAGGTCTAAGAATATTCCAGAACCAATTTTGGACTATTCGAGTGTAGGTGTAGTGGGTAGTTTCATGAAACGACTTTCCGATAGCTCTGTGCTTCATTTGGCAAATAGTTCTATGGTTCGTTACGCACAGCTATTCACAATTCCTAGAACAGTTGAAATATGTTGCAACCGTGGCACATCGGGTATAGAAGGCTCTGTTTCGTCGGCCATTGGGTATGCTTACTCTTCGGATAAGTTGAACTACCTGGTCATTGGCGATCTAAGTTTCTTCTATGATATGAACGCTATTTGGGCTCGTAACTACGGTTCAAACTTCCGCATCCTACTGATAAACAATTCGGGTGGTGAGATTTTTAAGGCTCTGAATATGAATTTATCGGCTACGGCGGGACGATTTGTTACGGCTTCTCATCAAACAAAAGCAGAAGGTTGGGCAAAAGAGCGTGGATTTGATTATCTTTCGGCTAGTAACGAAACGGAATATCAAACGGCACTAGAAACCTTTATGAACTCCGATTTTACACAACATAAACCTCAATTCTTGGAAGTCTTTACGAATTCCGAAAAAGACGTCGAGGTTTACAAATCATATTATCATTCATTAAAAAATAAATAGTTAGAATATGGCTAAAAGAGAATGGAAAGAAATTAAGAAATACGAAGAAATTATCTTTGAATTTTGCGAAGGTATTGCACGTATTACAATCAATAGAGAACGTTATCGCAACGCTTTCACTCCAGAAACAACGGGCGAAATGAGCGATGCAATGCGCATTTGCCGTGAAGAACCTTCAATCCGTGTGGTTGTACTTACTGGTGCTGGCGACAAGGCATTCTGTTCGGGTGGCGACCAAAACAAAAAAGGGCATGGTGGTTACCGTGGCAAAGATGGTGTGTATCGTTTAAGTGTACTTGATGTACAAAAACAAATTCGCTCTATCCCTAAACCGGTAATTGCAGCTGTAAATGGTTTTGCAATTGGTGGTGGACACGTTCTTCA
Source organism: Bacteroides sp. (assembly GCA_030151635.1). GTDB lineage: Bacteria > Bacteroidota > Bacteroidia > Bacteroidales > Bacteroidaceae > Bacteroides_E. The sequence continues at coordinate 15,930 of JASLDF010000040.1, read as the reverse complement.
CGTGGTGTGTGACCTTTCTATTGCTTCTGAAAATGCAATCTTTGGTCAAACTGGTCCTCGTGTAGGTAGTTTTGATGCTGGTTTTGGTTCATCATACCTTGCTCGTGTGGTTGGTCAAAAGAAAGCACGTGAAATCTGGTTCCTTTGCCGTCAATACAATGCGCAAGAAGCACTAGATATGGGCTTAGTTAACAAGGTAGTTCCATTGGAGCAATTGGAAGACGAGTATGTGGCTTGGGCAGAAGAGATGATGTTATTAAGCCCTATCGCACTGCGTATGATTAAAGCTGGTCTTAATGCCGAGTTGGATGGCCAAGCAGGTATCCAAGAGTTGGCTGGTGATGCAACGATGTTGTACTACATGACCGAAGAAGCTCAAGAAGGTAAAGAAGCATTCCTTGAAAAAAGAAAACCAGACTTCGACAAGTATCCTAAATTCCCTTGATCTGGAAGTCGGGAAAAACTAAGAATATGAACTTTGATATAAAGATAGAACCCAGGTTGTTTCATTTCAAACAGCCTGCGGGTACTTCTAGAGGAGTATATACCACGCGTCAATCGTGGTATATACTCTTTGTTGATAAAGACAACGCCGAACATATTGGGATAGGAGAGTGTGCTCCCTTGCCAGATTTAAGTTGTGATGCTTCCCCACATTATGAAGCTCAACTTAATCAGTTTGCCAACCAATTTATGGAGGCTGATGAGATTGGGTGGGGTGCTCTACGAGATTATCCGTCAATGCTCTTTGGCTTTGAAACGGCTTGGCAGCACTATCAGTCTAAATCTTTAAAACTGTGGGATACTCCTTTTGCTCGTGGAGAAAAAGGAATTACCATCAACGGACTGATTTGGATGGGCGAGTATGATGAGATGCGTAAACAGATTGAAACAAAGATGGAACTGGGTTTCCGTTGCATTAAGCTGAAGATTGGTGCCATTGACTTTGAAAAGGAAATGGATTTGCTAACCTACATTCGTTCTTGTTTTACACCGGAACAAATTGAGTTGCGTGTAGATGCTAATGGAGCTTTTGGGCTAACTGATGCTTTGGATAAACTGACACGTCTTTCGGCTTTGGGGTTGCACTCAATAGAACAACCAATCCGTGCTGGTCAATGGAAAGAGATGGCAAAACTAACCGCTGTTACTCCGTTGCCAATTGCGCTTGATGAAGAACTAATTGGTGTAAACACGCTGATTGAGAAGCAACACCTGCTCGATACTATAAAACCTCAATACATCATCTTGAAACCATCTCTTCATGGAGGGATTCGTGGGAGTAAAGAGTGGATTGACGAGGCTGAGAAGAGAAATGTTAAATGGTGGATTACATCGGCTCTTGAGTCGAACATTGGTTTGAATGCCATTGCACAGTGGACCGCCACTTTAAATCCTATTTTGCCACAAGGCTTGGGTACAGGCATGCTATTTACCGATAATGTGGAGCTTCCTCTTGATATCAAAGGTGATGAGCTGTGGTTCACAGAATCTAAATGTTAGAATAATGAATACAAAGTCAATCTGCCTTAACGGAGATACCTATAATTCTCTTACACTTGATAGATTTGTTAAGACTGCAACATCAGAAGAAGAAAAGAGATACTTTAATGAAGTAGTTGATTTCTTGAAGGACTACTATTCCAAGGAAGATACGATTCGTGTCAATACTTCTGGCTCTACGGGTACACCAAAGCAGATAGAGGTAAAGAAGATCCACATGCACAATAGTGCTTCTTTGACCTGTTCTTTTTTTAATATTGATGCTAACAGTAACTTGTTGCTATGCATGCCTGTGACATATATTGCAGGGAAAATGATGTTGGTTCGTGCCCTTGTTAGTGGTTGTAACTTGTGGGTGAGTGTGCCTTCTAGCACACCTTTCAAGAATTTTGCAACGATGATTGATTTCGTAGCACTGGTACCTTTGCAAGTTTACAGCTCGCTTCAGGACGAAGTGCAGCGTGAGCGATTGGCTTCGGTTACGAGTGTTTTAATAGGTGGTGCCGCCATTGATTCTACGATTGAAGCTGAACTTGATTTGTTCTGTAATCGTTTCTATTCGAGTTACGGAATGACGGAAACAGTGTCGCATATAGCGCTTAGACGCATTAATGGAACCGATAAAACAAAATGGTACACACCGTTACCTCAAGTAAACTTATCGCAAACGGTCGATGGAGCTCTATGCATTGATGCGCCTTTGGTTAGTGATGCAATCCTAGAAACGAACGATGTTGTAGAAATGAAGCCCGATGGACGTTTTACTATTCTGGGGCGATTGGATAATGTCATCAATAGTGGTGGCGTTAAACTATTTTCCGAACGTATTGAAAAGAAATTGGAACCCCTAATAGCCTCTCCATTTGTTATTACTGCTACTGCTGATGTCCGTTTTGGAGAAGTTGTAACCCTGCTGATAGCAGCTAGTAAGGAGTTTGAATTATTAACTATGAAAGACTTTGAAGGGTACTTATCAGCCTATGAAATTCCCAAACGAATCTATCTTGTTGAGGCCATCCCACAAACCGATAATGGTAAAGTAAAACGGGTTGATTGCCGAAAACTAGCTGAGTCGTTACTTAAAAATTCATAACTCAATATATAAAAATAGTTCTACAAGAATGTGAACCAAAAAGAAATAATAATGAACGATATATCTTCTCAACTAAACGAACATAACAAACAAGAATATCCTCCTATGCATACAGCAGAGCATCTATTGAATGCCACGATGGTAAAGATGTTTGGATGTTCTCGATCAAATAACGCACACATTGAGCGTAAGAAAAGTAAGTGCGATTATGAATTGCCTTCAGAACCAACAGCACAGCAGATTAAAGAAGTTGAGGATGCTGTAAATACCATCATTCAACAGAACTTAGCTGTTACAGAAGAGTACACTAATCAAGAAGCGGCGAAAGATATTGTTGATTTAGGCCGATTACCTGATGGGGCTAGTGATACCTTGCGTTTAATTAGAATAGGAGAGTACGACGTCTGTGCTTGTGTAGGTGCTCATGTAAAGAATACATCAGAAATAGGAACATTTATTATCTCTTCTCATTCGTATGCCGATGGCGTATTGCGCATCCGCTTTAAGTTAAAGTAACTTGCTTGTGAGGTGGGGCAGATATTACGACTATTTCTTAAGAGAATTAAGTGGTTTCTTTTCCGGTCAGACTAGAAAATAGTTAACTTTGCTCTAAGTGTGCAAATTGGATTTAAGAACCAATTTGCTGCTCATTTGTTCTCTTGAATAAGACTGAAGTCTAATCTACTACGTAATTTACATACTAAAACATACATTACTAAAATGAAGAAGTTAATTCAATTTGTACTTGTAATAATAATTATCGGATTAATAGGTTCTTGTTGGTTCAACCAGAAGCAAGATTCGGCAACAATAGAGCCTCGTGAGGTGGTTGATGGAGGACAGGATGTGCTCTATCCAATAGAAAACCCAGGTAACAATCAACAAGGAAATGTAGAGGGTAGCACTAAGCCTACGCAGACAGAGCCCGCTAAACCTGCTGTAAAACCGTCGGGCTGGATTTCTCAATCTACCAAAACTAAACTGCTTTTCGATGCACCTTCAAATGCTCACTTTATGATTAGTAATGATAAGCAATTGGTAACCGATAAAACGATTCAATTGGACATGACGGGCGATGGTAAAATTGAAACACTAACGTTAGGGTTAGATCACCCGAATGGAGTTCGCATCACTTCAATTCGCAAAGGTATGTCGGGCAATTTAATGGATAAGGTTACGGACGATGAGTGTTTTGATGACTATGGAGACTTGCTTCCTGGTTATTCTATCCAAGTAACTGTGCTAGATATTGATCAAATTCAAGGGAAAGAAGTTGTAGTCTCTCTAGGTCGTTACGGCAAGAATGTATCTTCATATATTTTCTATGTAGACTCACAAACAGGTTTCCACTTCATAAATAAGATCTTATCAAAATCAGCTCCAAAGCTTGATGGAAATACAATCGTTATAACCAATCGTGATGGAAAGAAAGAACAATATGTGTTGTATCAACGAAGCTTAGTTCTTGTAATTGATAAGTAATATTGAAAATAATATAAACTGTATCCCCCATATTCTGAAGTGAGTATGGGGGATATTTTATTTATGATTGTTTAGTATAAATCATTGCATTCATACGGTTTGCCGAAGTAGTTCTTAGCTACATTTCTTCGAACATGGCTAAACTCATCGTTTGCTAATTTCTTTAATAGTTTGATATTTGTAGTTGGATTCATAGCTAAACCACCACGGATATTTACGCTCCTGCTGTGTGCATATTCTTGAAGAACATCCAATGGCGTTTTAGGATTGGCCGCCAATTTATGAGCTATTTTAACTCCATCGGTAGTATCCCAATCCTTACTAAAGAAATCTACCTTTTGCGGATATTGTGCAAGTAATCTAAGAGTCTCTTCGGGAGTATTGATGTTTTCGGCAACACCACTTCTCACGAGTATAGAAGAATCATTAGCTAATCTCTCCAAGGTTTCTATCTCTGTATTGCTGTTTGTAGCTACGTAATACTTTACAACATCATCGCTGTCTAGAGCTATTTGTTCTAGGATAGAAGAGGGTGTTGCAATGTTGTATGCAATGGCCTCTCTAACCCTTGAGTCATGGTCTCTAGATAATTTCTTTAAATACTTTATAGGTGTGTATGGACTTTTAGCAAGCGCAATGCGAATGATGAAATCTTTGCTGTGAATATTCGACTTGATTACTTTGTGCGAGAATTGCATATTGGTAACAAACATATAGCAGGCAAGCTTTAAATCCATGCCATCCATTAATCGTTCATTAATTCTTAATAGCGAATAGTAGTTGGCAATAACAGACTCCTTTATGCTGTTTTCTCCTTGTTTTGTGCCATATATAAAATCAAAATATCCGTCTTGCAGATAACGTTGAGCAATGCGACGGGTATAATCGTCCGGATCGTTCGTTAGACTTTTAATGATTGCTTTCGGTGTAGCTGGATTAAGAATGACAGACAATCTAATTTCAGGAACCGAGTCTGTTGCAAGTTTAGCTAAGACAATAGAATCCGTTTGCATATTTTGTGCCACGGCTTCTCGAACTATGCTAAAGGTATCGTTGGAAAGTGTATTCAGTATTTCTTTAAAGATGATAATTTCCTCTTCAGATTTTTCTAGCGTTACTACGTTACGCATAATTTGAATGTCGGGCTCGACTTCGATTTTCTCGTCTTGATTGCAACTCGTTAGCACCATGAATAGACCCAGAACACCAATTACAGATTTGCCTATAATTTTGTTAAACATTGCATTTGCCATTTTAGATATTCAGATAAAGTATACAATTTGTCCTAAATATTGTATTTGTTACGTAAAGATAGCTAAGATAATGTATATAAGCATGTTTTATCACATACATTTCTTTCTACTGATGCTACTCTTGTTTTAGTTCATTATTTAAGGTATAAGTAGTTGTAGGTTAGGTGAATTTTGGTTTCTGGACTATCTTCTATTGTCCACTAGGGTGGGTGTCTAATAGATCTTTGGCTATGAAACAGTCAAGTTGTTTTGATAATAAAAATTAAGGAGTTTAATTAAGCCATCAGTTAACCAAATGAAGTGGATACGACAGAAACTTGCGAACTATAGAAATAGGAACTTCCACTGTTTTGAAAATGCACAATAAGGCTTACAGCAGAAAACCAGCTAATTATAGAAATTAAAACAGGGATACCGAGGTTTAACTCTGATATCCCTGTATAAGATTTATTTGTCCTGTCTGTAATAAACCTAATTAGTGATCTTTCTTAGGTAGGAAGTTCCAGTATTCATCAATTAGAATCTCTTCGATTGATACCTTACGGTCTCCTTCTCTAAGGCTATGACTTTCTTTTGTAGGAACTGCTGCAGTACGTTTACCCACTCCTCGTGATTTCAACATATCTGTTGGCACACCACGATCTTCGAGTGCTTTGACAACTGCTGCTGCACGTCTTCTTGAAAGGCCTATGTTGTATGCATCGCTACCTCTGCTATCAGTATAACCAATAATAAGGAAGTGTCTGCCTTGTAAATCCTCTTCTTTCAACATCTCTGCAACCTCGTCTAGGATTGGAAGAGAATGATCAACAAATGTTGCTGTGTCGAAATGGAAGAAAACGTTGTGAAGCATTGCGAATGTTTTCTTTTCACGCTCTACGATGCGTTCTACTTCAACGATTCGCTCAATTTCTTTCTCAATGAAACGATTAACCTCTATAATTTCTGGAGCATCTTTCTTGCTTTCGCCACCAAATCTAAAGATTAAACGCAAACTACCTTGCAGGGCATCGGCTGTGTTCTTTTGTCTTTTGATGAAACGAGGCATATGCATGTAGTTTACTTGCATTCCAAGACCTACGTGGTTGTTGAACCACATATTTACACCAAAACCAGCAGCTATTGCCATCAGGTTTCTGCCATCTTGACCATCCTTGTTGTGTACGTTTGCCATTACCCATTTCATGATGTCGTCATTACTTCCTTGAAGTCCAGAATAATCGACAGTGAATTGTCTATGGAAATAGTGTGCACCTACACGGAAGTACGGATCAATGTATTTCGATTTGAATAGAGGAGATAGTCTCCATTGTAAACCCAATCCTGCTGTGTAGTAGTATTTGGTTTTTTGTTCGTTATCTAGGTTGTAAACCTTTGCACCACCCATACCAGCAGTAAGGTCAAGGTAGAAGTGTTTATTCAACTCGCGAGCTACATATAAATCGCCACCCCAAACGGCATGACGCATTTTTAGGTCGAAGTCGTAACCATCATCTTGTTTCACAAAGTTGGTAAGGTACATTCGGTTCAGTTGCATTACACTACCACCAAAGCCAAACTCCCATGCTTTTTTGTGTTTCTTTTCTTTTTGTTGAGCGGCTTCTCTCTGCTGATTATTCTCATTTTCTTGAGCAAAAGCCATTTGGCTAGACGCTCCGAATAGGAGCGTCATAGCAAATATTGTAGTTTTAATATTTTTCATTCTGGCTGTTGTTTAGAGGTTGAAGTCAATTTCTTTGGTATGTAACATATCCTTTGCAAACTTGTCCTTCGAGAACATGATTTGTCCTTTACCACTTTGTACTGCAGTGTTGAAGTCAACTTCATCCATTGTAATTACCATAGATAAATAGCCATCAGAGCCAACTTGTTGATTAATTACAGACTTTGTTAGGTCGCCATTGTGCAACAATAACAACTGTGCAAATGAGTTAGGAATACCATCTTCAATGTCGAATTGGAATCGAACTTTTCTCACTCCATTTTCATAAATAATGCCTGGTCCGTATCCGTAATCATCATTCAATAATTTCAAGCTATGTCTAAAATTACTTTGATTGCGAATGCTGATGCTGCTCTTATATTCCTTACCACAGCTCGTTTCAGTACTAATATTTACAAAGTATTGACCGTCTTCAAATCTAGGAGTGTAATCCCTTTTGAATTTAATCTGAATGCTGCCGTTTCCAGGAATATAATGATAAGTTTGGTTATGTTCTACCCAAGGATCTCTTTGAATTGCATCTTTACTATAATTCTCATTTCTACTCAATACAACTCTGATTTCATTCTGAGAGTAGTTTTGAAATTCATAGATTTGCTCACTTGCATAATGTTCGCCAGTAGTTAGTGGAGATGCATAAATAGGGATTCTAGCATCTAGCTCTTGAAGAACTTCAATTTCTTTAACTAAAGAACCAAAACCAGGTTTACTAATCGTAAGTGTAACCTTATGAGGTTTCCTTATATTCTTTTCACCATTCCAAACCCATTCAGTAAATTCTTTTGGAACAAGAACCTCATATCGTCCTGGAGAAACTTCTGTAGATCTTACATCTTCAGTTTGACTAACAATAATTAGACCTGCATCTCCCGTAATAATAATTTTGAAATCGCACTCGTCATAATCTTTAATGTCAAAACTGTTAACTTTAACTTTCTCGATAGACTCTAGGATGAAGTTTGCATAAGTACAACTTCCGTTGTTTCCTTTTACATTAACTTTCATAGCATGGTCGTTCTCGTCTTTATCAAAGACTTTCTTGAAACCATAGTCTGTTTTAGACCATCCATCCACACCATCATTAATCGGTTTCTCGTTGATTGTTACAGATTTTACATTGTCCAAGTTTGTAATGTAAATTTGTACAGCCACGCGAGTACTTGATACGTCTGGTTCGATTAACTTAATTTCTGATACAGAAGATTTCAAAGCAGGAATACGAATTAGTTTTTCCTTAGATTCATTTTTATCAGGAGCAGTGTACGCCATTGTCAGCGTTTGTTCTTTCTCTGTTTGGTTTACTTCAAATGGAATATCTTCACCTGCCAAAACTTTGTTAAGTAGTTCTTTTCCACTTGCATCTTTAATAACTACTTTCGTGCCTTTAGGTCCTGATAGCGTAATAAACGCTGGGTGTTCGCTAATGAAATCACCTTTTTCATCTACCACTACACACCCGCCATTAGGAACAACTACTGCTTTAACTTGGTCGCAATGACAAGAGAATAATTCAGTAATGAAATCTTGAATTGTTTTACCCTCGTTACCAGGAAGTGTAATCCAGTATTCGTGTAGAGCCGATGCATCACCACGTTGTAACCATTTTAAATAATCTTTCCAGCTGTTTCCACCTTCGTACTTAGAACCATCATGATTCCAAACCATATTGTTAATAACGGCATCTTTCCATAGCTCGTATGCACTGTCGCCATTCAACCCATCTTTTCCTTCAGCTTTGATACCAGTGTCCTTGTCGCCAATCCACCAATTACCATCTTTGATTGAAGGTGTTAGACCGTTAACGCCATCTTTTCCATCCGTACCATTGGTTCCGTTTTCGCCATCTTGGCCGTCTTTTCCATCCGTACCATTCGTACCGTTTTGACCATCTTTTCCTTCAGCTTTGATACCAGTGTTTTTGTCGCCAATCCACCAATAACCATCTTTAATAGTAGGAGTCAGTCCGTTTGTACCATTCGTTCCATTTTGGCCATCTTTACCATCTGTACCGTTTGTACCGTTCTGTCCATCTTTACCTTGAGCTGGGATACCAGTATTGGTATTACCAATCCACCAGATGCCATTTTTAATACTAGGTGTTTCGCCATTTTCTCCATTTTTACCAGTAGTAGGTACACCTGTATTCGAGTCACCAATCCACCAATAACCGTCTTTAATAGTAGGAGTTAAACCATTCACACCATCTTTCCCATCCGTACCATTAGTTCCGTTGGTTCCGTTTGTACCATCCTTACCATCACGGCCTTTTAGCCATTCATAGTAAGCATCAATAGAATTGTCTCCTTTATATAGTTTGCCATCGTGGTCTAGAACTTGGTTCTTTTCAATACCTCTTTTCCAAACTTCATAGGCATCAAGCCCCATAGCACCTGGTTGTCCGTCAATACCGTTTGAACCGTTTTGACCATCTTTACCTCTTGCTGGGATTTTAGTGTCATGATCACCAATCCACCAATTGCCATTTTTACCAATATGTGGAGTCAAGCCATCTTGGCCGTCTTTACCATCCGTACCATTAGTACCGTTTTGACCATCTTTACCTTCTGCTTTGACACCCGTGTTTTTGTCGCCAATCCACCAGTAACCATTCTTGATTGAAGGAGTTAGTCCATTTGTTCCGTTAGTACCATTTTGGCCATCTTTACCTTGAGCAGGAATGCCCGTGTTGGTTGTACCAATCCACCAAATGCCATCTTTAATAGTAGGAGTTAGTCCGTTTGTACCGTTCGTACCATTTTGGCCATCTTTACCTTGAGCAGGAATACCTGTATTGGTTGTACCAATCCACCAAATGCCATCCTTAATAGTAGGAGTTAGCCCGTTTGTACCATCTTGACCATCTTTACCCGTAGTTGGTACACCAGTATTTGTGTTTCCAATCCACCAGTAACCATCTTTGATAGTAGGAGTTAGTCCATTTGTACCATTTGTACCATTTGTACCGTTTTGGCCATCTTTACCTTGTGCAGGAACACCAGTATTGGTTTTACCAACCCACCAGAAGCCATTTTTGATACTAGGTGATTCACCATTTGTACCATTTTTACCAGTGGTAGGAACACCTGTGTTCGTGTTTCCAATCCACCAAATGCCATCTTTAATAGTAGGGGTTAGACCGTTCGTACCATTCGTACCATTTTGACCATCCTTACCTTGTGCAGGAACCTTTGTGTCTGTATCGCCAATCCACCAGTTACCATTCGATCCAATTTTAGGAGTTAGTCCGTTCGTACCATCTTTACCGTCTGTACCATTAGTTCCGTTCGAACCATCTTGGCCATCCTTACCGTCAGTACCATTACGACCTTTCATCCATTCAAAGTAGTCTTTTAAAGTAGTGTTACCTTTGTAGATGTTGTTATCATGGTCATAAACATAACCATCTTCAATACCTTTCAACCATTGGTCGTAGGCAGTAAGACCGTCATCACCTGGTTGTCCGTTAATACCGTCCTTACCATCTAGACCATCTTTTCCGTCTTTACCTTTGAAAGATGCAAAGAAATCGTTTATTGATGTGCTGGGATCTTTCCCATAGAATTGTTTCCATAATTCGAAAGCAGACATACCGCTTTCACCTTTGTCTCCCTTATCTCCTTTTGGGCCTTTAGGCATAGATAAGTTAATGTCGTTAGCACACGACATCGTGAGTAGTATTATTAATCCAAAGAGTGTAAGTTTTTGGATTGCCTTAATTTTCATACTTAAATAATTGATTAGTGTTATTACCAATAAGTGTTATCTCTATCTATTCTATCTTCTTACTCTTTAATTTGTAAAAAGAGATTCTATCTATAAATCCTTTGAAGTACTTCTTCTATCTGTCTGAAATTTCGAATGCAAAGATATGTTGTCTAACATAATTTCCAATGTAAAATAAAATATACAATTGAGAATTATAGTTAAAATAGACCTTTTTCAGTAGTCAATTATCTGTTTATTAGAGTATTATATTTAGAATGATTCAAAATTGTAGTTTTATACAAAAGAGAGTCGGAAAATATATAAAGCTTATGTGTTGTGGCGTTAAGATGTAACTGATGCTTTTTATGATAAAATAGCAGTTTGATACGCTAAAAAGCTTTGAATATTTATTTAATCGTGTCTTATACTAACAGTTTAGTAGCAGTTGAATTTGATGTTATATTCGTGCCAATATATTTTATTTATCTTTTTGAGGGTGTCGTAGGTGCATTTTAAATAAATTATTATGAAATTTTACTTTTAAGCGTTAACTTTTCTACCCGATATTTACTGTATTAAATATACAGTAAATATAACTTTACGTTCTGATGGAAATAATTGCATTTAGCACTATTAAGCTAACAAAGTGTTAAAAAAGATTGTTTCTAAGACTCTTTAAATTTGAAAAAGTAAAATAAAACTTGGTAGAAAAAATGTAATAATTACAATATGTTAAATAAACCTAACCGAAAGCCTTGTTGGTCTTTATGAGTGTTGAAATAGTCCTTTGTTAATGAAGGTTAAGCATTTGTCTTAAATAATGGATCATTATTATTAATTTTAGGATATAGGTTTTAAAGTCTATTTAAGAAAAGTATTGCATTTATATGGAGTTAACTCTGTTAAAGAGTTTTTTAAGGGTATCTAAGAAATTTAGTGGCGTTTTTTATTGCTTCATTTTTTAGTTTTTGTCGAAACTATCTATTAGTGCAGAGGATTATTCTCTCATATTTTTATATAAATGAATTTATCCGTCGTGTTATATTGCATTTAATATTCAACTAGTGGCATTTATTAACTGGTCTATTTCAGCGTTTATTTGTTACCCTATGATGAGTGAGTTCTCTTAGTAAGAAGAGTGAGTTCTCTCCCTGAGACGACTCACTCTTCTCTTGGAGGTATAAAATAGAAGTATGCATCTATTTAAATTGTGAAGCATAGTATCGATGACGATGGTGGTATAGGGTACGAAAAAGGGGTAAAGTGAACACTCACTTTACCCCTTTTATATATTTTGCTTAATAAATAGCTTATTTATTTAATTTGATATCTAAGGCGTTGAAGCATTTAACTAACTTTTCAATCGCATAGTCAATTTGCTCTTTAGAATGTGTTGCCATTAAAGAGAAACGAATCAATGTATCGTTTGGAGAACATGCTGGTGGAACAACAGGGTTAACGAAAATACCTTCATCGAAAAGCATCTTTGTAACCACGAATGTTTTTTCCATATCGCGCACATAAAGTGGGATGATAGGAGTAGATGTTGATCCAATTTCAAAACCTAAGGTTCTAAAGCAATCTAATGCGTAGTTTGTGTTGTCCCAAAGTTTTTGAATACGCTCTGGTTCTCTTTTCATAATGTGAAGTGCTTCACGAGCAGCTGCGGTTGCAGATGGGGTGTTACTTGCACTGAAAATATATGAACGAGAATTATGTCTTAGGTAGTTAATAATCGATTTGTCTGCAGCGATGAACCCACCAATTGCAGCAAGCGATTTACTGAATGTACCCATGATAAGGTCTACATCCTTAGTTAAACCAAAATGATTACAAGTACCACGACCATGATCGCCTAATACACCTAAACCGTGTGCTTCGTCAACCATGATATTAGCATTATATTTTTTTGAAAGACGCACAATTTCTGGAAGATTGGCGATATCTCCTTCCATACTAAATACACCATCAACAATAATAAGTTTAACCGATTCAGGTTTACACTTCTTAAGTTCGTTTTCCAACGACTCCATGTTGTTGTGCTTGTATTTATAGCAAGTTGAGAAAGAAAGACGACGACCTTCTACAATTGAAGCGTGGTCTAGCTCATCGCAAATGATGTAATCTTCACGACCAGTTACACAGGATACAACTCCTAGGTTAACTTGGAATCCTGTAGAATATACCAAGGCATCTTCTTTTCCAACAAACTCTGCTAGTTCTTTTTCTAATTCTAGGTGAATGTCTAAAGTTCCGTTCAAGAAACGAGAGCCAGCGCAACCAGTACCATATTTTCGAGTAGCATCAACAGCAGCTTCAATTACTTTTGGATGGTTAGTTAATCCTAAATAAGAGTTAGAGCCAAACATGAGTACCTTTTTGCCACTCATAATTACTTCCGTATTTTGTTCGCTCTCAATGCAACGAAAGTAGGGATACACGCCTTTGGCTTGAATTCGTTGTGGTAGGTCGTATTTCGCTAATTTATCTTGTAATAATCCCATGAATTAATATTTAAAATTCGCCTTAATTAGTTAGTTTTTATATGTTTCTATTTGCGTGTCAGAATGTGTTCTAATCATAGACTTTGCAAAATAGTTAAAAAATAGCAATAATTGTATTACTTCTTATTTTTGATTGAGTTGGCAAAGATAGCAAATAAAGAAGTGTTTTGCTTATTTTTTATAAAAAAATGACCTGCTTAAGAACTAACACCATTAATAATCAAGCTAATCTTAAAATTAGATTGGTCAGCATTAATTAAAGTCTTATTCGTTGTGTTATTTTCTTTAAAAAATAAGATTTTTCAAGGATTAAGTCGGTAAGCTGCTTATTTTTGCTGTAGGATGTGAAATTAAATAATAGGGTGAAATGGATGACGCAACTAAAAATATAATTGATGAAACCTACAAGCAGGGGTTAAACAACTACTGTACTTCTTTAGAAGAAATGGTTGAAGTTTTGAAGCTATCTATGGCTAATGCCACAGCAATAGAGGAAAATCACTTTACGGAGCTTTATGATTTTATATCCATTCTTTCCGTTTTACCTAAAGATAAGGCTCGTAAACTGATAAACTCAATCTATCTGTTGCAAGGATATGAGTATTGTGGTAGTAAAAATATATCTGTGCTGAATTGGGGAATACATTGTGCGGTAAATACGGCGGATTGGCAAGTTTTAACGGATGCTTTGTATACCCATAATCGATTGGCTTTTGCTACCGATTTATTATTACCCAATGGCTATAATCACACAGGGTATATTGAGCGTGTTATCTTTGCTTTTGCAGCGTGCGATTTAGATTTAGTAGAGAAGTATCTTCCAAAATCTTTGGGTTTAGGTGGTAAGGATGTGCATCCGTTTTTAGGTGTAATTGGTAATTTAGTCATCGGCCTATATTATAAGGAGAAAGATCAGCTAAAAAAGGCTGTTTCTAATGCCGATAAGTTTGTGCAAAGAAAAGGAAGTGGTAAAGGAGAGGTGCTTGTGGTTCGCTACCTTTTAGCGTTGATAGCTGAAGATATGCAAACAGCTTCAGAGGGTCTGCAGGCCGTCATTGAGGGGTATAGACGTATGTTATGGCTACACGAATCTCAAGATAATTTGTTGAATTACTGTGCAGTTTATGTACATGGGCTGTATAATCTGGCTCGGTTTATGCTACCAGTAGAAGCTTTCTCATCTCTTTCAATGCCTAATCATCCGTTGTTTATTCGAGAATGGGTTGAACATCAGAAGAAAAAAAACTTTAGTTCTGGTTCTGTACTGTTTAATTTGACTACAGATTTGCCAGATTTAAAAGGGTTGTTCTCAGTTGGTTGGGTGGAATATTAGGTCTTCTCTATTTTGTTATTTCTTTTAAAGCAAAGAATAATTCAATGTTGCTTGTGCCCGTTGTAATTTCAACAATAGAGAATATGGTTAGAAAGCGTTGCATTTGTTCTACTTCATTTAAATCGATGGCGATGCTTTTCCGTTTCACATCTAGATTTATGAATGGAGGGACATTACTGCTGATTTTATTTGTAAATAGATTGGCAATGTTCACCAAAAGATTCTTGAGGTATGGTAATTCGTAATTAATATATACAACATTGTTTACGACACGTTGCAGTTTCGCCCGAATTGAGGTGCCATAGACATGAAGAAGGATTTCATTCTTATCTACGAACTCCAACTTAAAAGGTTTATTTATGATCTCTTTGATAACGACCTCTACCTCTTTCCGTGTAATAAATAGTTGCATAATTTCTTTTTTTAGTGCTTCTAAAATAGCGAAACATCAGTTATTTACAAAGAACTAGCTTTGTTTTTTGCCACTAATTATGGATTGATAGGTGGTTGGTGTTTGTAATCCGTTTAAAAATAATATAAATTCATTCTGTGTTTAATATGTGTTGTTAATACAACCAATAAAATAGGGTAACTACTGCTTTTCACTCATTAGTAGAATGTAAAACAGCTATCAGGTTGGTAAATTTCACCACTTGATAGCTGTTCTTGGTATATAAGATTATTTAAAAAGGATTCGGTCGTTAATTGTCTGTGTCTTGTTTCTTCATTGTGCTAGCTCTGTATTTAACTCGGTAGGCAAAAAAAGGTAATGCTAAACATGCGGTTAGAATAGCCATTGATTCTGCCAATTCTGGATCGGTCAATAAACCGTAAATAATAGTAACTGCGAGTAATGATAAAATAGTAAAAAATAAAATACTAGTTCTGTCCATAACGTTTTTGTTTTTACAATCTGTCTGCGACAATCGTTGTTCTTAGTTTTAGATTGATGAATACGAAAGTGTATTCTAGAATAATTCATCATTGCAGGTTAAACAATGCTGTGTTGTGTTTATATCAGTGGCAAATATAAAAGATGAATTTATAAAAGCATCATCTAAATGAAGTAAATGTTAGTTACAAATTCATGCAAAGAGTCTTTTTGCTTATGTTTGATAACATGTTTTTTGTCTAACTCATTCATGTGCCATTGGTTACTTTACTAGGGAGGCTATATTGGGGCTAGCCTAATTTTATTTTTTTTGTTGGATTATTTGAGGAAAGTGTAGGTGTTTGATAGGGTAGAGGAAAATGAGAAATAGGGCATTTTATGGGAGATGTTGTTTGTGCCCAATCATCTCATTACTATTTTTTAAAATAGTTTTGAATGCCAC
>JASLDF010000186.1 GCA_030151635.1 Bacteroides sp. | reverse complement strand
CGGCTAGATCTTGAAGATGGTGCACTTGGTCTAGCGTTTGTTGAAGGGCTAGAAGGTCTTGTGTAAGTACTTCTACCCGATTCTCTTGTCGTTCTAGATGAGCGTACACTTTCTGTATTATTTCTTCCTCCTGACGTATTTCCTGGTCTTGTATAATTTCCTCGATTAGTGTTTACACTTGAACCATTTGTTCTGCCTGTATTAGAAGGACGAACACGTGATGCAGATGATCTTACACGGTTAGATGCATCATAACCATTAGACCCTGGTCGAACACTAGGTCTTGAGGATCCTGAGTTTATCCCAGAATTACCAGGTCTATGTGAAGGTCTAGTAGAAACACCTGTTGATGGTCTATCATATCTACCTCCATTTGTTATGCTTGAACCACCTCTGTGCGTACGATTTGGCGTTCTTGAATTATCATATCTTCTATTATCTTTATAATAAGGACGTCTATTGTTGTAATATCCAGAACCTCCATAATAGCCGCCATAATAACCACCACCATACCAAGGATCATAATAACCTGGGTAGTATCCACCGTAATAACCACCATAGTAGCCACCTCTTCTAGGCCCATACCATGGATCATAATACCAAGGATCATATCTCCAACTACTTCCATAATAGTAAGGGCTACCAAAACTCATTGAAAATCCAGAGCGAGGACCAAACTTCCAAGCAGACCATGTTGGATTCGAAAAAGTAGGGAAAATATATGCATACTGATTGTCAACATAAATATTCCAATCCGAACTATTCAGTCCATAAACAGCATCCCAGTAACCAGGGCTATTTACAGATATAGTATATCGCGGGTTGCGCGAACGTATAGAAAATTCGGCATCCGTTAAATCATTATAAGTTCCAGAAAAACCATTAACCCATTCACCATCTCTAGTTGGAGCTTCGTAATACTCTTCTTCACCATTACTATAAGTAATAGTTGAATAATTTCCACGTCTATTATACATATCTAGCTCACTCACATCTTTCGATTGGTCATCCATAACAACTATTGTAGGGCTACCACTTGATGGAATAAACAAAGTCTTTTGTTGACCTCTAGGCACCTGCTGACTAGCTGGTTCTTTTTTCTTATTTGGAGCTTTTTTCTCTTCTTTTTTAGGAGAAGAAAAGAAATACATATCGTCCACACCTTGTGCTTCCGATGCGAAAGGCAATCCAATTAAGACTCCTAGTAATAATAATATTCTTTTCATAATCTCTCCATTTTTAATTTATACTTTATTCAGTGTACCAAAAATAAGGATTGAATTCACCTCATTCGAGATATTTTCCCCAAATATAAATAGGGATTTCCCTATATCGACTATCTTTGTAGAAATTAGACAGCGTATAGTAATAAAGTAACAAGTACAGCTCGTAACTTGTTTCGAAAATTAAAAAGAACTATGAAATATTTTGAATTTAAATTCGAGTTCGAACCTAAGAATGAAATCGTTTCCGATGTGTTGATGTCAGTATTGGGAGATGTCGGTTTTGAAAGCTTCGTTAGTGAAGACACTCACCTCTTGGCTTATGTTCAAGTAGATTTACTTAACGAAGATGTGCTCAAAGAGGCATTAAAAGAGTTCCCTATTGATATAGAAGAGCTAACTTATACTTTTGAAGAGGCAGAAGACAAGAATTGGAACGAAGAGTGGGAAAAGAACTTCTTTCAACCCATTGTAATTGGTAATGAATGTGCAATCCACAGTACCTTTCACAAAGACATACCCGAGGTAAAATACGATATTATCATCAATCCTCAAATGGCTTTTGGCACTGGTCATCATGAAACAACAAGTTTAATATTAGCTGAATTATTAGATACAGAACTTACCCAGAAAGCTGTTCTAGACATGGGCTGTGGCACATCTATCTTAGCAATATTGGCTCATAAAAGAGGTGCTTCACCAATTACAGCTATTGATATTGATACTTGGTGTGTTGACAACTCAATCGACAACTGCAAGTTGAATAATACGGAAGATATTCAAGTGGAATTGGGAGATGCATTCAAGTTAAAAGGAAAAAAACCTTTTGATTTTATCATCGCTAACATCAATAGAAATATTCTATTACAAGACATGGATAAATATGTTGAAGTATTGAGTAAAGGTGGAAAACTTCTCATGAGTGGCTTCTACACCGAAGATATTCCTTTACTAGAGAAAAAAGGTATAGAACTAGGAATGTCATTTGTAAAAACTAACAATAAGAACAATTGGGCTTGCCTATTATTAGAAAAGAAATAAACCAATTATACTAGAAGGGATTAGCGTATTGTCAATGCGTTAAGCTCTTCTATAGTTCCATTAAATACATTTAGGTCAACATCTTGATTAATCCCCTTAATCCTTCCTATATCTGAGTGTTGCCAAAAAGTCCACTTTCCTGTGTACCTTAATTTTCCAACATAATAATGAGCAATCCAAAATGGATACTGATCAAATTCAGTTGCATCTAGGTATCTATTCTTAAATTTAAAAGAAGTATAAAGAATCGGCTTTACCTTGTAATGTTTCTCAATGATATTCATCCAGACCAATACACTATCCGATATATCTTGTTTAGATTTATCTCCTAAAATCTCTACATCTAATACAGGGGGTAAGTCCCCCTTCTGCAACTTCACAGTTTTCATGTAATGTTGTGCTTGTTTAGTAGCACTAGTTTTAGGTGTAAAGAAGTGATAAGCGCCACGACGCAAATTTACACGCTTGGCTTCACAAAAATTAGCATCAAAATTAACATCCTTAAAATCACCACCTTCAGTAGCCTTCACAAACACAAAAGTCAATGGAAAATCGGGATTACTATTACCCATTAATGTATCCCAGTCTATCTTTCCCTGATGTCTTGAAACATCAATACCATGCAGTGAGTGTTTTTTAGGCATACACACGCCATATGATTTATTCCCATAGCATGGCATCCATCTGTACGCTGAAGGACGTATAAAAGCACAATAAAACCCATAAAGGAACAACACCGCTGCACACAACATCAAAAGTGATTTTGTATACCTATTCCATAGTAAATTCAACAATACCAATTTTAGATTCTCATTCAATTTGGATAGAGAACCTTTTTTAGTCTGCTTCTTATTCTTCTTTGCCTGCTTAGGCTTAGAAACCTTTTTCTTTTGATTTCCTTTAGAATTAGCTTTGGGTGATTTGGGAATCGATGTCTTTTTAACTGCCATTTAATGCTATAACAAAAAATTAGCCGATAGCTAATCAATAACTATCGGCTAATATATGTTGCTTTGAAATTACTTCAAATTATTTACCTTGTTTTTCGTAGAACAAAGTTTTTGTAGTTTGGTCACAAACTTCAGAAGGACCGAAGTATTGGATTGGACCTGGGTACACATAATCTGCATTAATAGCCCAATCTTCACGGCAAGCTGCAAGTTTCTTAAATGGAGCACCATCAAGTTCAACTAAAGCTTTTTGGATAACTGGTTTCATAACACCATGACGACGTTCCATGTTCATCATCATTGTAATAGGCACACCACCAGCAATCCACTCAGCTGCTGGAGAAGTTGTATTACGAATAGAAGACATGTAACCTGTTTTTCCATTAGCGATCAATGCTGCAGCATTGTAACCTAAAGAGTAACAGTAGTCAGCATCGAAATTAGAAGGAGCTGCACAACGACCTTCATAACCGAAGAAGTGATGTTGGCTTGAGAACTTACCGTTATATTTACCTTCTTTTTTCCATTCTTGTAATTTTTGACCAACCATTTCAGAAAGCAATTTTTCTGTTTCGATCAAAGATACTTGTACGTTACCGTGTGGGTCACGATCAAGAGTTAATTGACGAGCAACACCCTCTGGAAGACTAGCAAATACAGCAGCATTTTCAGCAGAGATTGAGTTCTTAACATAAGATAATTGTTCTTCTTTTTTCAAAGTTAAGAATTTAGTATCGTGAGCTAAGAAATCATTCAATTCAGCGATAAGTTTTTTCATAGCTGGGATGAACTCGATCAAACCTTCAGGAATAAGTACTGTACCGAAGTTGTTACCAGCAGCAGCACGTTTTGCAACGATTTCTGCGATGTAAGTAACTACATCATTAAGTGACATGTTTTTCTTTTCAACTTCTTCTGAAATAATACAGATGTTTGGTTGAGTTTGAAGAGCACATTCTAGAGCAATATGAGAAGCAGAACGACCCATAAGCTTAATAAAGTGCCAGTATTTTTTTGCTGAGTTACAGTCACGTTCGATGTTACCAATAACTTCAGAGTAAACTTTACAAGCAGTATCAAAACCAAAAGATGTTTCAATCATACTGTTTTTCAAGTCACCATCAATAGTTTTAGGGCAACCAACAACTTGTACACCATAGTTTTTAGCTGCATAATATTCAGCTAGAACACAAGCGTTTGTGTTAGAGTCATCACCACCAATCATAACTAAAGCTTTAATACCTAGTTTTTTGATGATTTCGTAACCTTTTTCAAATTGTTCTTCTGTTTCAAGTTTTGTTCTACCAGAACCAATAATATCGAAACCACCAGTATTACGGTATTCGTCAACGATATCAGCAGTTAGTTCCATGTAGTTGTGATCTACTAAACCACCAGGTCCTAAGATAAAACCATAAAGTTTACAGTCAGCATTTAATTTTTTAATACCATCGAAGATACCCGAAATTACGTTGTGACCACCTGGAGCTTGACCACCAGATAAGATAACACCAACATTAAAAGCTGGGAACTTAGTAGCCGTTTCAGTTTCTGTAAACTTAATCAATGGCATACCGTAAGTATGTGGGAATAACGCTTTGATCTCTTCTTGGTCTGCTACTGATTGTGTTTTATCACCTTCTGTAGCATTCACAAAACCTTTAAGAGCTTTTGGTAGCTTAGGCTGATAAGAAGCTCTAGCTATTTGTAATGCACTTTTAGTCATTTGTATAATTATAATTTAAAAGGGGGTTAGTAAATTAACTTCTTTGAGTGCAAAAATCGTGATTTTTTATCAAATATAAAAATATGCCCTCACTTAAATTTTAGAAGGGCATCACCAACCACCACCCAATACTTTATAAAGTTGAATCACAGATATAAGTTCATCACGAATCGCATTGTTCAAACCTACCTGAGCATCAAAGTACATACGTTGTGCATCTAATACATCAATGTAACTAATTACCCCATTTAAATATTGTAAATGTGCCAAATCACTATATTTTTTAGATGCCTTTTCCAAATGCGATTTCAGGTTATGTACTTCACGTTGTTGATTGTAGTTAACAATTGCATTCTTAGCTTCTGTAAAAGCATTAAGTACGGCCTTTTCATAACCATAAAGTTGTTGCTCGTAAACTGCTTTTTGAGCTTTCCAAGACGCACGATTTTTCCCCATATTAAAGATAGGAGTTAACAAAGCACCTTCAATTAAACTATAAGGAGATTTCAAAAATGAAGAAAACTCCGAACTTTCATATCCTAATTTTCCTGTTAATTGAATAGAGGGGAACATACTCGTATAAGCTACACCTACACGGGCATGAGCTGCACGCAGTTGTTGTTCGGCACCACGAACATCAGGACGTCTTTCTAACAGTGTAGAAGGCATTCCATAAGGTAGTTCGGCCATTTTGAAAAGTTCTTTCAATGATTGTGCTCGATTTATTTTTGTTGGGTAACTTCCGACCAACATCGCAATTGTATTCTCCTTTATAGCTATTTTACGTCCCTGCTCAGGAATAAGAGTAGCAGTACGTGCCATCTCCACTTGAGCTTGTTGATAAGGAATTTCCGAAGTCATACCTCCCTCAAAACGAATACGTGCCAAACGCACACTCGATTTTCGATCATCAAGTGTTTGTTGTAGAATCTCAAACTCGTTATCCAGAGCAATTAGTTCATAATAAGCCTCGGCAACTTCAGAAATAATAGTTAATTGTAGTGCACGTTGAGCTTCAAGAGTTTTTAGGTAATCGGCAACACTAGCTTGTTTATCCCAACGAAGTTTGCCCCAAAGGTCTAATTCCCAAGACAACAACAATTTACCACTATAAGTATCCGTATGTGTTGTGTTGTCACCACCATCATTCGTCATTTTATTACTAGCTGTTACCTCTCCATTCAATTGAGGAAGTAAATTAGCTGTACTAATTCTGTTTTTAGCAGCCATCTCTTTAATTCGAGCAGCAGCAATTAAAACATCTTTATTATACTCAAGTGCTTGTTCAATTAAGGATACCAACAAAGGGTCTGTATATATTTCCCACCAAGCTAAATCTGCTAAACTTGTACTGTCTTGTTTGACAGCCAAACTATCTGGCAAATTCAAGTTTGGACGCACATACGATTTTCCAACCTTGCACGAACTAAGCATTGTACCTAGTCCTACTACAAGGAGTAATACAATATATATTCTATTTTTCATTATTCGCTTCATAACTATTCCCCTTTCTTTTTAGACAACTTAGCTTTGATTTTATAAATTAGAACAAAGAAGAACGGTACAAATACAATACCAATGACAGTGGCAAAAATCATTCCGAAGAACACCCCCGTACCAATTGCTTTTCTACTTGCAGATCCTGGACCAGATGCCAAAACCATCGGCAACATCCCCAAGATAAATGCCAAAGATGTCATTACGATAGGACGGAAACGTGTTCGAGCTGCATAAATAGCAGACGAGACCAAGTCTTCACCCTTGTCTACTTGAACCTTCGCAAACTCTACAATCAGAATTGCATTTTTAGCAGCAAGCCCCATTAACATAACCAATCCAATTTGGAAGTAAATATCATTTTCAAGTCCAAATACCCAAACACCAAGATAAGAACCTAGCGCTGCAACAGGTAAAGTTAGGATTACAGCAATTGGCACCCACCAACTTTCATATTGAGCCGCCAAGAACAAGAACACAAATAAAAACACCAATGCCAACACAATACCAGTTTGTCCACTAGCTTGTTTCTCCTGATAAGATAAGCCACTCCATTCAATACCTATATTATTTGGAAGATGTGTGTGTGCTAATTCTTCAATAATACGCATCGCCTCACCCGAACTGTAACCTTGAGCAGCTTGACCAGTTACAACAGTAGAAGTAAACATATTAAAACGAGTCATACTACCTGGACCAGTTGCATATTGAGATGTACCAAGTGTAGTTAATGGAATCATTGCTCCCCCATTTCCTTTTACGAAATAGTACGTCATGTTATCCTTATTCTTACGATACTCGGCATCTGCTTGAATATACACACGGTAAATACGGTTAGACATATTAAAATCATTCACATAAACAGATCCTGTAAATGCCTTCATAGTTGCATAAATATCGGGCAAAGAGACACCCGAAAGCATCGCTTTATCACG
>JASLDF010000106.1 GCA_030151635.1 Bacteroides sp. | reverse complement strand
ATAGCAATTGCTTTAATTTCTTGACCCACCTCAATTTCAAACGAAGCCTCGTATTTAGTAGAATCTAGTGTAGGCTCTGTTCCATCAGTTGTAAAATAGATGGGGGAGTTGTCGAATGTTACAAGTGTTGCTTTAAACTTATTGTCATCTTCATCTTTTAGGTTAATATTTACGGCATAAATATCATTTTTGAACGTGTGTCCATTTAGTTTATAAAGCTCCAACATATGTGGAAGTCTTTCTAAAAATCCATCTAAGTTTTTGTTTACAGGATTTGTCCATTGAATTTCGCTTAATGCAGCCATCCTTGGAAGTATTTGCCACTCCATTTTGTCCCTATCTTTAGTCCATTCTGTCCAAATACAGCCTTGAGCTCCGATGATGTATGATTGTTCTTCTGGGGTTAGTTGATCGGATACAGGCTCAAAGTTATAAACTCGTGCAATGCTGCTCACCCCTTCTAGCTTATTGAAACGCGGATTACTAAAGTATAAGTGTTGGATTGGAGTCATAATAACGTTGTGGTGTAGTTTAGCGGCCTTAATTCCAGCTTTAGGGCTTGTCCAAGAAAGAACAATAGGATTTCCCTTAAGTCCACCCTCTAGTATTTCGTCCCATCCCAGCATTCTACGACCACGTGCATGTATTTCTTTTGCTACTTCACTCATAAAGTAGGTTTGCAATTGATTTTCTTTGCTGTGTTCTGGTGTATCTTTTAGTTTTAGTTCCTTAATCTTTGCTTGACATTTAGGGCAAGTTTTCCAATGATATTTAGGACATTCATCTCCACCGATATGAATGTAAGGTGAAGGGAAGATATCCATAATTTCATTCATTACATCTTTGGCAAATTGCAAGGTGTTGTCATTACCAGCACAAAGGACATCTCTAAATACTCCCCAAACCGTAGGAACTTCGTATGGTCCACCTGTGCAACCTAATTCTGGGTAAGATGCCAGTGCTGCTAGCATGTGCCCAGGCATATCAATTTCAGGGATAACAGTGATGTATCTTTCAGCAGCATATGCAACCAGTTCTTTTGCTTGATCTTGAGTATAGTATCCTGAGTGTGGAATACTATCTTGTTCCCTGGTTTCCCAATCGATTAAGCTTGATTTACGAACTGAGCCTATTTTTGTAAGGTTTGGATATTTCTTTATCTCAATTCTCCAACCTTGATCCTCTGTTAAATGCCAATGGAAGTAGTTGATGTTGTGCATAGCCATGACATCAAGTAACTCCTTCAAATAATCCAATTCAAAATAATGGCGACCTACGTCAATCATGAAACCACGATATTCAAAGCGTGGTGCATCATTAATTATTCCAGCAGGTACAGCTGGTTGATAATTTACATCAGTGATTGGTAGGGTTTTATAAAGAGATTGTATGCCATAAAACACCCCTCGTTCAGTAGAACTTGAAATGGTGATGTTTCTATCGTTTGAATTAAGCTGATAAGCTTCTTCGCCTAGAATCTGTTCACTGATAATAAGATTAATATGGTCTTTTATAATCTCAGTACTTTTAGTCTCTTCAGTTTTTAGTGTTAATCCACAAGTCTTCTGTATGTACGAAGCTAAGAATTGGGCATTACGCTCCATTTTTTCGTTATCAGAAGGATAAATAATTTTTGTATCAGGTTTAATTAAAAAAGGATTAGAGTTCTGCTCTAAAAGCACTTCGTTTGGTCGAGGTATAACATTTAGGTTGCCTAACTGTATCTCTTTGTTTTGACACGACATCATGCCAAGTGCTAGTATAGCTATGTAGCTACTTTTTCTAGAAAAAATGTTTTTCATTTTAATTTGTGATTAGTTTTCGTGTAGTTTAGAACGAAATTATTAAATAATCGTTGATTTATCTAAATTATGGTGGTCAATTGTTATTATTACTCCTACTGCTTAGTATTTGGTGATTTTTTTGCTAAATGTGCGATTGATATAAAACATAATAATCGTGCTTTTAAGCAATTATATGCAGATAGTATTGGTTAATCATTAGTGTGAAATATATTTGATAATATAATTTACTGTAGTATGCTAAACCAAATATGCATCCTAGCTGTTTTGCTAGAATAAGAGTCATTTTGACTGTTTTAGCTCGTGGATTTTGCAATATACAGCCTGATAATTAACAAATTCGCTCATATTTCATTACCTTTGCAAGCTGAAACTCTTTATGAGAGTTTAAAAATGAAAGATAAATTAAGAACTTAACTTCTTTTTAAAGCCACTAAAGGCTTATTTTAAGATTCGATATTATGGAACAAGATCATAAAATTAACAAGGTCGAAATACGTAATATGCATATGGGCGATTACGATCAGCTATTTAAATCGTTTACGCGTATATATGCAGATGAAGATGTATTTTGGACGAAAGAACAAATTCAAAAACTAGTTGATATTTTTCCTGAGGGACAGACGGTAATTGTTGTAGACCATAAAGTTGTAGGGTGTGCTTTAAGCATTATTGTAGACTACGATTTGGTTAAAGGTCAACATACTTATGCCCAAGTTACAGGAAATGAAACGTTTGATACACACACGGGAGAAGGTAGTGTACTATATGGTATTGAAGTCTTTGTACACCCTGATTTTAGGGGGCTACGACTGGCACGCCGTATGTATGAGTACCGTAAGGAGCTATGTGAAACGTTGAATTTAAAGTCAATTATGTTTGGTGGACGTATTCCAAACTATCATAAGTATTCAGATAAATTACGTCCCAAAGAATACATTAATAAGGTAAAGCATAAAGAAATTTATGACCCCGTGTTGACTTTCCAAATTTCTAATGATTTCCACGTGCGTCGCATCATGACGAACTATCTTCCTAACGACGAAGAATCTTGTCATTATGCTTGCTTATTGCAGTGGGATAACATCTACTATCAAGAGCCATCTAAGGAGTATATCGATCCGAAATCAACTGTTCGTATTGGTTTAGTGCAATGGCAAATGCGTCTTTATAAAGGTATGGACGAGCTGTTCGAGCAGGTTGAGTTCTTCGTGGATTCAATATCGGCCTACAACAGTGACTTCGTTTTATTCCCAGAATATTTTAATGCTCCACTTCTAGCTGAATTCAATCATATGCATGAGGCCGATGCTATTCGTGCTGTTGCCGATTATACCGAAGAAATTCGTGATCGTTTTGTGAAGTTAGCCATCAGCTACAATATCAATATTATTACAGGAAGTATGCCGTATAAGAACAGAAGTACGGGTAAACTTTATAATGTAGGATTCTTATGCCATCGTGATGGTACGTACGAAATGTATGAAAAAATTCATGTTACTCCTGATGAAACCAAAAGTTGGGGCTTGAGTGGTGGTAATACGATTCGTACATTCGATACGGATTGTGCAAAAGTAGGTGTGTTAATTTGTTACGATACAGAGTTCCCTGAGCTATCACGTATTATGGCAGAACAAGGCATGCAAATTTTGTTTGTACCCTTTATGACCGATACTCAGAACGCTTATTCTCGTGTTCGTATTTGTGCTCAGGCACGTGCTGTAGAGAACGAGTGTTATGTGGTTATTGCGGGTAGTGTAGGTAACTTGCCGAAAGTACAGAATATGGATATTCAGTATGCTCAATCGGCTGTGTTTACACCTTGTGATTTTGCTTTCCCTAATGATGGTCAGCGTTCGGAAGCTACGCCCAATTCGGAGATGATTCTAATTACAGATGTTGATTTAGATCTATTGAATAAACTGCACTCCTATGGAAGTGTTCGAAATTTAAAAGATAGAAGAACCGATTTATATTCAGTGAATTACGAGCAAAAGTAAACTAGGGTTTCGTTAATTAACATGTATTAACCGTCAATGAGGGAACTTTTCTTCTTTAGTAACGTTCTAAATAGTGTAATTTGTAAAATGATAAGTTTTAAATAAACTTTATAATAAACATAAACTAAAATTAGAAATTTATGAGATCA
>JASLDF010000095.1 GCA_030151635.1 Bacteroides sp. | reverse complement strand
TTATCTCTATTCTCATAAAGTGCATCAAGTGCATCTTTTTCAAAACCTTTTGCTGTAGGGTCAGTCCATTTACCACAAGACGACACCAATATAAGACCCAATAATAAGGTCAATAAAGTATATTTCTTATTCATTTTATTTTTCTTTTTTATCCCACCAAACGTTAACATTACCTTTATCTCTACCACCTAAAGATTGAGTTACAGCTTCTGTTACGTTAGCTAAGTTTTCGTCATATTCATTCTTTGGGTAAACTAAACGGCGAACTCCACCATCAACACCATTACCATCTTCGATATCTACGTTCGTTTGATTATCGTAAATAATGATTTGTCTTGGATAACCAGTTCTTCTCCACTCAGTCCAAGCTTCAGTACCATCAGGGAAAATAGCCAAATATTTTTGCGTAATGATACGTTCCAAGCTTTCTTCTGGAGAGGCCGAGTCATTCCACTTAACCGTAATCGTACTTGGAGCTTTAACGTTCATTTTAGGATCCATTGGATCATCGTAGTTAATTGGTTTGCTAGTTCCTTCTAAATAAGCTTTTGCACCATCTACATCATTCTCTTGGAAAGATAGACGAACGCCAGCTTCGTAAAGTTCCTTAGCAGAACCACCCATATTCCATCCTGCCAAAGCACCTTCAGCACGTAAAAACGCAACCTCTGAAGCTTTCATCCAATAAGTAGGAGTGCTTTTTTCAATATTAGGTTTAGAATAATTTCCGTACAGTTTAACCTGAGGAATACCACTTCTAACAGCAAAATAGTCAGTAATTCCTTTTACAGTTGACTTTTTAAAGTATGATTCAATACGTGGATCATTATAACCTTTCAAATAAGTTGAAATAGTCGCACCCATTTTAGTATCATTATATGAACCTGCAATTAATTCTAAAGAATTTCTCATAACAAGTCCACCACCTTTAGATAATTGAGCTATGTCTTTAACAGACTCAATAAGACCTTTAGGATGATTTACGGCTTTCTCAGCATATTCTTGTGCTAGTGCAGCATCTACGAATCTCACACGTATAGCCAAACGCAACATCAAAGAGTTTGCGTATTTAACCCAATTATTAACATTACCATTGTAAAGAATGTCAAACTCAGGCAATAACACACTATTAGATTCTGAGTAAACAGATAAAACATTGATAGCTTCTTCTAATTCTTTAAAGAAAGAACGATAAACCGATTCTTGCGTATCATACTTAACTTTAAAGTCACCTGAACCTACTTCTGAATAAGGAATAGATCCAAACATATCAGTAGCCTTATGTAGTGCAGCTATTTTAATAATCTGAGCCATTGAATAGATATTATCATTCTTAGCTCCTTCTCCTTGAGATAGTTTTTTGATCTGCAGCCATGGAGCATATACTTCAGTAATCATAGTAGAAAACATACTATTCATACGCCAATCCTGAGAAAAGAAATAATTCGTTAAGTTATGACCTCCATCAAATTTATTTTCTGTAACAGATAGATATCCTCCCCATGAGTCACCAGACATATTAATATTAACCTGATACTTATTAATATAAGTAGTACCATCAGTTTCTGTACCTGTAGGTATTACTGTCTTTTGAAGGTTAGGAATAAACATCCCGTAGATAACATCATCCAATTTTTCCATTTCTTTATCAGGAAACAAAGGATTTTTATTAATTCTTTCGAAATTATCAGTACAAGAGCTTCCAGCAAACACTGTTGCAGATAAAGCCATGGCACAAATAACTTTCTGAGTCTTTGATTTTATATTATTGAAATTCATTGTATTTGAATATTAAAGTTGAACTTTTACACTGAAACCAACGCTTCTCAAACTTGGAGGCATGAAGTAGTCACCTCTGCTATAAGTACCTGTAGAAGCTGTCATCTCTGGATCAAATGGAGCTTTGTTATAAATCATAAATAGGTTTCTTCCAATTAAAGAAAGGGTTACTCTATCTACTTTGTTTTTCAACCATTTAGATGGAAGAGTATAACTTAAACTCATCTCTTGTAAACGTACGTTAGTCGCACTATATAAATAGTAAGCACTTAATCTTTGTGTACCAACAGTGTTATAATACTTGTAAGCATCATATTTAGTACCATCGATTACTACACCACCATTATCTCTAGCTTTTCCTGTAGCTTTTGAAACTCCATATTCATCAAGGAAAGCTTGAGTAGTAGAAGAAACAAGTCCACCAACACGTGCATTGATCAAGAAGCCTAAATTCCAACCTTTATAAGAGAAATCATTTCTCCAACCAACAGTATAGTTTGGGTTAGAAGAACCGACTTTAATACGTTGAGTCTTATCAACTTTGAAAGAATTTCCTTCGGTAATTAATTTACCTTCTCTATCTCTTTGAAGGATTCCTTGTACATACATAGAACCAATTTCATCACCTTCTCTTAAATATACTCCACCCTCTTCCTTAAGAGTAAGTTCTTTAATATCAAAACGTGAGCCATCGATTGGATTAACATAATCACGAACCATTTCAATAATTTTGTTACGGTTCAAAGTATAAGTCAAGTTTGTTGAATAATTGAAATCTCCATAAGTATCATTGAAACCTAAAGACATCTCAACACCTCTATTTCTTACATTACCAGCTTGTACGTAAAATCCAGAATAACCTGAAGCAGGAGACATACTAGACAAGAATGTTTGATTAAATGTATTTGATTGATAAAATGTTGCATCAAAGTTAATGCGATTATCAAGTAAACGAAGGTTCATACCCAATTCATAAGACTTAGTTTTTTCCGCCTTGAAATCTGGATAAGGATAAGTAGATATAGGATTAATATTACCTCCAGACATAGGATCTGTAATTGTTCCAGGTGTAATACCCACTTGAGAAATTGGAGATCCTACTTCTGTGTAAGAAGCTCTCACTTTCATAAATGAAATAAATTCTGGAAGTTTTGCCATTTCTGAAATTACACCAGAAAGACCTACAGAAGGGTAAAAAATAGATGATTGTCTTGAGTTAACCAATTGTGAGGCCCAGTCGTTACGACCTGTTACAGTTAAATACAACATATTTTTCCAACCAACTTCACCACTCGCAAAAATTGCAACGTTACGTGTTCTTCTATATGATTGTGAACCTGGACCAGAACTTGGATCAAAGTTTGCAGCAGAGAAAAGGTTTGGCACTCTAAACAATTTACCACCAATACCCATTCCTTGAGTGTAATGATCTTCATAACTACTACCAACGTTCGCAGTAATATTAAAATCACCTAAAGTTTTATTTACGTTAACCATAACGTCAGCATAAGTCTGCTTGTACTCTTCTGTACTTCTAGAATAGCTACCTTTATCTGATTGAGTATGTAATTCTAACGTAGATGCATATAGTTTTCTCTCATGAGTTGTATATGTATTATCTACACGAACACGACCAGCAACATTCAACCAATCTAAGATATCATACTGCAAACGTGCATGATACATGTATCTTTTTTTGTTTGACGTAAACTTCTCTCTATTAGCAATCCAATAGGGATTTTCAAGGTCGATACCTTGGTCACCATATGGCCAATATTGAACTGGAAATTTACGAGCCTTATCATAACGTTCATAAATCTTCACATCATTAAAATCTTCCCCTCTAGGAAATAGATACAAAGGTACAATTGGATTAAAATAACGACCTTGAGAGATCATATTTTTATCACTTTGCATAATATAACTAGCACCAAAATCCAGATGCATTTTGTCATCTAAAAATGTACTTGTATTTCTTGCAGAGAAGTTATAACGCTCGTAATCATTATTCGGAACAATACCATTCGCATTTGTAGTAGCTACAGATACAAAAGTTTGATTTTGTTTATTACCCATTGAAACATTCGCTGAGTTTATAAAACTTGTTCCAGTTCTAAAGAAGTCCATAGGATCAAAATCAGTAGCTTTGTCCATTTTGTCTCCCCAGCTCTTGAATGCACCAGGTTGATTACCATACGTATTTTGGAATTCAGGCTTAACAAATGGTTTCATAAACTCAGTACTAGATGATAGGTTCACTTTAACCTTACCTTCTTGTCCTTGTTTAGTATTAATCAAAATTACACCATTTGCAGCAGCTGCACCATAAAGAGCAGCTGCAGAAGGTCCTGTTAACACAGATATACTTTCAATATCTTCTGGGTTAAAATCAGAAATACCTTCACCACCGCCAGGAGCGCTAAACTCACTTGATACTTTACCCCTAGATTGGTTACCAATAGGCATACCATCAATAACGTAAAGTACATTATTATCTCCAACAATAGATTTAGCACCACGCATAACCACTTTTGTAGCGCCACCAACACCAGAAGCACTTGGGTTGATTGTAACGCCTGCAACTTTACCGCTTAATGAATTAACAAAGTTAGCATTCTTTACAGTAGTTAATTCTTCATCTTTTACCTTTTGAACATTGTAACTTAATGCTTTCTCAGATCTCTTGATACCCAAAGCAGTAACTACAACTTCATCTAATAGTTCAGTGTCTTCTGATAGTACAATATTAAGGCTTCTTTCAGTTTCTACCTTAATAGATTTAGTAGCATATCCAATGTAAGTAAATTCTAAGGTCGCTCCCTTAGGTACATCAATTGTAAAAGATCCATCAACAGCTGTGATTGTACCTTGATTTGTACCTTTTACAACAATACTTACACCAATAAGCTCTTCGCCTTTGGTATCTTTTACTACACCCGAAACTTTAAGGTTATTTGCCTGTACACTTTGATATTCTGCTATAGAAACTGTATTAGTAGTTTCTTTAGCATCTATCTTCAAAGATGACGTAGCAAAAAGTAAAAGTAGCATAAAAATACTCTTACGATTAAAATTCTTGTTCATTCTTCAATTAGAATTAGATTCATTATTAAACATATATTTACTCTAAACAATTATTAAATTGACTTAAAATAAATATTCGATGCAATATTAGGGAATATTTTTCTATTAAACGAAACATATAATTAATTTTTTTAGTAATAACCGGCTCATTACGTATATTTTCATTTAATAACAAGCTTATTAAAAATATTAAAATATTAATAAACAATGAGTTATACTATTATTGACTTATTATATTTAACAATGGTTAAAGTTATTTCTTTAATTAGTTATAATAACTAACACGCATATTCACATTAATAAACATTTAATAGATAAGTCACTTAAGATAAATGGATATTTTTCGAATATATTTCCATAAGCTTTAACAAGTTCTGTTTTAACAATTATCAAATTTTAGCAAAAAAAAAGCCACCCCTGGGTGGGGTGACTTTCCAACATAAATTATAAATGATAATTTATATCTATCAACTATACAAAATTAATTTTCTTCATATCCAGGAGTTTGGACTAGTAAATCATCATTATTCAGTGTACCAACATCTACAGGCCATAATAACTTATGCTGTTCAGTTGACTTATCTAAAATAGGATGAACTTCTGTTGATTCTGGATTAGCATAATTAGCCTTAGCACTAAATACCAACGATTCTTTATTAGCATCGCGCATACGTACTACATCAAACCAACGTTTACCTTCCCAAACAAATTCTTTATCTCTTTCAGCTAGAATTGCTAACTCATTCGCTTCAAAAGAACCATTCACATAAGCATAAGCTGTTCCATATTCTTTGCCAAAAGCTCTTTCACGAACCTCATTGATATACTTAGAGGGATCATTACCTAAGCTATTTTCAACTTCAGCTAACATCAAAAGCATATCCGAATAACGATAAACAACGATATCTGTTTCATAAACACGATTACCATTAGAGTTGATTATACCAATACCTTTAAGAAGTATTAAACCTTGATTCTTACCTTCTTTATCATAATGTGCTAAGAATGTTTTATCACGTCTTGAGTCTTTTTCATCATATGCACTCCACAAAGAATTTTTGTACTCATGACGCAAAAGCCCATTTCCACGTAAATCTAGCACATCTTCAAAGACATTGCCATGCCCATCATAACGCTGATTAACAAACACATCCTTAGAATACATAAAGTTTGCAGCCCAGTTAGTCGCTTCATTATCCTTAAAAGTTAAAGTGAAAATGATTTCTTTATTGTTTTTATCTGCAAACACTTCACTAAAATCATTTAATAAAGTGAATTGTCCCTCCACTTTCTTCAAAGCATCCTTGGCTATTTCTAAATCAGCAGCACCAGATGCTTTATATTCATTTACAGAAACCTTAGCAGCCCACATATACATTTCGGCTTTAAGCATATAAGTAGCGTATTTGCTCCACTTGTTTGGTTTACCTTTGAAAGTGTCACCAAATAACTCTTCAGAATAATTAATATCCGATTTAATAAAATCTAGCACTTCTGAAGCTGTTGAGCGTGCTGTATATAAGTGAGCCGCAGAAATCTTACCATCTAAAACCTTTACAGTTTTCACAAT
Source organism: Bacteroides sp. (assembly GCA_030151635.1). Lineage (GTDB taxonomy): Bacteria > Bacteroidota > Bacteroidia > Bacteroidales > Bacteroidaceae > Bacteroides_E. Next base: position 11,032 of record JASLDF010000095.1, on the reverse strand, counting down.
AGGCACTCCGCCAAAGGTTCTAAATAAATAGCTATAATAAAATGCTCTCATTCCATAAGCCTGAGCCAGATAATAATTTTTCTGAGGTGCGGATAAGAAATTACATCCCTTTTCCACTTCTATAATAAAGTGATTAATCTGCATCACTTTATTATATATTCCACTCCAATTAGAAACACCTGTTTTATCTTTCGTAAACTGATTATTTTTAATCGGATCACTCATATCAATCGACGTGTTCAATGAAGATGTACCCGAACGAAGAGTCCCTCCTCTAGCTTCACCTAATGTATAAAGCATTGAATAAGATCCACGAAGATGATTATGTAAACCATTCATATACCCTTCAACTTGCGCTGTAGTATTCCAGAAGTTTCCACTTCCATAATGATCAATTGGCGATAGATCTAAAGCATTACAAGACACTAATGTTAGTGTTGCAATTAAAGCCAGACCTATATTACTTATATATTTAAAAATTTTCATTGATATTAATCTTTAGAATGTAACATTTAGTCCAAAAATAACTGTACGTGGAAGTGGGTATCCACCATTGTTACTACCAGCTTCTGGTGAGTGAACGAACTTTGCTTGCGTCCAGTAACCTAAATTCTGACCTGTAACAGTTACCAATACAGACTCTAAGCGAGCTTTGCGTACCCAATCTTTTGGAAGATTATAGCTTAATGCTAACTCACGTAATGCTAAGTAATTGCCATTGTAAATAAACATAGTCGTATTACGAGCATAGTTTCTTTTACCTAACTGATCGGCCCAAGTATAAATAGGATATTTACCATTTGGATTTTCTGGACTCCAAGTTTTATTGGTTTCAGAAATTGTATTGTATGTACCTTGCATGTTACCCATCATCCATGGAGTTCTCCAGTCAATAACTTTGAAACCCAATGCATAATCAAATCTAGCTGATAAACTAAGACCTTTCCAAGATACATTTGTATTAATACCACCAGTCCATTTAGGAGTTGTATTACCTACTTTAACTTGGTCAAAGACATCAATTACACCATCACCGTTAACATCTTTCCATTTAACATCACCTGGTTGAATTGGTAATCCATTAGCCTTTTCTTTATCCGATAATTTAGACCAAGCTTCTGGACCATAAAGAGGTTTATTGTTTGCACCACTATGACCTACCGATTTATCAACTAAATTTGCAGGAATCTCATCAGCACTTCTGTAAATACCTTGAGATTTGTAAGCGAAAATGTCACCAGGGCGTTTACCTTCTTGATAACCACCTACCCAAGCTTTTTCATATGTTCCATCAGAAAATTGACGACCTGTATAGATTTCCATACCATTTTGTCTATTGTTAGGTAGACCATTATCTGGTAATTTAACGATCTTATTAATGTTAAATGAACCATTCCAGTTCAAATTCCACTTCCAGTCTTTGTTATCGATAATTTTAAAGCCTAATTCTAATTCAACCCCTCTATTACGGAATTTACCATTATTAGAAGCGATACTAGAAACTCCAGATGAAGAAGGTAAATTAATGTTAGCAAACTTATCATCAGTCAGACGATTATAAAAAGTCGTATTAAAATTAATCTTATTCTTCAAAAAGCTTAAATCTAGACCTAATTCGAATGTCTGAGATCTCTCCCACTTTAAATAAGGGTTAGGAAGATTACCAAGTAAATAACCTATATCTCCATCATATTTGTTCGTACCATAAGAACCTTGAACTGTGTAGTTACCCACCCAGTTAGCATTTACGTTACCATTCAACCCATAACTCATTCTTAACTTACCAAATGATATAATATCTGATAGATTCTTCATAAAATCTTCTTTACCAAAGATCCATCCAGTAGAAATACCAGGAAAAGTACCCCATCTATTGTCTTTAGCTAATTTAGAATATCCATCATGACGCATAACAACAGATAACAAATATTTACTTTTAAAGTCATAATTCACACGACCAAAGAAAGACATGATACGATTACGACTGTGACCAGAATCAATAGAACGCTTTCCTTCGTCTGAAGAAGTTAAACCTAGTTTTCCAAAATCATCTGTTGGAGCACCAGAACCACTTGCACTAAAACCCTTATAGTTGGAATCATAGAATTCATAACCCGTCATTGCTGACAAGTAGTGGTCCTTAGTGATTTGATTATTATAAGACAATACAGCATTGTAAGTTTGATCAACAGTTCTGTCAAAAGAAGCTGAAGTATTTCTTGCTGTATTCATAGTACCTGGGCCACTTAAGAAATCACGATTAAATGATTCATACTTAGCCTCATTAAAGTACCAGTTACCAGTCACTTTTAAAGACAAACCTTTCATAATATCAATCGTGAACGATTGAATCATAGTAAATTTATCAGTATTATTATCTCGCTTATATTTGCTTAGATTAAAGCTTTGATTACCATCACCTGAGTTTGGTCCAAGTAACATTTCACCATTCGCATTGTAGCCTCGGAAAGTAGAAGGAAGAGATAACATTCTTGAGAAATACTCAACTTCACCACGAGAACCTGGAGAAAGACCATACCACGTAGCATCAGCAAAACTAAAAGAAGAACTAGATTGTAACCATTTTTTTAATTTGTAATCTGCATTAAATACAAATGTAAATCGTTTATACCAGTTTCCTACTGCAGAACCTTTACTATGATTATAACCAATACCTGCATAGTATCCACCCTTATCATTACCTCCACTAACATTTAAGTTATAGTCTTGAGAAATACTTGGATTATTTAAATTAAATTTAGCTGGATCGGTATTTTTATAGATAAGTTTATCTCCATGCACAGGATCAATCATTGTTCTCCAACCTTGATTTAGAAGAAACTCCAAATCATCAGAGTACTTCATTGTACTCCATATTGCACGAACATCTTGATTACCATCTAAAGGAATTGTTTTCGCATCATCAGCCCAATATTTATTTCCTGTTCCATAAGGTGTGGCACCATCTAAAGATCCCATATTAGTAGTACCTTTCCACTGTCCACTTGAATCTTGATAAATTTGAGATGAACGTTGGTAAGCTGTTCTCATCCAGTGAATATAATCGCCTGCACCTAAGAATTCGTAAGGATTATTATAGTAGTTAATACCCCATTTAGCCTTTAAGCTTACTTCTGTTTTACCTTCTTTACCACGTTTTGTTGTAATTAAAATTACACCGTTATTAGCTCTAGCACCATAGATAGCAGTTGCACCTGCATCTTTTAGAACTTCCATTGATTCAATATCGTCTGGATTAACATCATTCAAACCACCACGAACTTGACCATCAATAATAACAAGGGGAGAACCTGATCCATTATAATCTGTACCACCTCTTAATATAATTTGAGGAGCAGCACCTGGATCTCCAGAAGATTGAATTACACGTAAACCAGAAACAGCACCAGAGAGTGCTTGAGCTGGATTGGCAAACAAGCCATTTTCTAATACTTCTTCATTAACTTTAGCAATAGAGTTAGTTACCTTAGATCGTAACTGTTTACCACCATAACCAGTAATAACAACCTCTTCAAGAAGTTTAGTATCTTCTTGTAATGTAACTTTAAAAAAAGTCTTAGATCCCGATACTTTAATCTTCTCAGTTCTAAAACCTGTATAAGAGATAGCTAAAACAGCACCTTCAGCCACCTTAATACTGAATTTCCCATCAATATCAGTAATCGTGCCATTGGTTGTACCATTTTCAAGTACTGTTGCACCAATTACCGACTCACCCAAATCATCGAGGATTAGCCCAGTAATTGTTTTAGTTTGCGCCATTAATGTACCTATCGAAATAAACAGATACATCAATAACATAATTTTTCTTTTCATAATATAGATTACATTTAAGGATAAATAATAATATTTCTTATTAATTATTCGTTTCAATGCAAATATATTATTTAATATTAATATAACAAGCCTTATTACTAAATATTATTAATATATGATTCTGTATTGTTAATATATGATTCTGTATTGTTAACAAATTGAATAAAATAAAAGCGAGAAAGTAATATACTCTCTCGCTTACAGAATCAATTTATTTAATATTATTTAAAACTCACTTGTAAAGTGGAATTTAATATGCTTAAAATCGCTTTGAGCCATTGACAACATATAACCAGAATCTGCCAAAAAAACATCTCGGCCATCTTTATCTTTAGCCATATATTGATATTTTCTCTTTTTAAAGTTTTCCAATTCTTCCGGCGAATCACTTTCAATCCAACAAGCCTTATATAAACGAACAGGCTCCCATTTACAAGATGCATTATACTCATTTAACAGACGATATTGTATAACCTCAAATTGAAGTTGACCGACCGTACCAATAATCTTTCGATTATTAAATTGGTTAATAAATAACTGAGCAACCCCTTCATCCATCAATTGGTCAATACCTTTCGCTAATTGTTTTTGTTTCATCGGATCAGCATTCTCAATGTACATAAACATTTCTGGAGAGAAGCTAGGTAAACCTTTAAAGTGGAGAACTTCACCTTCTGTTAGAGTGTCACCAATTTTAAATGTACCGTTGTCTGGTAATCCTATAATATCACCAGCCCATGCTTCCTCAACTGTCGTCTTTCGTTGGGCCATAAATTGAGTTGGAGATGAGAAACGCATAGACTTGCCGTGTCTAACATGAAAATAAGGAGTGTTACGAGAAAATTTACCCGAACATATTTTACAAAAAGCTACACAAGAGCGGTGGTTAGGATCAATATTTGCAGTAATCTTAAATATAAATCCAGAAAACTTCTGATCTTCAGGAGTGACAACTCGCTCTATAGCTTGAATAGGACGTGGACTTGGAGCTATTTCAACAAAACAATCCAATAATTCTTTTACTCCAAAGTTAGTTAGTGCAGAACCAAAAAACACTGGGGCAACAGCTGCATTAAGATATTCTTGTTGTTCAAATTCGGGATACACACCATCAACCAATTCTAAATCTTCTCTTAACTGAAGAGCTTGAGCCTTCTCAACATAGTTAAATAAATCATCACTTTCAACATCAATTTCTACTTTCTCAGTAACTGTCTGTTTTGATGGTTTATATAAATCTAGCTTATCCTCAAATAAGTTGTATACTCCTTGGAATCTAGCACCTTGACCAATTGGCCAAGAAAGTGGACGAACTCCAATTTGCAGTTCTTCCTCTAATTCATCTAATAAATCAAATGGATCTCTCCCCTCTCTATCCATCTTGTTTACAAAGATGATTACAGGAGTTTTGCGCATACGGCAAACTTCCATTAATTTTCTAGTCTGTGTTTCAACACCACGAGCACCATCAACTACAATAATTACACTATCTACAGCTGTTAGAGTACGGAAAGTGTCTTCCACGAAGTCTTGGTGACCAGGAGTATCTAGAATATTAACCTTATAGTCAAGGTAATCAAATTCCATAACCGATGTAGTAACAGAGATACCACGCTGTTTCTCAATCTCCATCCAGTCACTTGTTGCAGTTTTTTTAATTTTATTACTTTTAACAGCCCCAGCAACTTGAATTTGTCCACCAAATAAAAGGAACTTCTCTGTTAAAGTTGTTTTACCAGCATCAGGGTGTGCAATAATAGCAAAAGTACGTCTTCTTTCTATTTCGTAATTCTTAGCCATAAATATATTATATCATAAATGTAAGTGTGAACTTACTTAGAATCTTTTTGAATTAACTCATTTATGCATTCCTCAAGGCTATCAACCCAATATGGAATACTTATTTTATATGTGTTTTTTATTTTAGATTTATCAAGGATACCATATGGACCACGATATGCTTTCGTTGCATACTCTGTCGAGCTAATTGGATAAACCTCACCTTCTAGATTAGCAAACCTTTGCAACATTTTAGCCATATCAAATAAAGAACAAACACCTTCATTTGTATAATTGTATATACCCGGTTCAATCCCTTGCTCCAGAATCAGATATACCAACTCTCCCAAATCCTTAGCATAAGTAGGCGATGCAATACGATCATAACACATGGCTATAGATTTTTTCTCAATCAATTTCTTATAACAGCTTTTCAAAATATTATGATCTCCATAGATTGAGAATAGCCATGATGTGCGAATCACCATAGCTCTACGACATTTAGCTAATGCCACGCGCTCACTTGCGAGCTTCGTAATCGCATATTTAGACTCAGCAGCGGTAGCATCATCTTCAGTATATGGAGTAGTTCGAGTTCCATCAAATACATAATGTGTCGAAAAGTGAATGAGGCTAGCACCAAACTCATCGGCTACCATAGCTAAAACAGATACCCCATAATGATTAATTCTATCACATTCTATCTCATCAGTTTCAGCTTTATCAATTTCGGTATATGCAGCACAATTAATAATTACATCTATTTTATTTACAGATACGAAGTCACGAACCATCTCTTTTTCTGTAATATCAAGAATCTCTTTATCAGTAAAGAAAAAATGATACAAAGAATAATTAGATGCTAATGCCTTTAGCTCAGAACCTAACTGACCATTAGAACCTGTAATTAATATATTCATAATTTAATCAAACTTTAAATCACCACTTTTTTCTTTGTGGTAATAATTTGCCAACATAGAAACAAAACTAGCTATTACCGTAACAGCTTCCTGTGTTTCTTTAGAAATTTCTTTATGCTGCAATTTTAATAACATAACCCCATACAGAGCCTCAAAACAAGTCAAAAGTTCATTATGCATTTCACCTCTACTCTTGCTTCTCAATTCTACAATAAATGGTAAAGCCTTATAATATGCACCGCTATAAAAAGGGAACTTAGAAGACTCCATTAGTTGTTTATGGAGTTCTAAAAGATTTATAATTACATTCTGACTAATTTGAAGATGCCCAGAATCAGTAACTCCCTCTACACGCATCATATCTATAAGCTCACTATACCAATTTAATTCAGCGGTAATTTCGGTTTCGGACATAACACTAGGAAATATTGATTTAATTCTGTCAATGTCTAAATTGTTAGCACGAATTAAATCCTCTATTTGCCACATGTAAATAAGGTACTCTGCAATGTTCGTACCTTTTAATTTATCTGCAATACTATACATAAATGATTAATATAATGAACTCCCGTTTAGCGTTAAAATTACCCCTATAATTCCCACGACACTTACAATAGCACCTATAACCTTATTAATCATAGATATACCACGGCTATTAAACAATGTGCTAATCGTACCTACTAAATAGGTTAATAAAAACCACCAAATAAGCGCCCCACTTGCTATAGCAACAAAGCCTATTGATATTTCAGAAACCGTTATATCAGTATGAATAAAGGAGAAACGAGCAAAAAGGGTTAAAAATAAAAATACAATTAGTGGATTGGAAAGGGTAACAAAAAATGCTGTAATTAGATTTTTAAAGTATGACCCTTTAGGCTGAGTAGCCGATATTTTAGGCTCATCCTCTTTCTCTCTCGATGTTTTATAAGTAAATATACCAAATAGTAATAATAGAATACTACCAAATAATTGAAGATAGAACATGTTATGATCAATCAAATCAATTACAAAACTCATACCAAAAGCTGTTAATGCAGCATATCCAATATCACTTATGGAGGCTCCAATACCTGTCACAAAGCCATACCAGCGCCCTTTATTTAAAGTACGCTGAATACACAAGACACCTACCGGTCCTAAAGGAGCGGAGACGACTATTCCTATTATTATGCCTTTAATAACAATATTGAGTATGCCATCCATATTAAGTGCAAATATCGGTTTTTTTTTACTAGGATGCACTTTTTATTAACTATTTTTCAATACTAAAGCATTAGAGGATGCCAAATTATAACATTTGACCAATGTTTCTTTTAGTATAAAAAAACTTTCCAATACTTATAACATCTAGTTTTAACAAGCAAAAAGAATGCTTAATAATTCTTTTTAGTAACTTAGCGACATTAAACAAAATCTAATAATTATAGAACTATGAATCTTTTTAGAAAGATGTTATTAGGGACAATAGGTTGTTTTATCCTATTAAACCTAACTGCAAAACCCATTAAAGTAGCATGTATTGGTAATAGTATTACATTTGGCTATGGTCTAAAAAATAGAGATTATACTTCTTACCCCAATCAGCTTCAACTACTTCTAGGGGATAGTTTTGAAGTAAAAAACTTTGGTCACTCTGGTTCGACTCTCCTCAATAAGGGACATAACCCATATATAAAAACACCCGAGTATAAGCAGGCTATAGATTTTAAAGCCGATTTTGTGGTTATTCATCTTGGAATTAACGATACGGACCCAAGAAACTACCCAAGTTACAGAGACGAATTCACAAAGGATTACTTTAGCTTAATCCAAGACTTTAAAAATATCAATCCAAATGTCAAGATTTGGATATGCAAACTGACCCCTATCTTTCCTAACCATCCACGTTTCAGATCAAGCACCTTGCAATGGTATGATGCCATTCAAAAAGACATCATACAAGTAGCAAAAAGCACAAATCTACCACTCATCGATCTTAATACCCCTTTTCGCACACGTAATGATTTGTTTGAAGATGCAATTCATCCAAATGAAAAAGGTGCTGAAATTTTAGCAACCACTGTATATCAAAATATTTCAGGTTCATTTGGAGGATTAAAACTAGATCCAATCTTCACGAATCACATGGTGTTACAGAGGAATAAACCAATTACCATCTATGGTACAGGAGATAAAGATTCTGAAATCACAATTTTGTTAGATAACCATAAATACACTTCTAAGGTCAACCATGTTGGAAAATGGGAAATAAAATTACCAATATTAAAAACTGGAGGACCATACAACTTTATTATTAAAGATAATAAAACAACATTAGAGCTTAGCGATGTATTAGTGGGTGATATCTGGATTTGCTCAGGACAATCAAATATGGCATTTAAGTTATGCGAAAGTAGCACTTATAATACTGATATTGATAAGTTGGATAAAACACAAATCAGACTATACAACCAACAACCAATAGCTGATACAAGCAATATTCATTGGGAGCTAGATATTTTAGACAAAGTCAATAACGACGCCTATTACAACTCAACAAGTTGGAATCTATGTACTGCTGAAACTGCTAAAGATTTTTCTGCAATTGGATATTATTTCGCAAATGAATTAAATAGAGAGTTAAACGTACCTATTGGTATTATTAACAATGCAATTGGTGGCTCTACTACCGAATCTTGGCTTCCAAGAACCGTTATTGAACATACTCCACATCTTGTAAACCTTTTCTACAATTGGAATAATAATGATTTTATAGACTCATGGGTTAGAGGAAGGGCACAAACTAACACTTCTAACAGTAATGTTAAATTTCAAAAACATCCATATCATCCCTCATATCTATTTGAAGCAGCAATTAAGCCAATTGAAAATTTCCCTATTTCAGGAGTTATTTGGTACCAAGGTGAATCAAATGCACATAATGTTGAACTTCACGAAATGATGCTCCCAATACTTGTTAAAAGTTGGAGAGAAACTAAACAAGAAAACTTTCCATTTTATTTCGTACAATTATCAAGTATTTCTGGAAGAGATACATGGGCACACTTTAGAGATAGTCAAAGAAGACTAGCACGAAGTATTCCTAACTCAGGCATGATTGTATCTTCCGACTGGGGAGAGAAACATGATGTTCACCCTAAGAATAAGTTACCAATTGCCCAGAGACTTGCTAGTTTAGCCTTAAATAAACATTATCAATTGAAAGGAGTAAAGTATTCAGGACCATACCCAACAAAATACACCTTTAAAGAGAATGAAGTCGTTATTGAATTTGGAGGTTGTAAATCTTTAGAAACAAGCAATAAAGATGCAGTAAAAACTTTTGAAGTTGCAGGAGAAGATAGAGTCTTTAGATCTGTTGAGGTGTTGATTAAAAAGAACAAAGCCTTTCTTGAAACTAGTATAAGCAAACCCAAGTACGTAAGATATGGATGGTCTGCTTTTTCTGAAGGTAATTTAGTAGATGAAAAAGGAATTCCAGCCTCAACATTTAGTAACGAATTTGAATAAAATTTATTCAAAAATAAGTGGTCTATTAAACTTTATTAATAGACCACTTATTTTTTATCTCAACCACGCTTTCTTAGTAAATAACCGGATAGCAACACCCAAAGAACAATAAGTCCTGCTATAGAGATATAAATTAATGTCCCCATTCCCAAAAAAGTAAAGACACGTCCAGTATGAATTTCCAGAGCTATATTCCATAAGGATATTGGTAAGCTGAAATAGGATGGCGGCATCAATAAATCCGGCGAACCATCCATATATTCCACCACATACTCAGAATTCAAAACATCATCTGTAAAGCCAGACGCAGCAAAATTTCCAAACGGTGCAGCCTGCATTGTTAATGGGGGATCGCCTGTGAAATAATCTAAAACTAAAGAATCAGCCCTTTTCCATATGTACATTCCACTAAAAGAACCAACCAACCAATCTCCTGAAGACTTTTGATGAAAGATATTTACTCCCATAACACTTACTGGAGGAGCAATAGAAACTGCTTTAGGTACAGACTCCAGATTTACCAAGCTATAAAATCCATCAGAAGTAGATAGTAACCAATCATTATTGAAGTGATCATATCTCAATGCTCGAAGCTTATCTTGCCAAGGATTGTCGCTACTTAATATACTCCCGGGAATTGGAGGAACCTTGGTATAAGCCAAAGGAATTAGTAAAGGTGGTCGCAAGCACCAACCTGTAAATGCAGAAAATAAAGTAAGTGCAACTGTCCAAACACCAATTTTCCTATGCCATCGTACATTCCATCTCCATGAGTTCTTTGCTAATAGAGAGTTACCTCCAGAACGATTAATAGCTTTTATTCGCTTAGGAAGAATCCAATATAAGAAACCTGAAGTTGTCAAAAAAATCAATATAGCCGCAATACCGTCAACCACCAACTTCCCTACCAAACCAAACAACTCACCACTATGAATCAACCATATTGTTCTAAAGAGTGTTACCTTACCATCACTAGTGCTTGA
>JASLDF010000041.1 GCA_030151635.1 Bacteroides sp. | reverse complement strand
TGAGAGTAGATGATAAGTATTTGTGGTTTGGTGCTTTGCCAAATGTTCCGAATGGAAGCGTTGTCCAGGCAAATGTGGACAGAGTTGATTCTTTGACACTTCACTTACCAGATATGAAGATGGGAATTCATGTCTTTCAAGAAGCGTTGAATACGATTTATCTAATTGATTGTGAGCGTGTGGTAGTAAATGGAAAGTATCGTGAGGGACAAGATTTGAACTACACCCACAACATTCAATTGACTTTACGTGCACCTACAAGTGTAAAGGGGAAGCCTTACTCGCTAGAAAATATGCCAATTTCTGTCTATACAGAAACAAGAAAGGGAATACGCTTTGAATTTCATACTCGTAAAATGAAAAAAGCGGATAGGCCTTCGAAAGAAATTACGATGAAAAATGGGAGAACGATATTGGTGCAAGAGTATGATATTATGCTAAAAGCAACGGGTGTGCCTACTAAAGATCCAAAGGATCCAATCAATCCAGATAGTACCAATCCCGATGCTTATTTATTGCCGTTGGATAGTTTACAAATTCTAACGAATGCTGTGCTGCCTTTTGGAGATTCAATGGTTGGCTCAACCACTTGTTTTACCCGTGTCGTTTTTGGATATCGAACCAAACGAATTTTGACCATTGGCTCGAATGCTAGTTATAAATATGGCTATGTGTTGGAACCCAATACGGGTTCAAGAGCCTTTGCTGATGCTGCTATAAACTTTGGAATTGACCAAAACAGTACCGTTACTGTAGATCAGTTTACACGGAATGATGATGTTCCGAGTCATGCTTACAACAATGCTTTTCACATCGAGGTAATGACCAACGGAAGTGGAATGTCGGGTACAGATGTGTCGGCTCCCTATTTAAAAGAAAAATTAGCTCATTTTAAACCAGACATCATTTTAATGGGTTATGCCACTAGTTTTAACAATGAGGTGAATCGTTTAATTGCAGATTATGTAGATCATGGTGGGGTATTAATTATGTTCACAGAGTATTACCCATCTGCAGAAAGTGTCAATAACATGGTGTCGGAAGTAGTGGGACAAAAATTGAATGGTAGTAACATAGGCTTGTCGCAAGATGAGTTTTTATTTCGCTTACCAAACCAAGGCACCCGTAGCGAAACTGATGATATTATTTTAAATGGACCTTTTGGAGATTTGAGAGGAAAAAACTGGGGAACCGATGGTTATGCACTGTTCCATTTTAAAAACTTCAACGTTGCCAATACGACCGTTTACAATTCGTTTAATAGAGGGGCTTGTTTCTTCAAACATGAGGGACCACGTCAAGATGGGTCGAATAAATCGAAGGCCTTTGTTTTCATAGGGGATGGAGGATTTCTTTCCAACTCCAATCGTTACATTGGGGGGGAATACAAAGGGATGTTCGATTACTGTCCGTTTGCTATTAATAGTGCCTATCAGCCTATTCCACGCACTAATTATCTAGGAAACAAATTAAAAGAACCTGATAGAAAAGATACAGAAGAAATGATTGCAGGCTATAAAAGAGCATACGAAGATGGCTTCGTGCATAACTCGCAATTGTTCGGGAATATCTTAACGTGGGCAATTGATTACGCCGAAATGGATGGAATAAATAAAGGACACTAATTTTAGTGTGTCTAATAGAATAGAAAATGCTGCTTGATAGTTGATGTCAAGCAGCATTTTTTGTCTATGTTAATGAGTTCATCTCTTACTCTTTGATGAATTCTATAATCGTTGCTTCTGCCTTCATGGATTTCATGTGGTAGAAAGGAACAAACTTGCCTTTACTTGTATAATTGACATTGATTAATGTTTGAGATCCTGAAAGTCTTACAGCTTTCACCATATCCGAGTATGCATTTTGTCTCATTGATTTCTTACTCATGCCACCAATACCAAAAATGTACCTTGATTTGGCATTTCCCTCAACTTGTCCCACAACTTTATAGTTGGCTTCACTTAAAACTACATTCGTTTGATTACTGTTTTGGTTCGATGAGTGGTGCTTATTGTATGCACAGTTAGTTAATGCAACTGTGCATACAATAAGCACTGCACCTAATAAATTCTTTTTCATAAATGTATATTTTATTAAATCGTTAATTGTGAGAATACATTAATCAATCTGATTTATACGCTTATGAAACAGATTAATAGTCTTTAAAAGTTAAACATGATGCCTTATTGGGGTAGACGTGTTAATTTATATCTTTAGTTAGAGGTGGCGTATAGAATTAAATTTTGTATTGTCTGATTTGTTTTTGGAGCAATCTCAAAAGAATATTTTTTCCTCCCTGACAAGTGTGGAGTATGTCCCTTAGAAGACAGTGTCTTCTTTCAAAGAGAACTCAGTCTTCTAAGGGATAAATAAAATCACAGTTTAAAGGTGTTTAAAGAAGGGTGGGGAACGGTTGATTACACTCAACAAAAAACGGGAGTAAACCACTATTGGTTACTCCCGTTTTTTTGTCTTTTTTATTTAATTTGAACTAGTCGTTTCTCTTAAGAATACCCTGTTCTACACACTCCTCAAGAAGTTGGTTGACATATTCCCAAAGTGGTGATGCAGCTTCTTTCATAACTAATTTACTTGCAAGTACTTCGTTGAAACGAACATCGTGTTCTTCCCAAGTTCCTCCTTTGTTTGATGCATTTTGTAGAAGTGGTTCTAAACGGTCTAGTACACGGCCAAATTTGGCATCGAAAGATTTTTGCTCTTCAAATTCCTCCCACAGACCTATTAATTCTTCAGCTTGATCGGCAGGGAGTAAGCCAAAGATTCGTTGGGCCGCTTGGTACTCTTCTGGGCGATTGTCGTGGTTTTGTGTTTTATCGTAAAAAAACACATCGCCTGCATCAATCTCTACAATGTCGTGAATAAGGACCATTTTTATGACACGTAGAATATTTACAGGTTCATTGGCGTGTTCTTCCAGTACCATGGCCATTAAGGCTAGGTGCCAGCTGTGTTCAGCATCATTCTCTCGTCGATCGCTGTTGAATAAGCGAGTACGGCGCAGAATAAACTTAATTTTATCTATTTCGTGGATGAATTCCAACTGTTTGTACAATCTACTAAAATCTGTCATAATGGGTTGTTTATCTGTATTCTGTGGTAAAGGAATAAAAAAATGTTGAGTTATTCCCCCTTGTTCGATTTAATAGTGGTTAAAAAAACTCCCCTTAAGTCTATGTAGCTAAAGGGAAGTTAATCTGTATTTTCTGTACCTATTGAATAAATAGGCATGTTATTTACTGTGGCTTTTGTTTGTCTTGCTTGCCAGCAATGTATGTTAATACATGTCTAGAGCTCTCTTTTCTAAATAGCAGAACACTGATACTAATACCAATGGCCAATGTGAAGAGTAGGGAGATGGTTAGCATAAAGTTGTGAACCATTTCGGGAAGAATGGTGGAATCGTTTAGCAAATAATTGTAGTCTGTACTCTTGATTCCTGCTAACATGGCACGATAGGCATACATTCCAGGAATCATGGTAATACATGCAGGCATGGTAAAGACTACGGGAGGATGATCAACAAATCGAGCTGCAAAAATTCCTATAAAGCCAATTAAGACGGAGGCTGCTAAGGTTGAAGAGATGAGTCCGAAATCGAGTTGAATCAACACAAATCGTAGTGCATGCCCCATGCCACCCAATAACCCTGCAACGACTAAAACCTTTTTAGAAGTTCCGAAAAGGATAGCCCAGCAGAATCCGACAATAAAAGCGATTCCAAAATCGCGTAAAATGGAGAGTAGAGTGAGTTCGGTCATTTTTATCAGTTTTAGAAATTATGCATACCAATGAGCGTAATACAGAGTGTCATTCCAACGGCTATGCAGAGTAGAATAAATCCACTAAATAAAATTCGGTTGATAGCCGATGAAATATATCCCTCTATTAAATCAATCACTGCATTAATAAGGGGCACACCCGGAATTAAATAGAGTACAGCCGTTGCAATGGCTGCTTCGGGTGCTTTACCAATGCCAAATTTAGCTGCAAGTCCTGTTATAAGCGTGGTTACAAATGCAGCCGCAGTGATGTATATAATGGTGTTGTATTTTATCTTAGACATGAACGAACGGACTAAAAATCCGGAGAATGAGGCTACAAAAGCAACCATTGCATTGAGGTAGTCGCCAAATGAGAATAAACACAAACCTGCACACGAACAAGCTATCGCAAACGATACCAAGAGTGTGTTATAGGGTTTGATATGTTTAATTTTTTCGTAGAGTTCTTCTACTTCTTCGATGTCTAGTTTTTCATCATGAACTCGCCACGATAAAGCAGAAATTTCCGAAATAATATTCATGTGAATGCTATGTGCCGGAGTCTCTTTGAATCGAGTAACTACATTTGTGGGGTTATTTCTATCCTTAACAGTGGTCAAGACCCCTTTAAAGGTGAGGTCAAGGTGTATATCAAAGTTCCATACGTTTGCCATTCGGTTAATGTTCCTAGTAACACGACCACAATGGGCTCCAGATGCTACGAGGTAACTGGCCATATCGAGAACAAGATTTGCTAGACGTTGTGCTGAAATCGTAATCATACTATTTACTTCGAGATGATTTAGTTGTCGTTATTGTTTTACAAATATATTAAGAAAAAACTGTTTTCTTCTTTTATTAGACGTTAACATTTAGAGGAGCTCCGTGTTGTTGGCATTTGGTAGCACCTATTTTCTTGAATTTACAATGAGGTGACAGTTGCTTTTTAGAGATGGTGATTTATTAGTAAATGGTTGAGGTGGATTCATTCTAT
>JASLDF010000080.1 GCA_030151635.1 Bacteroides sp. | reverse complement strand
AGCATGAATTTCTTCAAGTCTGATGCATCCCATTTTCTTGGAATCTTCAAATAATCCGAATCCATTTTGTCGAATGGAATGGTTGTCTGTGAAATATCATAAAGCAAATTTTGTACTAGAATATGAATAGGTAGCATTGGTAAGAAGGGAAGGAATATACTTGCAATCATGACGCTAAACATGTTTCCAAAATTAGAACTAGCAGTCATCTTGATGTATTTCATGATGTTCCCAAAAATCAAACGACCTTCCAAAACGCCATCTTCCAGTACCATTAAATCTTTTTCTAACAGAATAATGTCTGCACTCTCTTTAGCAATGTCCACTGCATTTTCTACTGATATACCAACGTCTGCTTGCTTCAAGGCTGCAGCATCGTTAATTCCATCGCCCAAGAAACCAACCGTATTATCATCTTCTTGAAGAAGTCTAATTACTCGGTTTTTTTGAATAGGACTCAATTTGGACAATACAGTTGTCTGTTTAAGTTCAATTTTAAGCACGTCATCAGACATTTCTTCGACCTGTTGTCCATTTAGAGTATGTGTGGTGTTAATCCCGACTTGGCGACAAATGGTTTTAACGACAGCTTCATTATCTCCAGAGAGGACTTTTACTTCAACACCATGTTCATGAAGTTTTTCAATCGCTTCTGCTGCCGATGGTTTAGGTGGATCTAAGAACGCTAAATATCCAATAAGTACCATGTCATCTTCGTCAGATACATTAAAGTCGTGGTCTTTTTCTACCCAGCTTTTTTGTGCCACACCGATAACACGCATTCCTTCGCGATTCATTTCACTGCTGATGGCTATTGCTTTCTCTTTTAATTCGTCTGAGAAAACATGAACGGCTCCTTCAAATTCCACGTGAGAACAGATTTCAATCATCTCCTCAACAGCTCCTTTTGTAATGATTTGTCGTTTAGCGTTTTTGTCTTCTATGACTACAGATAAACGGCGTCTAGTAAAATCGAATGGAATTTCATCTACTTTCTTGTAGTTTTTGCTAATATCTTCAAGGTTCAATTCCTTTACAAAGGACATGATTGAACGGTCAATTAAATTTTTAAGTCCAGTTTGAAAGAAACTGTTGAAATAGGCATGGCGTAATACACGTCCTTCAGTATCCTCACTACCATCGACGCAAAGGTGTCTTTCTAGAATAATTTGATCGCGTGTCAATGTGCCGGTTTTATCGGTACATAGAATATTCATTGCTCCGAAATTCTGAATTGAATTTAGATTTTTAACAATGGTCTTTTTCTTAGCCATTGTCATTGAGCCTTTTGCAAGGTTAGCTGTTACAATCATCGGTAACATTTCTGGAGTTAGTCCCACCGCAATGGATATGGCGAATAGCATAGCATCAAACCAATCTCCTTTTGTAATTCCATTCACAAGGAATACAAAGGGTACCATTACAATCATAAAACGAATTAGTAGAAAACTAACACTGTTTACTCCTTTGTCAAAAGCCGTTTGAGTGCGTATGCTGTCAACGGTTTTAGCAATCGTTCCGAAATAGGTGTTCTTACCAGTGTTTACTACCACCGCAATTGCGTATCCACTAATTACGTTAGACCCCATATAGCAAATGTTCTCTAGGTCAATGACGCTTCTTTTTTCTAGATCATCGTCTTTTAGCGTAGCAAATTTTTCAATTGCATCGGCTTCTCCAGTTAGAGAAGATTGGCCTATGAAAAGGTCTTTACACTCTAGTATGCGTACATCTGCTGGTATCATATCTCCAGCAGATAAGTAAATAATATCTCCTGGAACTAGTTCTTTAATATCAAACTCTTCACTTTCGGTTGCTCCGTTTCTAAATACAGAAGCGGTGTTTGTAATGTATTTACTTAGAGCCTCCGATGCTTTTGAAGATTTCCACTCTTGGCTAAATTTTAAAATGACACTAAGCATCACCATTGTAGTAATTACAATGACACTGGTCCAGTCTTGATCAACGGGTTCTGCAAGTATGACATCTATAAATAACGAGATTACAGCTAGAACAAGTAGTACAGCAATAAACGGGTTTGCGAATCCTTTGATAAATAAAATGAAAGGGTTCTCTACCTTTTTATTGGCTAGAATGTTCTCACCAAATTCTTCAGTTCTTTCTTCTACTTCGGCATCGGTTAAACCTCCACGTTCGGTATTAAAAAACGAGTAAGCACAGTTCAATGGCTGAGCGGCTGATAGGAAAGTATATTCTGAGTTAAAGCGAATATCCTCTTTTTTCTTTTTGTTTTTTCTCCACATATCATCCATTCTTTTAAAATAAAACATAACATAACGCCACAAAAATATCTCATTTTTGTAGCGTGGTCTATTTTATACTATTAGAATGTTATTAGAATTTATGACTCTGTGGCTTCAGGTACTAAGTTTGGTAAAGATACGGTATAGGTTGTACCAACATTTAAATCGGAACTAATGGTTATTACTCCATGATGAATTTGAACGATGTTTTTGCACAATGCCAACCCTATTCCGTAACCTTGTACTGTTGAGGCTTCTTTGCCTCTGAAAAAAGGATTAAAAACATATTTCAAGTCATCGGGTGCAATTCCTTTTCCAGAATCAGATAGTCGGACAACGGCATCTCCTTCCCAAGAAGAAATTTGAATTAGGGATGCGTTATTGTCAGAAAACTTACAGTTATTCTCTATGAGATTAACAAAAGCTGTACGCAATAAATACTCATTACCAATAACCGTTATCAACCCTTCATCTTCTAACTCTTCTTCGAAAATGATTTCAATTTTGTGAGTTGGGTTTGCTTTAAGCACCAAAGTGCGAGCATCGAGAAGAATCTCATCTAGTCGCACTTCTTGCATTTTTATTTTCTCGGGCAGATAGTTCGCTTTAGCTAAGTTCAGTAACCCTTCTGCCAATTTGTTAATTCCTTTCGCATCTTTCAATGCATTTTCGCAAGCTTCAATATACTCTTTGCTGGTGCGTTCTTTTAGAAGAGTAATTTCTAGCTCTGTAATTAAAGCAGCCATAGGTGTTTTAAGTTCATGCGAAACATTGCTCACAAACTGAGTTTGTGCTTCGAAAGCTTTTTCTATTCTGTTTAGCATGGCATTGAAGCTAGCCGAAAGTTCGTCTAGTTCATCCTGCTCTATTGCAACAGGAAGTCGTTCGTCTAAATTTTTAGCTGATATATTTTGTGCTTGCTTCACAATTTTGGAAACTGGCGATAGTGCGCTTTTGGAAAGATAGTATCCTACAATGAATAGGATGGCTAAACCGATAAAGAAAGAAAGAATTAATATTTGTGCCAAGGCTTTGAGCTTAGCATATCCATAACCGTCGTATGCAGCCGCAGTAATGACATAGTTTTTTCCAGAGAAGGTGTATACGATACCGATGGCCTGGAACTCATCTTGATAGAACTCCAAGGTTCTGTCGTGTGTAATGCTTTCTATCATTTGTGCCGTTTCTTTGACAATATCAATCTCAATAGCATCGTGGTAGAGTAGGGTTCCATTTTCACTATAAATAGCTACTTCAACCTCGTTTATAAATTCACGGTTGTTTAGGTAGATGGATTGCATGGTTTTATCATCCACGCGGTTATCTAGAAAAAGGTTAGCTTTAGTAATGGCTTCTTGTTTCAAATCTCTAAAAAACTCTCGTTCACGGTTGTCTTTAGAGAAAAGGTATATAAACCCTAAAATAAAAACCAATATAATGGCTGTAACACTCGTATAGCGTAATGTTAGTTTCTTTCTTATTTTCATGGCTTATCGGTAAATATAAAACCCATTCCTGGTTTAGTATGAATTAATTTGACTTCAAATTGTTTATCGATTTTTTTTCTTAAGTAATTGATGTAAACATCAATAAAATTTGTGCCTGTGTCGAAGTGGGTATCCCAAACTTTATCGGCTATCTCTGTACGTGTCAATAGCCGATCTGCATTTTTCATCATGTAAATGAGAAGATTATATTCTTTAGGCGATAGCTTGATGTTCTCGCTTCCACGGTTGGCAGTCTTTGTCAGTAAATCAATATGTAAATCGGCGTAAGATAACTGCTCTTTTTTTTCGGGTTCGGTTTGTTTGCTTCGCTTCAAAAGTACCCGAATTCTTCCATCCAGCTCTCTTAAATCAAAAGGTTTTACCATATAATCATCAGCTCCTGCATCAAAACCTTCTAGTTTGTCATCCGTAGTTCCTAATGCAGTAAGCATAATAATTGGAATCTCCTTGTTGATGGTTCTCACTTCTTGGCAAAAGTTGAGGCCATTCATACCTGGTAAAATAATATCAGATAAAATGATGTGAAATGACTTATTTTTAAATATTGAAAGTGCCTCTTCGGCATCATATGCTAAATCTACATGGTAGCCCATTTCATGCAATCCCCTAGAAATAAGGTCTGCTACTCGCTTTTCATCTTCAATTACTAGAATATTAATTATCTTATCCATAAATTGTTTAAAAGTGGTATACATTACAAATCTGACATATTGTATAGCTATAAAGCTGACAAAATTTCATATCCATTCGAATATAAGTATAAAAATGAGATTTGGCACATACCTTGCTTTATTAAAATAGTGAGATAGACGAAACATTGATGGTTTGAACTTGTTGTTTTGTTAAGCTTAATGTTCAATTATAACTCTCTATATAGAGGTTTAATAGGATTGTGTCTTTTGCAACGAATAGGTTCTTTAATCTAGTTAACTACTATTAATCAGTAGGTATATCTGTTAAAAGGTAGTAAATTAAGAGGGTCAATAATTGCCATCAATAAATAATTTACTTAGTTACTGTTCAAATGTTAAAACAAACGATATTATTAACATATTAATCTAACGTTGATATATGAATAAAATTATTAAAAACTTACTAGGTGTAGGTGCTCTTGTATTGGTTAGTGCAGGGGTAGCGGGTGTTACTACCTATCAATTATCTAAAAGTTCAGTAAGCGAATTGGCTTATAATCAAGAACCTAAAAATGATTTTTATGAGGTTTTCGATAATAAGCCTAATGTTCAAATGGCTAATTTCAATGGGGCGATAACCCAGCCTGTTGATTTGACAGAGGCTGCAGATAAGTCTATTCATGCAGTGGTTCATATTAAGTCTGTGCAACATTCTAAAACAAAGACCTATCAGCGTGAGCCTGATATTTTTGATTTCTTCTTTGGTGATGGAAATCGTGGGCAACAACGTCAATATCAATCTAGACCACAAGTTGGCTTTGGGTCGGGTGTAATTATCTCTACAGATGGTTATATTGTAACGAATAACCATGTGATTGAGGGGGCAGATGAAATTAATGTTCGATTGAATGATAATCGTGATTATATAGGTCGAATCATTGGTACAGATCCAAGTACCGATTTGGCGCTAGTGAAAATTGAAGAAAAAAACCTACCTACACTTGTTGTCGGGAATTCCGATAATTTAAAAGTAGGAGAATGGGTGTTGGCAGTGGGAAATCCATTTAACTTGACATCAACCGTAACAGCGGGGATTGTGAGTGCTAAAGCACGTTCTTTAGGTGTTTATAATAAAGGAATTGAATCTTTTATTCAGACTGATGCAGCCATTAATCAAGGAAATAGTGGAGGGGCATTAGTTAACGTTAAAGGAGAATTAATTGGTATAAATGCCGTATTATCTTCTCCAACTGGTGCTTACGCAGGATATGGTTTTGCTATTCCAACTTCAATCATGACTAAAGTCATTGCGGATTTGAAAGAATATGGAACAGTTCAACGTGCTGTTTTGGGAATTATGGGTAGCGCTCCTTCGGATGCACGCTACATGGGCGAAGAGGCTAGTAAAGAATTGAAACAAAAATTGAGTGACCTTGGTGTTGTAGATGGTGTTTTAATTGCTGAAATCCTAGAAAATAGCTCGGCTGCTGCTGCAGACTTAAAGAAAGATGATGTAATTGTAGGTATCGATAGTAAGCGTGTTATTAACATGGCTTCCTTACAAGAGGAGTTGGCTAAACACAAACCTGGAGATAAGATTAATTTAAAAATTATACGTAATAAAAAAGAGACTGTTATTCCAGTTGTCTTAATGAATGCACAAGGAACTACGAAAGTTGTTCAAAAAACCGGAATGGATTTATTGGGTGCTGCTTTTGTAGAACTTCCAGATGATGTAAAAGCTCAATTGGGATTACGTTATGGAATTCAAGTTACGGGTGTGCAATCGGGCAAGATGAAAGAAGCTGGAATTCGTAAGGGATTCATCATTCTTAAGGCAAATGGGCAACCGATGCGAAATATAGATGATTTGGAAAATGTATTCCAAGATGCATTAAAAACACCTGAACAAGTCATTTTCTTAACAGGTATTTTCCCTTCTGGAAAACGAGTTAACTATGCTGTAAATCTGGCATCCGAGTAAGAATTTAAAACTTAGGATGTTTAATATAATTAAAAGTGGGGTCAGTAGTCAACCTATTGGCCTCACTTCTGTTGTATTAGATAGGAATAATTTTGATAATAAAAGATATGGACTAAAATTTTATTTTATTACATTTACTCTCTATCTTTGCACCCCAAATCTGTTTTATAGAATGAGACAATTAAAGATAACTAAAAGTATTACTAATAGGGAGAGTGCATCTCTAGACAAGTATCTACAGGAGATAGGTCGTGAAGATTTAATCACTGTAGAGGAAGAGGTGGAATTAGCTCAACGTATTAAAAAAGGAGATCGTGTTGCTCTAGAAAAATTGACTAAAGCAAACTTACGATTTGTGGTATCTGTGGCTAAGCAATATCAAAATCAAGGATTGAGTTTACCCGATTTGATTAATGAAGGGAACTTAGGATTGATCAAGGCTGCTGAAAAATTTGATGAAACTCGTGGATTCAAGTTTATTAGTTACGCTGTATGGTGGATTCGTCAATCTATTTTGCAAGCTTTAGCTGAACAATCTCGTATTGTTCGTTTACCATTAAATCAAGTAGGTTCTTTAAACAAGATTAGCAAA
>JASLDF010000016.1 GCA_030151635.1 Bacteroides sp. | reverse complement strand
ATCTTGAATTTAGATTGTTACTTTTTTATATCCAAGTTTTAATACTTAGATAAAGAATATTTAAGATTAAAACCGCTAAATAAGAAATATTATTTGTAAATTTGCAAACTGAAATAAACTCTCTAAAGTGAGTCCTATTTCCTTGTTTTTCAATCAAAAACCAATAGAAGTGAGAAGTAATACAGATTATATTGTTGATTTTGAAAACCTTAAATCGGTTTCAAGACAAGAACTAACATTCCATTTGACCGATGATTTTTTTGCTTTGTCGGATGAATTTTCGATAAAAAATGGTGATGTTGATGTAAAAGTACTTCTTGAGAAAATAAGTTTTGGACATTTTTTATTGAGTTTTGAAATTGAAGGTGAATTAATAGTACCTTGTGATCGTTGTTTAGACGATGTAGAAGTGTATATTGAAACCGAAGAAACTTTTAAAGTTCGTTATGGAATGGACGTTCAGATAGGAAATGAAATTTTCTCATCTTCAGAACAAGATGATGAATTTGATTTTACATTGCCTGATGGTGAAACCAAGTTGGATTTGACATGGACAATGTATGAACTAATTGAACTAGCTATTCCTTTACAACATATTCATTCTGATGGAGAATGTAATCTTGAGATGGAACAAATACTCCTTGAGCATTTAGCAGTGCTACCTGGCGAAGAAGATGGAGATGCCGAATGTTCCGATACAGACACTCAAAGTACTGATCCTAGATGGGATGCTTTAAAGAAAATATCAAATAATAATTAAATAAAAATAGAAGTAAAATGGCACATCCAAAAAGAAGACAATCTAAAACAAGAA
This sequence comes from Bacteroides sp., assembly GCA_030151635.1. Classification (GTDB taxonomy): domain Bacteria; phylum Bacteroidota; class Bacteroidia; order Bacteroidales; family Bacteroidaceae; genus Bacteroides_E. Next base: position 7,501 of record JASLDF010000016.1, on the reverse strand, counting down.
CAGCAAAGAGAAGAACTCATGATAAAGCTGTAGCTCCAACATTAGCAATTTGTCCTAATTGTGGTGAATGGCATGTTTTCCATACTGTATGTGGTGCATGCGGTTATTATAGAGGAAAAGTTGCTATCGTTAAAGAAGCAGCTCTATAAGAAATTAAGACTCAATTGAGTCGAAAATCCAATAACAGCCAAAAAGCTTTTGCTTTTCGGCTGCTTTTGGGTAAATAGGTTTTGTACTAAACACAGGTTAAATGAAAAATATAAACGCTGTAATCACAGGTGTTGGTGGTTTTGTTCCTGAATACGTTTTAGATAATGAAGAAATATCTAAAATGGTGGACACCACTGATGAGTGGATTATGACTCGAATAGGAGTTAGAGAAAGAAGAATTTTGCATGAAGAAGGTCTAGGTACTGCGTATCTAGCTCGTAAAGCTGCTAAAGACTTAATGCGTAAGACTAATTCAAATCCAGATGATATTGATTTGGTTATTGTAGCATCTTCTACTCCCGACTATCATTTTCCATCTACAGCTTCTATCCTTTGTGATAAGTTGGGACTTAAAAATGCTTTTGCATATGATTTGCAAGCAGCTTGTTCTGGTTTTTTATTCGCGATGGAAACTGCAGCTAGCTTCATTCGTTCTGGACGTTACAAAAAAGTAATTATAGTTGGCGCTGAGAAAATGTCATCGATGGTTGATTATACCGATCGTGCTACTTGTCCAATCTTTGGTGATGGTGCAGGTGCTTTTATGGTAGAAGCTACAGAAGAAGACTTTGGTATTTTAGACGCTAAATTAAGAACTGATGGTAAAGGCTTACCATTTTTACACATGAAAGCGGGCGGTTCAGTTTGTCCTCCTTCATACTTTACTGTCGATAATAAAATGCACTATATCTATCAAGAAGGAAGAACAGTATTTAAATATGCTGTTACGAATATGTCTGATATTAGTGCTGAAATAGCAGAACGTAATAATTTAGATAAATCAAATATTGATTGGGTTGTACCTCATCAAGCTAATCTACGTATTATTGATGCTGTAGCAAGACGTTTGGAATTGCCTAGCGAAAAAATGTTGGTGAATATTGAGCACTATGGTAATACTAGTGCTGCTTCTTTACCTCTTTGCGTTTGGGATAATGAAAGTAAATTGAAAAAAGGAGATAATATCATTTTCACTGCCTTTGGTGCTGGTTTCACTTGGGGTGCAGTTTATGTAAAATGGGCTTATGATCCTAAATGATAATGTGTTTCAGTAAAACATATTAAAATATTATGATATCTTTAAAAGCGCATCCTAATCTTTTAGTTTGATGCGTTTTTTTGTCTATAAATGTATGCATATGAAACATAAAGCAGGTTTTGTTAATATAGTTGGTAATCCGAATGTAGGTAAGTCTACATTGATGAATCGCCTAGTTGGTGAGAAAATCTCTATAGCTACTTTTAAAGCTCAAACTACGCGTCATCGTATTATGGGAATCTATAATACTGAAGATGTCCAGATTGTGTTTTCAGACACTCCTGGAGTGATGAAGCCAAACTACAAGTTACAAGAATCTATGTTACAATTTTCTGTGTCGGCTCTTGATGATGCTGATGTACTGATTTATGTGACTGATGTTGTTGAAAAGATAGATAAGAACATTGACTTTATCGAAAAGGTGGCTAAGTTAGATGTTCCCATTCTTGTTTTGATTAATAAGATAGACTTGAGTAATCAAGATGATTTAATTAAACTTGTAGAACGATGGTCTGAATTATTACCTAAGGCTGAGGTCTTGCCGATTTCTGCACTTTCAAAATTTAATGTTGAATATATTTTGAAGCGTGTAACCGAGTTAATACCTCAATCTCCTCCTTATTTTGATAAAGAGCAATGGACTGATAAACCAGCTCGTTTCTTCGTTTCTGAAATTTTTAGAGAGAAAATATTACTATATTACGATAAGGAAATTCCATACTCTGTAGAAGTCGTTGTAGAAGAGTTTATAGAGTCTGATGCAAAAATTGCAATATCTACAATTATTTATGTTGAACGTGATTCCCAAAAAGGAATTATTATAGGCAAAAATGGTGTGGCTTTAAAGAAAGTTGCTACTGAAGCTAGAAAAGATTTAGAGCGATTTTTTAATAAAAAGGTTTTCTTGAAAACCTTCGTAAAAGTTGATGAAAATTGGAGAAGTTCTTCTAAAGAGCTTAAGAATTTTGGATATCAACGTGATTAATAAATATAAATCTGTCTCTAAATTGTATAGGGACGGATATAATAAATAGATGAGTTATGAGTAATTTAGTAGCAATAGTAGGAAGACCTAATGTTGGAAAGTCTACTTTATTTAATCGATTGACAAAAACTCGTCAGGCCATCGTAAATGATGAAGCTGGTACAACCCGCGATCGTCAATATGGGAAATCTGAATGGTTAGGTAAAGAGTTCTCTGTTGTTGATACAGGCGGTTGGGTAGTTAATTCCGATGACGTATTTGAAGAGGAAATTCGCAAGCAAGTTCTACTAGCCGTAGAAGAAGCCGACGTAATCCTTTTTGTAGTTGATGTTCAAAATGGTATTACTGACCTTGATATGGAGGTAGCTACTATTTTGAGAAGAGCTAAAAAGCCTGTAGTGTTAGTATCAAATAAAACAGACAATAGTAACTTATTGTTTGAATCGGCTGAGTTTTATGGTTTAGGACTTGGTGATCCGTATGCAATTTCAGCTATGTCTGGAAGTGGTACAGGTGATTTACTAGACCATGTTGTTAGTCTCTTCAGTAAGCAAGTTGAAGAGTTGCTTGATGAAGAAATTCCTAAATTTGCAATTGTTGGACGTCCTAATGCAGGTAAGTCATCGATTGTAAATGCTTTTATCGGTGAAGATCGAAATATTGTAACAGAGATAGCGGGAACAACTCGCGACTCAATTTATACACGTTATAATAAATTTGGTTTTGATTTCTATCTTGTGGATACTGCAGGTATTCGTAAGAAAAGTAAAGTTGTAGAAGATTTAGAGTATTATTCTGTAATCCGTTCAATTCGTTCGATTGAAAGTGCTGATGTTTGTATCTTAATGCTTGATGCCACTCGTGGTATTGAAAGTCAAGATTTAAATATATTTTCTTTGATTCAAAAAAATAAGAAAGGTCTTGTTGTTGTTGTGAATAAGTGGGACTTGGTACAAGACAAAACAGCTAAAATGATGAATACGTTAGAAAAAACGATTCGTGAGCGTTTTGCACCATTTACTGATTTTCCTATTATTTTCTCTTCAGCTATTGAGAAACAACGTATTCTTAAAGTTTTGGAAGATGCGAGGAGTGTATATGAAGGTAGATCATTTAAAATTTCGACTGCTAAGTTGAATGAAGCGATGTTGCCTCTTATTGAATCATATCCACCTCCTGCGACTAAGGGTAAGTATATTAAGATTAAATATGTTACTCAGTTGCCAAATACACAAGTGCCGTCTTTTGTATTCTTTGCAAATTTGCCTCAGTATATTAAAGATCCTTATAAAAGGTTCTTGGAAAATAAAATTAGAGCTAAATGGAATTTCTGCGGAAATCCAATTAATATATTCATTAGACAAAAATAATTTTGTCTAATGAGGTCTTGTAATAGAAAAGGGGTTGCTTTATTGAAAGCAACCCCTTTTCTATTGTTTGATATTTGTATTATTCGGCTTCATTTAGTTTAATCTTTTTGAATAAATCGGATGCGAATACAAAGTCATTTAGTTGTTTGTTTTGTGAGTTCATAATTTCAGTTTTAGAACCATTCCATTCTTGATGACCTTTATTAATAAACATAATATTGTCGCCTATTCCCATTACAGAGTTCATGTCATGTGTATTAACAATTGTAGTCATATTATATTCAACAGTAATATCATGTATAAGCTCATCTATTACAAGAGATGTCTTAGGATCTAATCCAGAGTTTGGTTCATCGCAAAATAGATATTTAGGATTTAAAGCAATGGCTCTAGCAATGGCTACTCGTTTCTGCATACCGCCACTTATTTCTCCAGGAAACTTGTATTTAGCATCAAGAAGATTAACTCGGTCTAAACACGTCATAGCTCGTTTAGCTCGGTCCCTATAGGTGTCAGATGAGAACATATCAATTGGGAACATAACATTGTCTAATACAGACATAGAATCAAAAAGAGCTGCACTTTGGAAAATCATACCCATTTCTTTTCGAAGTAACTTTTTCTCTTTTTTATTTAGTGTCAAAAAGTTTCTATTATCATATAAAAGCTCTCCTGCTGTAGGTTCAAGTAGTCCTACGATACATTTCATCAGTACAGTCTTACCAGAGCCACTCTGCCCTATGATTAGGTTAGTTTTACCATCCTCAAAGATGCAGTTGATATCTTCCAAAACGACTCTATTGTCAAAAGATTTTGTGATGTGTTTAAGTTCAATCATTACATTAAGAGTTTAGTTAATACCAAGTCCGCAAATAGAATAAGAACACTGCTAAAGACCACTGAGTCTGTAGATGCTTTCCCTACATTAGTTGAGCCCCCTTCAACAGTATATCCAAAGTATGCAGCTACGCTTGCAATAATATATGCGAAGAATAGCGACTTTATTATACCTGTCCATACAAATTGTTCGACAAAGTTATATTGGAATCCATATTCTAAATCAGTAGCTGTCATAATACCTCCAAACCAACATGTTGCAAAGGCACCAATTATTCCGGCAAATATACTGAATATAACGAGGATAGGTACAACTGTAACCATTGCTGATATTTTGGGAAGAATGAGAAAATTAGCAGGGTTTACACCCATTATTTCTAAAGCATCAATTTGTTGGGTAACACGCATTGTTCCTATTTGTGAAGCTATGTTAGAACCAACTTTCCCCGCCAAAATTAAGCACATTATAGATGAGGAAAATTCTAGAAGAAGAATCTCACGAGTAACATATCCCACAGTCCAACGTGGCATCCATGCACTTTCAATGTTTAATTTTATTTGAATAGTAATTACTGCACCTATGAAAAATGAGATTAACAGTACAATCCCTATAGAATTTACTCCAAGTTGTTCAATCTCTTTTAGGTATTCTTTGAAGAAAACCCTCATCCTTTCAGGACGTGTAAAAGTGCGTCGCATGAGAATGACGTAATCGCCAACTTTCTGTAATAGTTTTTGCATACTTCGTTTATTTACTTACAAATGTACATCATTTTCATCTTAATTCATTAAATTTGTTCCAAAATAGCAGATATATGGAAAAGGCTAGAATGACACTTCGAACTGAAAATTTGGTAAAAAAATACGGGAAAAGAACCGTAGTGAATGAAGTGTCGATAAATGTACGACAAGGAGAGATTGTGGGTTTATTGGGTCCTAATGGAGCTGGTAAGACTACATCATTCTATATGACCGTAGGTTTGATTACTCCCAATGAAGGACATATATACCTAGATGATTTAGATATAACTAATTACCCAGTTTATAAACGTGCACGTGCAGGTATTGGGTACTTAGCTCAAGAGGCTTCAGTTTTTAGGCAGATGAGTGTAGAAGATAATATCGCTTCTGTACTTGAAATGACTAATACATCTAAGGAGTATCAAAGAGATAAGTTAGAGAGCTTGATTTCTGAGTTTAGATTAAATAAAGTTCGTAAAAATAACGGAAATCAGTTGTCTGGAGGGGAAAGACGTCGAACAGAGATTGCTCGATGTTTAGCTATCGACCCTAAGTTTATTATGCTTGATGAACCTTTTGCTGGTGTTGACCCTATTGCTGTGGAAGATATTCAACAAATTGTGTGGAAGCTGAAAGATAAGAATATAGGAATTCTTATTACTGATCATAACGTACAGGAAACTTTAAGTATTACAGATCGTGCTTATCTACTTTTTGAAGGTAAGATTCTTTTCCAAGGCGAACCTGAAGAATTGGCTGAGAATAAAACAGTACGAGAAAAATACCTAAGTACTAGCTTCGTATTTCGTAAGAAGAATTTTCAGCTATAACAAAATAAAAAGAGAGAAGTTAAATTATAACTTCTCTCTTTCTTTTATGACTGGTTGTTGTCAATTAGCGTTCTTCTCTTGGTCTAGCTTCTTTTGCAACAATTGCACGACCTGAAAAATCTTTACCGTTAATTTCTTCAATAACGTTTGGTGCAAGACCTGCATCGTCCATTTCAACAAAACCAAAACCTTTTGAGCGACCTGTTTCGCGGTCAGTGATGATTTTAACTGAATTAACAGTACCAAAGTTGCTTAGAAATTCTTCTAATTCTGTTTCCCTTACACGATAGTTAAGGTTACCTACGTAAATGTTCATTGTAATAATAATTAAAAATACTCTCAAAATAAATAGATGAATAGGGCGTTGGAAAGATTAACGAACAGAGAGATTACAATTCCTCTTGCGAAGGTAAAAACTGTGCTTGGTAGAATCCAATGCTTAGAATGCATCTATAATGTCAAGACAAAGGAATGTATAATAATCAAATAAACAATAGCTTTTGAAGTTTATATTTCATATGAACCTAATCTTTAGTATTTAGATTACAGATACTTAATTTTGAAGACATTTTTTAACTTGAAACGTTTTGAGAGGCTTGTTAACTTTAGAAGTTCTATAAGTTAAAACTTGTGTTTGAGAAAATATTGTTGTCTTTAATTTATTAAATAAGGATGGTTCTTTTATAATATCAATCTATATTAACGTTGACTTGGTAATCTTTCTTCTGAGTTATACACCCAATGGATAATCTAAATGATTAATACTGATTTTGTATTATGAAAATGGTTATGATGGAAAGTATTAGCTATTTCATAATTAAATTTGTAATTAGTGAGCTAGAATCAAAAGAGTATAATAAAATCTCACTATTTTTGATATTTCCAAAGATATACACTAATTTTGTGCCCTATTTGCAAGGAATAGAAATAAATAATAATCTAAATAAATATTGTCAGAATGAACGTTTCATTACAAAACATTGACAAAGTAAGTGCTTTGCTTACAGTTAAAATAGAAAAAGCTGATTATCAAGAAAATGTTAATAAAGCTTTGAAAGATTTACGTAAAAATGCTCAAGTTCCAGGTTTCCGTAAAGGAATGGTTCCAGCAGGTATGTTGAATAAAATGTATGGCAAATCTATGGTTGCTGAAGAAGTAAACAAACTTCTTTCTGAAAAGATTTATGCTTACATTAAAGATAATGACCTAAATATCTTAGGTGAACCTCTTCCAAATGAAAATTCAGCTCCTGTTGATTTTGACACTATGGAAGATTTCGAATTTACATTTGATTTAGGTCTAGCTCCTGAAATTAAGGCTGCAATCAGTAAAGATGTAAAAGTTGACTACTACACTATCGACGTTACAGACGAAATGGTAGCAGAGCAAGTTGCAACTCATACTCAACGTACAGGTAAGTATGATAAAGTTGAAGCTTACCAAGATAAAGATATGTTGAAAGGCGCAATTGCTGAAGTAAACGATAAA
>JASLDF010000223.1 GCA_030151635.1 Bacteroides sp. | reverse complement strand
AAAAAAATGAATTAAAATACATTATTAATAGGACATATGACTTGCGATAAGACTCAATGACCTAAACTAATTACTCAAGTTTCCTCTTGTTGTTGGAGGATATTTTTTACCCCCTTTAGAAGAGGTTGTCCCCTTCCTAAGAGAACACTGTCTTCATTCAAAGAGAACTCTGTTGTCATAGGGAGAAGAGAACTACACTAAAGGGAGCTAACAAATCGACGTTTAGAGCAATATGGATAGGGATAGGCAAGCATTACTTTAATAAACTAATAATGATAACCTTCATTTATTTGTCTATATTTGCAATGCATAAATATAAAATATGCAATGAATAAATAACACAACTACTTTAAACAACTAAACATGAAAATGAAGAATTCCTTACTTCAACTTTTGGGAGTAGCGTATTGCTGCCTTCTTGCAATAGGATGTACCCCAGCCAAACAAAATAATCAATGGGAATTGGTATGGTCTGATGAGTTTGATCAAGCAGAAAACTATGATACATTAACATGGAGCAAAGTGCCACGTGCACATCCCGATTGGAAGAATTTCATGTCGGAGTACGATTCGTTATATGCTCTAGCTGATGGTAATTTAGTGCTTCGTGGTATACAAAACACAACGCAACTTAACGATACTGCAACTTACTTAACAGGAGGTTTATGGAGTAAAGACAAACAGCTTTTTGACTATGGTCGAATCGAAGTACGTGCTAAACTTGACGAAGGACAAGGTGTATGGCCAGCTATTTGGATGCTCCCACAAGATAACCAATGGCCATATACTGGCGAAATTGATATTATGGAACACTTAAACCACGATTCAATTGCCTACCAAACAATTCATACAGGCTATACACATCATCTTGGTATTAAAGACAATCCGAAAGCAGGTGCAACACATGCTTATATCAATGGTGAGTACAACACGTTTGCAATTGAAAAATACCCTGATAGCATTTGCTTCTTTGTGAATGATGTACATACGTTTACCTATCCAAAAATTGAAACAGATAAAGAAGGACAATTCCCATTCAATGATCAATCGTTCTATATCATATTAAGTATGCAATTAGGAGGTAGCTGGGTAGGAGCAGTAAATCCAGAAGATGTACCTGTAGAAATGTGGGTAGATTGGGTGCGATATTACCAAAAGAAGTAAATCTTTACTGATCCGGAAGTAGACTAAAAATGAAAAGCCGTTCAAAAAGTATCACTACTTCTTAAACGGCTTATTATCATCAAATACTTGTAAATATCGAATTAAAGTCATTTCCCATTTTTGTTTGACGATAAACTTAGACGTAGTTTTCATCGCACTAGAAAATGAACATGACAAAAGTAAGTTAAATATCGATACTCACAAGCTAATCATTTGAAAATTATGTTTGTTTTATTTAATTTTTAATTTAGTTATATATTATTAATATAATATTAGTTGCAACAAAAATGCTATAACACTATTAATCAATTCATTATAAAAACAAAGGTCTTACCATGCAATATGGTAAGACCTTTGGCGATTCTAAACTTTAAATTAAAACATATGGTGTCTAAACCTAGACTACATATTAAAAGACTACAAGAATTGAAGCGAGGAAAAAGATAGACTAATTAGCTTATCAAACCAAAGTCTTCAAATCATTCATTACGTAGCTCTAACAAATTAGCTTAAAAAGATGTAGTAGAAAAATAATCACATACTCAAATTGTCTTCTTCTGATAAGATACGCTTATTTGTTACAATGCTGTTATTTTGCCTGTATGAGGAATAAAAAAATGTGTGTTACTGATCTATAAAAAGGATCATTAACACACATTTTTACTTAACTCACTTTAATAAAATCTATTTGAATGCGTTTGTAATTATTCTAAAACTTACTATTATGTTGAATAAAACACCTATTATATGAAACTAAAACTTAACTAACGAGTAAAACACATTCAAAATAGAAACTAGAACCATTTCAATTCTAAAATCTCTTGCTATGAATACTTAACATAGAATCAAATAAAATGGTTCAATAAATTTGACTCTTTTTTTAAGATGATTATGTTAAAAAACAAGAAGCCCCCTACAACTTGGTTGTAGGAGGCTTCTATGAATTATTATTTGCTTAATTCTTCTTCAAAAAGCAAGTTTTCAAGTAGATAGATGACCCATCAACTTTCCCCTCAATATGAGTATGATCGTCGTCGGATAAACGAATTCCACGCACTTTCGTGCCACGCTTAACCACCATAGATGATCCTTTAACTTTTAAATCTTTAATGACAGTAACATCGTCTCCATCATTTAGTTCTGCTCCGTTGCTATCAACAGCAACCAGTACTATTTCCTCTTGAACAGTTTCTTGATTCGTAAACTCATGGAAACAATCTGGGCAAATAAATAGCGTACCGTCAAAGTAAGTATTCGACATGGAACACTTTGGACAATTTGGCGTATTCGGCATTGTAATAATCTGTTTTAGTGAATAATATTACCCAAAGATAGGCGATATAATGAGATTATAAAAATATATAATCCGAAGGGGACTAAAAAATAAATCTTCTAAAAGGCAAAAGCGGTTATTAATGCCCTAAAGAAGATTTAAATTTGATATCTGTGTAGAACGGTTTATTAAATAAACCACACCCGATAAATCAGTATTACTCATTCATATCCTCGTTGCTCAATAACTACGTATCGTAATTATATCGAGGATGAATTAGAGATTGCAAAAATAATCATTCTATACATAACTACAAGCACCTAACACCCCATATAGACTAGATTTTCAATTCTTTGATATTCTTTATCAATAGAGCCTACTTTAAAGCCTTTCCATAACATTTATTTAGAGTCAGTAATTATTCCAAATACAAAAAAAGAGATTGCAAATAGGTTTAAAAATCCTAAACAAGGGAGGAAATTAAATTGAATGATGTTTATTTTGAAATTTTAAAGATTCAATTCCCATTAATTTAACAAAAAGAACTAGCTTTGCAGGAAAGTAGTTGCCCGGTCTGTCGCTGGCTCTTCGGAGCAAGAGGAAAGTCCGAGCAACATAGAGCATCCTCCTTCTTAATGGGAAGTTATTCGTGAGAGTAAAGTCAACGTAGAAGAAAATAACCGCCTTTTAGCTTCCAATTTTAAAGGGTAAGGGTGAGAAGGTGAGGTAAGAGCTCACCAGCTGTGTGGTGACACACAGGCTGTACGTCTGAGGAGTTGTAAGGTCATGTATACCGACGCTATAAGAGCTGCTCGCTCAATGTCGGAGGGTGGACTGCTAGAGCATAATGGTGACATTATGCGTAGATAAATGACAGGCGCCTATTTATAGGTACAGAACTCGGCTTATAGGGCAACTACTTTTTTCTTTTTAACTTCTACAGATCTGATATTTATATAAAAGACACTCCCCATGCTCGACAAAATAAAAAGCTTTTTTTCTTTCATCAATGAGGGTATCTGGAAGGTTACAGAAGGTGAAGTAACCCAAAGAAAGTTTTCACTCTACAATGCAATAAAAACATTATACATAACAATTAGACGTTTCAGTGAAGACCGAATCGCTTCAATGGCTTCTGCATTAACGTATAGCACGCTACTTGCAATTGTACCAATGCTGGCTATTCTTTTTGCTATTGCTAGAGGTTTTGGCTTTGGTAATCTACTAGAGGCTCAAGTCTACAATAACTTTGGAGGTAAGAATGACACCACCCTAACTATGTTGCAGTTTGTAGATTCCTATCTTGATCAAGCTAAAGGAGGTGTGTTCATTGGAATTGGTTTAGTAATGTTACTATGGACAGTTTTAGGACTGATCAACAACATAGAGAACACTTTCAACTTAATCTGGCAAGTCAAAAAATCAAGAACGCTATACCGTAAAATGACCGACTATTTCTCGGCATTCCTTTTACTACCTATATTAATTGTGGTTTCCAGTGGGGTAAATATTTTTATCAATGGTTTTTTATCGGAGATGGAGAAATTTGCATTGTTGGGTTCACTATCCAAGTTTTTAATTCTACTAATACCTTTTGCTGTTACTTGGCTCATGTTTGCTGCCTTGTATTCATTTATGCCCAACACAAAAGTTAAGTTTAAATACGCATTGGTTTCGGGTATTTTAATGGGAACCATTTATCAGTTCTTCCAGTACTTATATATTGGCGGACAGATATGGGTTTCTAAATACAACACTATATATGGTAGTTTTGCTGCCCTCCCCCTTTTCTTATTGTGGCTCCAAACCTCATGGACAATTTGCTTGTTTGGGGCACAGCTGACCTACACGTCACAAAACATCAGTATATTTAGCTTTGATAAAGACTCTAGAAACGTTTGTCAACAATATCGTGACTTTGTAACCGTCTTGATTATGTCGCTCATTGTCAAACGCTTTAACCACCAAAGAAACAAGCAACCTTTTACTGCCGATGAGTTATCTGGGAAATACAAAATTCCAATTCGCCTGGTCAATAGAACTTTAAATGACCTTCTTAAAGTTGGTTATATTTGTGAAACAAGTGCAGATACCAAAATGGAAGCGATTGGATATACACCTAAAAACAACATTGAAGGACTTACCGTGGGGCAAATTTTACAAACTGTTCATGATAATGGTTCTGGTGAGGGAGATTTTAAAATTGACATCAATGAGAAGTTTAAAAAGCAATGGGATGCCATGGCTAAACTTCGAAAAGACATGGATAATTCTGAAATTGGACAAATGAAGATATCAGATTTTGCAACGAAATAAAACAAAATGGGCTACCCTAAAAAGGATAGCCCATTTTTTATATTAGGTAGTTTAGATTTCTAATTAAACTCCAAACCAAACACATTCTTTAACTCCACCAATGCTGGGTTCATTTCGCACATTAACTGATAGCGTTCTACTTTTGAGTATGGACGAACATTTTCATCGGGCTCGCTTACACGAACCAACATCTCCAAGTAGTCGTTATTAAGTGCTTTCTGTAATGCAGCTTCCAAATCATTTTTAATAGCCTTAAATTCATTGGCTGCAAATTCATTGTCGACTACAATTTCAAATTGGAAAGTATCTTCTATCAACTCAATTCGAATAGCACGCATACGAACTGCCAATGCTTTTAAATCAATGGGCATTTTATTGATAAAGGATTGCCATTGATAATTCAAATCACCGACGGCAACAGGAGCTGAATTACGTTGAATGACCTTTTTTTCTACTGATTGAGGTCGTGGATTAGACGATGAATCAGCAAGAGCTGCTGCGTTATCATTCTTCAACTTTCGGATTGACACTCCCCCCATTTTATCCATAGATACAACTGGAATCTTACGTTTTCCAACTTGTTTAAATTGATCTAAGACACCACTAGGAGCTTGATGAACGGGCGATTGAGCGGTTGCTTTGACCGGCTGTGAAACACTTTTCGAATCTGAATAATTTATATTATTCTCTTTTACTACAGCTTGATGTTGTTTAGATGCACTTGCCTGAGGTTTAGCGACATCTTTGAATATGGGTTTAAGTTTTTTAGATTGACCCGAAGGCCGCTCCGCATCCTCGTCTGTAGCTTGTGCTACTTCTATCAAGGCCAGCTCGACCAATAAACGTTTATTTTTACTCGCTCTAAAATTGATTTCACAATCTCTACAAATTTTCATTGCACGGAAAATGAATTTATTCGTACAGTTTTGAGCTTGTTGCTTATAACGATCTCGGATACTAGCTGTCGTTTCTAGTAAACCTAATGTTGCATCGTCTTTACTTACAAGAAGATCTCTAAAATGGCTATTTAAGCCTACTACAAAAGCATTTCCTTCAAATCCTTTGTTAAGAACTTCATTGAAAATTAACAAACAATCTACAATATTCTTGCTTAAGAACGCATCGGTAACACGGAAGTAATAATCATAATCAAGCACATTAAGATTTTCCAAAACACCTTGATAGGTTAAATTACCACGGGTATAACTTGCAGCTTGGTCAAACATTGACAAGGCGTCACGCATTCCCCCATCAGCTTTGACTGCAATTACATTTAAAGCTTCTGCTTCGGCTTGAATATTTTCTTGTTGAGCAACACGAGATAAATGATTAACAATGTCTTGCACACCAATTCTATTGAAATCATAGATTTGACAACGAGATAAAATGGTGGGTAATAACTTATGTTTCTCTGTTGTAGCTAAAATAAAGATAGCGTGAGCAGGTGGCTCTTCAAGTGTCTTTAAAAAAGCATTAAAAGCTTGGGTGGATAACATATGAACCTCATCAATAATAAACACACGGTATTTACCAATTTGAGGTTGCACACGAACCATCTCAATCAGTTGACGAATGTCATCAACAGTATTATTTGAGGCTGCATCAAGTTCATGAATATTGTACGAACGTTGCTCGTCGAAAGCGACACAAGATTCACACTCGTTACATGCTTCACCATCAGCAGTTTTATGTAAACAGTTTATTGTTTTAGCAAAAATACGAGCACAAGTAGTTTTACCAACACCCCTAGGACCACAGAATAGATAAGCATGGGCTAGTTTATTCGATGATATGGCATTTTTCAGTGTTGTTGTTAAAGCCTCTTGACCAACAACTGTATCAAATGTATCGGGACGATATTTACGGGCAGATACGATATAGTTTTCCATAATGGGATATTCTCCTTATAATTTGTACTACAAATGTACATAAAAATTGCGAGAGCAACAGATACTAAACTCTAAGTTTTCGGTACGATAGATGCTTTTATAAGAGATAAGTTTTATCTTTGTCTATAGAACTTGAAATTAGTTCCCAATCGTAAAATTAGAATTATTGCTATGACTGAAAACGCTACACCAACCACTGAAAATGCTACTAAAACAGCACTGGGGAATATATGGAGCTGGGTAAAAAAGCATAAACTAGCCACATTGGTTATTGTTTTTTTCGTACACTTGTGTTTCATTGATAAAAACAATTACATAAAGGGTGCGCAATATAGCCGCGAGATTTCTGAACTTCAAAGTGAAATACAAAAGTATCAGAAGGAGTATAAAGAGACTAAAATATTACTTGAAGAGCTTAATTCAAATCCGGAAAGAATTGAAAAAATTGCTCGTGAAAAGTATTTTATGAAAAAGCCCAACGAAGAGATTTACATTTTTGACAAATAATGAAAGATAAAATTTTAACCCTTTTATATGTACTTGGAGCGATAGCTGTTTGTGCTGGATATATTAGTAATGCACTAGACTGGGAGTATGCTCCATTTGGCATAACCATTGGAGGTACATTAATTGCCTTGGCGCAAATTAACGCACCTTACAAAGGGCGAAATCTTAATCTAAAAAGATTATATAGGAAACAGATTTTTGCTAGCTTGTTCATCATAGCTTCAGGTGCTGCAATAATATATACTAAAGGAAATGAATGGATTGTTTTAGCGACTATTGCTGCTGCAATTTTCTTATATACATCATTTCGAATTCCAATGGTTGAGAAGAAAGAAAAAGAGGAAACTAAGTAATCCTCGTATATTAATTATTTGAACGAGCGTCGCAGAATTATTTCTACGACGCTCGTTTGGTTTTGCTAGAATCCGTATTAATCGTTGTTATTCCACCTTCTTCCTATCTAAATATTTGCGAGCTATCTTGAAGCAGGCTTCCCCTTCTCTAGTGTTATTACAGACTTGAGGTTAAGGCATAAAAAAAGCAGTTAAGTAACTTAACTGCTTTTAATCTATTTCGTTTAGAATTAGATAGCATAATTATCGGAAGCCTCTGGGACTTTAACTGCTACTTCTTCTTGTTTCTCATCTAGTTTATCGAATAATGAATTTTTACTGATGAACTCTGGGACAATTTCCTTCATCATTTTCACAATCTTCATTTGATCATAGCTAAAGCTTAAATCATATAGATTGGTTAACTTTTTGTTTACTTCATCGTAATCGTATTCACGTACGTTGGCAATCATAATCTTTTCATGATATGTTGGCTTAGTCAACTCTTTCACATTTAGAAGTTCTTCATATAGTTTTTCACCATGACGAAGACCTGTAAATACAATTTTCACGCGATTACCACAACCTGAAAGACTAATCATACGTTTCGCTAAATCATAGATTTTAACGGGTTGGCCCATGTCAAAGATATAGATTTCTCCACCATGTCCCATACTTCCTGCTTCTAGCACTAATCTACAAGCTTCAGGAATGGTCATAAAGTAACGAATAATGTCTTTATGGGTAACAGTTACTGGTCCGCCCTTTTGAATTTGTGCTTTAAATCGAGGAATAACAGATCCATTTGAACCTAAAACATTACCAAAACGAGTCGTAATGAAACTAACCGATTTGTTCCCTTCTTTAGCTAATTTACGTGCTAATGATTGCACATAAATCTCTGCAATACGTTTTGAACAACCCATTACATTAGAAGGGTTTACAGCTTTATCTGTAGATATCATCACAAATTTAGCTACGTTATATTTAACAGCTAAATCGGCAATAACTTTCGTACCACGAACATTCACTTGAACAGACTCCGAAACATTATCTTCCATCATAGGAACATGTTTGTAGGCTGCTGCATGGAAGATGTATTGAGGTCTGTAGGTATTAAAGATATCATCCATACGTGTTTCATTGGTAATATCTGCAACAATTGTTTCCGACACTACATTTCTCCATTTGTCTTGAAGTTCTAGACGGATATCATGCAAAGGAGTTTCGGCTTGGTCAATCAGCGTAATACTGTAAGGATTGAATTGTACAACTTGACGCATTATTTCACTACCTATTGAACCAGCAGCACCCGTAATCATTACGCGTTTACCTTCCAGATGAGAAGCAATCTTCTTCAAATCGACTTCAATTGGGTCTCTTTGTAATAAATCTTCAATCTGAATTTCTTTAATATCTGCTGTAGATAGGGTTTTATTTCCCCAATCTGAAATTGGAGGAGCCGTTAATAAACGGATATTATTATCTAGGAAAAGGTCTGTTAGATTTAAATCTTGAAGTTTCTCAATTTTTGCAGGAGAAACAATGACACTTTTAATATCTTTTTCTACCAACACACGAAGAAGGTCTTCATTATTAGGATAAACTTTAGAGCCCATAATCATCTTACCGACAAGTTCAGATTCATCAGCAATAAATCCTCTTAACCTAAAGTCTTCTTTCATTCCTACACGGATAGATTTAGCGATATTTACCCCCGCCTCTTTAGCTCCATATATGAATATATTATCACTTCCTTTTTGAGAACGAGAAGCGATTTCAAAAACTGTTTTAATCGTAATTCTTGAAGTAATCATGATAAAACAGCTTATAACATATGCTATGATTATAACGCTTGTCTGGAAGTAACTCTCATCTAAAGCAATACGAGAAATATATTCTAGTGCTACTACAAAGGAATAACCGAATGTAACAGCAATACACAAGCGACCTATATCTACAAAAGATGAAAATCGCAAAACGTTTGAATACGTTCTAAATACCTTAAAAAGAATCACATTGAAAAACACGACAGCTACAATAGTTTTTGCAACATAACTGCTATTATCTAGTAGATAAGGAATGTTAAATCTTAGTATAAAGCTAAGAATTACAGAAAATACTAGAATAGCCGTGTCAAAGAATAGAATTATCCAAATCGGTAAAACTCGAGCGGATAAGTAATGTTTAAAAAAATTGGCCACTTTTTACTTATTTAAATTTTTGTCTAATTGCAAATATAAATATATTTTAATAAGTAGATGTGAATAAAAGTGCATTTAACCTTATAAATGCACTTTTGTACTCTACTCTGCCAAACAATGGCTTTATCTACAGTAAATTACTAGCCAGCTCACTAAGCTCACTACGCTCCCCTTTCACAAGATTAACATGAGCAAATAGCTTTTGTTTCTTCATTCTATCAATTAAATAAACTAAACCGTTGGACGAAGCATCTAAATAAGGGTGGTCTATTTGTTGAATATCTCCAGTGAAAATCATCTTAGTATTCTCACCTGCACGTGTAATAATAGTCTTCACTTCATGAGGTGTTAAGTTTTGAGCCTCATCAATAATACAAAACATATCCGACAAACTTCTTCCACGAATGAATGCCAAAGCCTCAATAGCAAGCTCATCGTTTTTGAGCATTTCTTCAATTTTTTTACTATCGCTAGAGCCTACTTCAAATTGCCTTTTGATAACATTTAAGTTATCAAATAAAGGTTGCATATAAGGTGATATTTTATCTTTAGCATCACCTGGTAAAAAACCTAAATTTTGATTAGATAGTGCTATGATGGGTCTAGCCAATAGTATTTGTCTATAGTCTTGCTTCTGTCGCAACGCCGAAGCCAAAGCCAATAGAGTTTTACCAGTACCAGCTTTACCTGTTACTGCAACCAACTTGATTTCTGGATCATTTAATACTTCAAAAGCAAAACTTTGCTCTGCGTTTCGTGGTTCAATACCAAAGTTCTTAGATTTTTTAATTTTTTCTACCGATTCTGTAAATGGATTATAACGAGCTAATACACTATTCTTACTACTTTTAAGAATAAAGCAATCATTAGGTAAGAACTCGTAATCTAAGTGAAGCTCATCCAATGTTACTTTTGTATTTCCTGCATAAATACGATCAATCACATCTACATCTCCAATAAAGAATTCCAAATGCTCTCTCTCAAACACATCAAAATTAGTTACTGTCTCTGTCTTATAGTCTTGCGCTACAATGCCTAAAGATTTAGCTTTCATTCTTAAATTCACATCCTTTGTTACCAATATGGTTTTCATATCCGGATACTTTGATTGAATGTAATCAGTAGAACCTAAAATACAATTATCCGATATTTTCTCAATGAAAGAATCTTTGACGCGTTGACTACGAGGATTACCAATAATAACAAAGAGTCTTCCCAGATTTGCACCTAATTGTACACCTTCTTTAAAGAGATCCTCACTAGATATTTCTTCTAAATTTCGAATAAACTCCCTTGCGTTATAATTGATTTGTTCACTGCCTTTTTTAAAACGGTCTAGCTCTTCTAATACAACTATAGGAAGGTAAATGTCATTTTCCTCAAAACTAGTAAGACATTTATAGTCATGTAAAATAACATTCGTATCTAAAATAAAATTCTTCTTGGTACTCATACGCTTTACATTTTAAATGTTGATATTTGCAGAGTGAATTATAAAAACTAATTTCCTCTGATTAAGCATTAGTAATATAGTTAAATTATTAGAGTTTGTATCACGGATAAAATATTATTTTCAATATGAATTACAATCAGACCCTTGAGTATCTTTACAATAGCATCCCTATGTTCCAAAAGATTGGAAGCAGTGCTTACAAAGAGGGGTTAGAAAACACATACGCTTTAGATAAATATTTAGATCATCCTCACACCAAGTTTAAAACCATCCATGTAGGGGGCACAAACGGAAAAGGTTCTACCTCACATACACTCGCTGCTATACTTCAATCTGCAGGTTATAAAGTGGGATTATATACGTCACCACATCTAGTCGATTTTAGAGAAAGAATTCGAATAAATGGCAAATGCATTTCTGAGCAGTTTGTTGTTAATTTTGTGGCACAACACAAATCATTCTTCGAACCTCTATATCCTTCTTTCTTTGAATTAACAACAGCAATGGCTTTTGATTATTTTGCTCAGGAACAAATCGACATCGCAATAATTGAAGTAGGCCTAGGTGGCAGACTAGATTGCACTAATATTATCTCTCCTGAACTATCAATTATAACGAATATTAGTAATGATCACAATCAGTTTTTAGGAGATACCCTAGCAAAAATAGCCTTTGAAAAGGCTGGTATTATAAAAACAGCTATTCCAGTAATTATTGGTGAGTACCTGGATGAAACTAAACCTGTTTTTACTCAAAAAGCGAAAGAGGTTAATGCCCCCATCTATTTTGCGCAAGACAATGCACAAATCAACAACGAGAAAAGTAAAATGACTGCTGATGGTTGGTTGTATGAAACTACAAAGTATGATAAATTAAAGGGTGAATTGGGAGGATATTGTCAAATTCACAATAGTAATTCTATTCTTCTTGCTATTTCTCTGCTTCTAGAAAAAGGATTTAAAATCAATGAACAAGCCATGAGAAAAGGTTTTGCTGAAGTAAATGAACTTACCGGTTTGATGGGTAGATGGCAAAAATTACAAGACTATCCCCGAGTCGTTTGTGATACTGGTCATAATATTGATGGGATTAAACAAATCGTTTACCAGCTTAACATGCAATCTTATGAAAAACTGCATATTGTTATCGGAATGGTTAATGACAAAGATATAAATGGAGTGTTAGAAGTGCTACCTAAAGATGCAATCTATTACTTTACTAAAGCAAGTGTGGCCCGAGCTTTGCCTGAAGACGAAATAACACGACTTGGTTTTCAACATGGTTTACATGGAACCACTTATGCCGATGTTCAAAGCGCTACTGAAGCTGCTCTTATAAATGCTAAGGCGAATGATTTTATATTTATTGGTGGCAGCAGTTTCATCGTTGCAGACTTACTAACTTGGTGGAAATAATCACAAACACATATATAACAAGAACGGCGTGAATATATATTCACGCCGTTCTTGTTATATATAAATACTAATTCTTAATTAGTTACATGATTTTTTTAGTAACTCTGCAGCAATTGGATCACCTAATTCTACCGCTTTTTTGAAACTAGTACAAGCTGATTTATCTTTCAACTGTAGAAATGCAATACCTTGTAATCTATAAGCCTCAGCAAAATTTTCATCTTTAGCCAATAGCTGATCCACAATCTTCAAGGCTTCTTCATACCTTCCAACTTTTAGATGCACTGCAGCATTCTCTGAATAGTAAGACAATTCTTCCGGGTTTAATTTTATTGCACTTGCAATATCGTCAATTGCTTGTTGATACATTCTAGCCTTAATTGCTACCTGTTCTCTATAATAATAGAACTGATCATTTACTTGACCATTTACAGCATAATGATAATCATTCAAATCAAACATTGCATTTCTAAAATTACCAACCTCAGCATTCACACGACCTCTTTCAAACAAATAGATTGCACTATTAAGGTCATAAGGCTTAGACAATAATTGAACACAACTATCAAGAGTAGCTAGTACAACCGACATTTCAACTCCTTTTTTCTCTTGAATTTGAGCCGAAATTAAATAAGTATGAGGAGAAGCCAATTCTGTTTTGTTTAATTTTTCATAACAAACCAATGCTTTATCCCACTCTTCCTCATCAACATACAACTCTCCTTTAACTTGTGTATACAATGCTAAATCACTCATAGCAATAGCTTTATCCAAGTAATCATGAGCCGCACTCAGTGCCCAAGACTTATTATCTTTAGCTGCATCGGTATAATGCCCCATTATAATAATCTTAGCGATTGAAAAATAAGCATCAGAAGTAGTATCTTTTAACTCTAAGAGCAAGTTAATTTGCCTTTGTGCCATCTTTAAATCATCTGCAGAAACCGTTTCTTTCTCTAGATAATAAAGGGCTTTATTAAAGTACCCTTCATAAGAAGTTGGAAACATCTTTTGATAATCATCTAACAACAGTGCATACTCCTGATTTGGAAGCCTAGTCTTAGTCATCAATAAATAAGTTAATGCTTGCCCCATATCATTAGGAAGCCCTTTACGTATTTTAATGGCATTTAGAGAAACGTCATTAAATGAAAGTGCATTTAAACTTAAATTATTAATAAAATTCGCATCAATTGCATGACAAAGAACATCAGATTTACTTCGACCATCCGACAACTCCAACAATCCTAGCACTTGACCAGAAGTTGTTACCATCGGACAACTCGCCAACACTTCTGAAGAACGCAAATCTAAAGAATAATATTTGTATCCACCTCTTATCTTTTCTACTGAACGAATTACACCTGGACGGCATGCTCTGTCTTTAGAAACTGAATAAGGTAATACTAATACTTCCGAACCCACACTTAAACTATCACTACTTAGTTCCAAGTTTTGAACCTTTTTTGAAGAAGGCAAATCAACTTGGAATTTAAGTACATTATAGGTATCATCAGCTCCAAGAATAGATCTTACAGCCAATTCTTTACCATCTGTGTCAATTACTACTGCTCGATGAGCTCCTTTAAATAAATTGTATTGTGACACTGCCACACCATTTTCTGTGATAAAGAAACCATTTCCTTGATTTAAAATGTTGTTATCTTTATCAAACGTTATCACAGAGAACACAGCTTTCTTCGCCTTAAGCACCCATTTCGGGCCTTGTGCAAAGACCGAGAGGCTAGTTAGCAAACAAACAATTAGTATAGATAGGATTTTCTTCATTTCAACAGTATAAATTAACAAGGTATATTTTAAATAAGATTGGTCTAGAACTACTCTTCGATACGGTTTTTCATTGCTTCGTAAATCAAAACTCCCGCAGCAACCGAAACATTCAACGACTCAATTTTACCTACGATAGGAATTCTTAACCACTCGTCGCATAGTGCTAAGTTCTCAGGCGAAACACCTGTATCCTCGGCTCCCATAACTACACAGATAGGACCTGTATAGTCTGCTTTCGTATAGTTTTCTTTTGCTTTTTCCGATGCAGCTAAAATTCTAAAACCATTAGATTTTAAATACTTAAGAGTTCCATTCAAATTATGCTCACGGCACACAGGAATAGTATGCAAAGCACCAGCAGAAGTTTTTACAGCATCGGCATTTACACTAACACTACCCTTTACTGGAATTATGATTCCGTCTACACCAGCACATTCACAAGTACGTGCAATAGCACCAAAGTTACGAACATCCGTAATACCATCTAGCATAACAAAAAACGGATTCTTGCCTTGCTCATATAGGAATGGAATTAAATCATCAACTGTTTGGTAGGTTACCGATGCAATATAGGCAATAACACCTTGGTGGTTTTTTCCTGTAATACGATTAAGCTTTTCTACCGGAACACGTTGAACTGGGATGAATTTACCTTTCAACCCATCAAATAGCTCTTTAGACAGCTCACTTTGGATATCTTTTTTGATTAAAATCTTATCGATTTCTTTGCCTGCCTCAACAGCTTCAATAACAGCACGTATGCCGAAAATTAGTTCGCTTTTATTAACCATTTATTTGTATGTTTTTTACTTAAAACCTAGCAATGCTTTTGCATTACTCAACGCTGCATCTGTTATTGTAGCACCACTTAACATATGAGCTATCTCTTTTATTCTTTCTTCGTTATCTAATTTCTTAATGTTACTAATGGTTTCATGCTCATTATCTTGTTTATAAACTTTAAAATGAGATGATCCTCTAGCAGCAATTTGCGGTAAATGGGTGATGCTAATAACTTGACGATCGTGGCCTCCCATCTCTTTCATCATGTCGGCCATTCGATCTGCAATTTCACCAGATACCCCCGTATCAATTTCGTCAAATATAATCGTTGGTAACTTAACAGCTCCAGCAATTAATGCTTTAATTGATAACATAACACGTGCAATTTCTCCTCCAGATGCTACAGATGTTATATTTTGTAACACACCATTCTTATTAGCAGAGAATAAAAAAGCAACGCTATCTTGTCCATTGACACCTAAAGTATCCTTTTGGTCAATATCTATTTTAAATCGCACATTCGGCATCCCAAGTGGAAGCAATCGCTGGCTCAAATCTTGTTCAACCTTTGTTGCTGCCTCAAGCCTTTCCTTAGTTAATTGTGCAGCTTTCTTTTTGGCTACAGCAAAAGCAATAGCACACTCTTTCTCTAAGTTATCAATCTGCTCGTCAAAAGAGGTTATGGCATCTAACTTATCAATAAACTCTTGCTCAATATTTAAAAGTTCTTCGACCGTTTGAACTCGAAACTTTTGTTCTAAGGTATAAATTACATTAAGTCTATCTGTTACTTTTTGCAATCGTGCAGGGTCATAAACCACATCACTATCATGATTGCTAATTTCGTTGGCAATGTCTTTTAACTCAATTAACACACTTTCAGCACGACTTGATAGATCTTCTGCCGCACTATACATAGAACATAAGTTAGACAATTCAACAGTTGCTTCTCTCAGTTGAGATAGAAGACCTACTTCATCCGCCTCGAACAACTGTGTCAGTTTAAAGAGTGATGATTTAATATCCTCCGAATTCTCTAACATCTCTGATTCTTGTTCCAATACCTCTTTCTCGCCAGACTTTAAAACAGCTTCACCAAATTGTTCCAATTGAAAACGGATATAATCTTCATCAGCCTTCGTTTTCTCAGCCATTTCAATTAAATCCTTCAACTTCTTTTGCAACTGTTTCCATTCCGAGTAAGCAACCTGATAATCAAGTAATAATTGAGTATTACCTGCCATCAGATCTAAAACATTCAACTGAAAACCTTCTTTGTTTAACAATAGATTTTGATGTTGTGAATGGATATCAATCAATTGTTCTCCCAATTCTTTCATCAAAGTAACAGAAACAGGAGAGTCATTTATAAATGCCCTACTCTTCCCTGAAGCTTTAACTTCTCTACGTAATATACACTCAGCATCGTAATCAATTTCATTCTCGGTAAAGAATGCCTCCATATTATAATTACCAATGTGGAAGACGGCTTCCAAGATGCACATATCTGCACCTATACGAATCGTCTTTACATCAGCACGTTGCCCTAGTAATAAGTTTATAGCCCCTAATATGATTGATTTACCAGCACCTGTTTCTCCTGTGATAACAGAGAAACCCGCTTCAAAATCCATATAGAGTTCTTCTATAAGAGCATAATTCTTTATGTGAAGTGAACGCAACATAGACAGTTATTTAGGTCTTATCGTGGAAGGATTGAGTACAATCTATCCACAATATCTTTAGCTACTTCAATCTTAGATTTCAATGGAAATTCCACCTTTTCAGTAGCATCAACAATTGTTATTTTATTGGTATCGTGCTGAAAACCGGCTCCTTTATCTTGTAACGAATTTAGTACAATAAAATCAAAGTTCTTCTTTTGAAGCTTCTGTCTAGCGTGTTCCAATTCATCACAAGTTTCCAAAGCAAAACCAACTATGCGTTGATTACTTTTTTTCAACTTACCCAATTCAGCAGCAATATCTTTCGTTGGCTTTAAGTTTAACATCAAATCAACTCCAGATTTACGTTTCATTTTTTGGTCAGCTACCGTATCAGGTGTGTAATCTGCCACAGCTGCCGAAAGAATGGCAATATCTGTTGCTTCGAAATGACTCACAGCCACGTCGTGCATCTCTTGAGCAGAAACAACATCAACACGATGAATATTTGGGTGGTTTGTTTTTAATGATACCGGCCCAGCGACTAAAGTCACTTCTGCACCACGTTCAGCACAAGCCTCTGCAATTGCAAAACCCATTTTACCTGAAGAGAAATTACCAATAAAACGAACTGGGTCTAACTTTTCGTAGGTTGGTCCAGCAGTAATCATAACTTTCTTACCAGCTAAGTCTTCTTTAGAAGCAAAATAGTCTTCCAGAACTTGAACAATATTTTCAGGTTCTTCCATACGTCCCTTACCCACTAAATGACTAGCCAATTCGCCAGATCCAGGTTCTATAATTATATTCCCATAAGAACGCAAAACATCTAGATTTCGATGAGTTGACGGATGAGCAAACATATCAAGGTCCATTGCAGGAGCAACAAACACCTGACTTTTGGCCGATAAATATGTTGTTATTAACATATTATCAGCAACACCATTTGCCATTTTACCAATCGTAGCTGCAGTCGCAGGAGCAATAACCATTGCATCAGCCCATAGGCCTAAATCTACATGGCTATTCCAACTTCCATCACGCTGAGAAAAGAATTCACTAATCACGGGTTTACTAGTTAATGCAGACAGTGTAATTGGAGTAATAAACTCCTTACCCGAAGGTGTAATTACGACTTGAACTTCTGCACCTTTTTTAATCAATCCGCGAATAAGCATACACGCTTTATAGGCAGCAATACTGCCCGAAATACCAACAATTATATTTTTACCCTTAAGCATGCTCAATCTTATTTGTTCGTCATTTCTCTAAGCTTAATTTTAGTCAGCTCAGCTTTTGTATTTCTGGTAAAGTCACTATTAAGCATCCAGCTAAAGTAGCCTGCATCTTTTTGTAGTACTTCTGATACAGAAACACCTTTATACTTTCCAAAGTTGAATACTTCAACTCCATTCTCATCAAAAATCATTCTTCCAGCTAAATCCACATTGTTGTTGTATGTAGAAAAATCAGCAAGGAACGCAACATCATTTGTCAAATCATCAGGATACTTGTCTAATTGACCTTTTAAGACTTCGTAAGTTGCACGTGTATCTGCTTCTGCAGTGTGTGCATCTTCAAGATTCTTACCACAATAGAACTTATAAGCAGCAGACAAAGTACGCTGTTCCATTTTATGGAAGATTACTTGTACATCAACAAACTTACGTTTACTAAAATCAAGATCTACCCCAGCAGCCAGAAACTCTTCAGCTAACAATGGAATATCAAAACGATTTGAGTTGAATCCAGCAACATCAGCTCCTTCAAAATCTTTAGCAATATTTTTAGCCACTTCCTTAAACTTAGGACAATCCACTACATCGGCATCATAGATACCATGAATAGCAGAAGTTTCTTCGGGAATATGACATTCAGGATTGATTCGAAGAGTTTTACTCTCTTCATTTCCATTTGGATGAACTTTCAAATAGCTAATTTCAACAATTCGATCCGAATTTATATTAGTACCCGTTGTCTCCAAATCGAAGAAGACAATCGGGTTTTTCAAATTTAATTTCATAGATACATTTTTCTAATTCAACGCAATGCTTAGTCGTTAAGCATCATTGGCATTAATAAAGACAATAAATCTTCGTTCTCCTCTTGTTGCACTGGGACTAAAACACCAGCTCTAGAAGGATCTGCCAATTCAATGATAATTTCATCAGCAGGGATATTACTTAAAATATCAATTAAGAAGGTTGATTTAAAACCGATACTCATATCAGCACCTGCATATTGACAAACAATATTTTCTTCTGCTGATGTTGAGAAATCAATATCTTGTGCAGAAACATTAATTGAGTTTGCTGATAATTTCAACTTCACTAAACTGCTTGCTTGAGAAGAGAAAATAGCAACACGTCTTAACGCACCAATCAAAGAAATACGATCAACAGTTACTTTGAACGGGTTCTCTTTAGGTATTACCGAATTATAGTTTGGGTATCTACCTTCAATAAGACGGCAAATCATGTGATAATTACCCAATTTAATTACAGCATTACGCTCATCAAAAGAGATTTCCACTTCACCTTGTTCTTTAGGAAGAATATTCTTCAACAAGTTGGCAGGTTTTTTAGGAAGAATAAATGCAGCACGTTCTTTACCAGCAATATCTTTTAACTGATTGCGAACCAACTTATGACCATCTGAAGCCACAAGAGTTATATCTTCGGTAGTTATATCAAAATAAATACCATTCATTACAGGACGAAGTTCATCATCGGCAGTTGCAAAAACAGTACGAGTAATACCATCCAAAAGAGTTGCCCCTTTCATTGTGAAACTCACTTCGTTTCCACTAAGTTCTGTTCCTTTTGGATACTCATCTGCGTTTTGGCCAATTAAACTATATTGTCCATTTTGATAAGTTACCGTTACTTCCAAAGAATTTTTATCTACCGAAAAAGATAGTGGTTGTTCTGGAATTTCCTTCAAAGCATCTAGTAATGTTTTCGCAGTAATTGCAACTTTACCATCTGTTGAATCTCCTTGAACTTCAATTGATGTTCTCATTGTTGTTTCACTATCAGAAACAGTCAATGATAGTACACCACCTTGCAGCTCGAAAAGGAAACAATCCAAAATTGGCAAAGCATTTTTACTATTAATAACTCTACTAATTGCTTGTAAGTGGCTGTATAGAGCAGCACTAGAAACGATAAAATTCATATATCTTAATGTTTAATATTAGCAAAATAAATTAACCTATCTATAGGCTATTCTTAACTACAAAGTTACAAAAAAAGATTGGGCTGATACAATATAATAGGATGAAAAAAGCACGAGCACAATTGTGATGTCAAACTTATTATTATACCTTTGCATTAAACTATAAAAAGAATAAAGAATAATGGATTTTACCGGAAAAGTGATAGCAGTATTATCTCCAAAAAGTGGTACATCAAAATCAACAGGAAACCCTTGGATGGTACAAGAATATGTTGTTGAAAGTAATGAAATGTATCCAAAAAAAATGTGTTTCAGCGTTTTTGGAGAAGACAAAATTAAACAGTTCAACATTCAACAAAACGATGAGATAGTCGTTTCTTTTGATATTGATGCGAACGAATGGCAAGGACGTTGGTTCAACAGTATCAGAGCTTGGAAAGTTGAAAAAGCAACAGCAATGGATCAAGGTTCACCTGTCCCTCCTCCTGCAGCTGCAACGCCTGAGTTCAACCCTGGACAAGACAACGATGATTTACCATTCTAATCCGTTAGAATTAAAACATATAAAAAACGCTGGTTATTTTTTAATAACCAGCGTTTTTTATATTTACTCCGTTGAGTTTAAGCATCTATTTTACGAATAATCTGAGTCAACAAATGAGTTGCATTCATATTACGAGCCACTCCACTACTAATTTTGTAGGTATACTCAATGTTATCAGACAATTCAATTTCAAAACAGTAATTTACAAATCGCTTATCTTGCTCACTCAAATCTGCTAAAGCCAAATCGTGAGTAGCAATGATTCCCGTAACAGGAAGTTTTGAAATTTCAGACAAGAATAAACGAGACCCATTCAACTTATCTTTCGAATTCGTCCCTTTCAAGATTTCATCAAGTATAATTAACGTATGCTTGTTCGATTTGCAGTAGGTTATTAAATTCCCTAAACGAGTAAGCTCTGCATTAAAATAAGACATATTTTTCACCAAATTATCACTGGTTCGCATACTTGAAAACAACATCACAACAGACATCGTCAATTTCTCTGCACAAACTGGAATACCATTTAAAGCTAGAATCGCATTTAATCCTACCGAACGTAAAAAAGTACTTTTCCCTGCCATATTTGCACCCGTAACAATTGCAAAGTCATTTAACTCCAAGTCAAAAGAGTTAGCAACCGCTTTATCCCGATTAATAAAAGGATGATAACATGCTTCAGCCCTAAAGACTGGACCATCTGCCTCTACAATTTCAGCATAATTACACTCAGGCTGATTGTAAGCATACGTCGCTAAACTCACCAATGCGTCAAACTCGGCTAACGCCTCAACCCATTGTTCTAGATATTGGAAACTATATTGCTTCCAAATAAAATAAGAACGAATCAACCACAAATCTCGCAAATAAAAACCATTCGATAAGATGAACACCACTAAATTGGCACGTTGATCTAAACTATCTAAAATCCGCGCCAGCTTTCCAAAAGATTTTAAGACACTAGCCTCCTTCGAAGGAAATAAACTAGCCTGAATACGCTTCAAATCAACCGATTCAAATTTCTGATTTTCAATCAATTCAAATATATTACGATAAGAGCTAAACCCTTTAAACAATCCTCCTATTTCTGCAGAAATTCCCATAATTACTTTCGAGAATAGAATACATATCAATATTTGAAGTGCAACTAAAAAACCTGCAATTGAGCCTGGTAAGACATTAAAAACAGACAATAGTAACGTACAGATTGTTACTATTGGAAAAAGTAGGAGAATAATTTTCGCGCCTGTACCTGTAAAGGAAGAATTTGTAGTGTGTTTTAATTTTTCATTAAGAAGACGCTTTAAGTCAAACGATGCATCTTCCCCGAAAGTCTGAAAGTCTAATCTCAATTCATCAAGCTTTGACAACTCTTTCAAAGATTCTGAACGATTAACAATTTCTTTTTGCGATAAATTAAGCCCACTCAAATAAGAGGCTAATTTATCTTTTCCCACTTCAGAAATCGTTCGGTTAATGCGATGAAAGAAAGAGTGTTCTCCAAAAACATCTAAATCATAAGAGAAAGGGTGCTCTGGGTCAAGATATTCTTCACCTGTACCAAACGCCGAAAAATCTTTTTCTAGATAAGCTAACTCTTTATCAACCACACTTAATTTATGCTGATAAAACCTCAATTTCTTTTGCAATTTACCATCAGAAATCATTACGGATGCATAAACCACAAGCGCCCCTAAGCTAGACAATCCATATGAAGCTAGATAGTCGGACGTTAAATACATCCACCCTAAATAAGCAAAGAGGCAGAAGGTTATTAGTTTCGCAAAAAGAAGGATACGACTTTTCCGTTGTAACTCCTTTGCTATCGCCAGAATCGCCTCTTTTTTTTCTATATATATACTCTTTATCATCCTAATTTTTAATTGATAAGCAATCAAATATACACATCTAGTTTTACCTGAGCAATTTAGCACCCTTAAAACTATGTAAATAAGCTGAGATTAAAATTCAAATAAAAAGGACATTCGAGTACCTAAAGAATCCTTTTCACAAACTATATTAACCGATGAAATCCCTTTAGAATCATCCTTATACAAATAACTAGGTACTAACAAATTAGACCTATCCTCAACACGAATACCATTATCTATTTCACCCCAAAAAGCCAGTGATGTATAGGGTGAAAGATGAGTAAAACAAATACTAGGAAGGGCACTAGTGGCTTGACTAAAGTCTGCAAACAGATAGTTATAAAGTAAAAAATAATTAAAAGCAACCAACATCTCACCTTCACGAAAATAGTAATACATAAGCCTAGCATCATCATTTACTTTTGTCAGACTTTTTACACCTTGAGGAGTAGGCATAACATTAATTCTCCAATAACCATCAATAGTTTCTTCTCGAAGCAACCTATTAACCTGCCATTGGTTCTCACGAATCAAGCGAGCAGTTTGCTTGGCTACAACTTGAGAATCTACAAACGGTATACTAATTATGGGCTCTGAAAGCGTAACTGTATCATTAACTCCATAAATCAACACACCTGAATCCATATTATCGAACAATAAATGCCCCACCTCTTGATTCCAAAATTGATCAAAACGAGACATAGCATCACTTATACTATTCTCCCAAATCTTCTTAGCCTCTTCCTTCGAGAAATAAGAAAGTGAAATCAAGTCTTGAGGAACTTCAAGTGCCATCTCAAAATGCTCATCTTGAATAAGATATAAATCATTGTTTACTTTAGGTAAACTTACTTTCAGTTCAATCTTTTTTGGCGAAAAGTCAAGAATAGACTTCACCCACGGGTCTGTAGAGAACTCCTCTAAAGAAGACTCTCCCAACCTACCTAAAGGCATTATGTTAGGTCTAAAAAGACACAACACATTTCCATCAATCTGTGGCGTAGAATCATAAAGCGTATGTAGAAACTCGTCATGCTTATTACTATTTAGCGTTTCAACAGCCTCTTCAACCAAACGGTAACTTAAGCTAAAGCACAACACATTAGAATCCTCATAATAAGTCAACAATTCACCCGACTGCAGCGCGTAAATATAAAACAACTTATCATCCTTCACTACTTTTTTAGGTTTGGAACCGAGCTTTATTTCGTCGAACAAACAAGTAACAAAAGATTTATTTAAAGGGCTTTGAGGTAAAATATATAAACTAGCCAACTGTTCTGACTCGAACCGTAAGGCACAAATTAATTCGGATAAAAGACCTAAAGAGTCATTCGTTCGCCTCAACCGACGAAGCACAGAAGACAACAATGGTATTTCATTAATAAACTGACTGTACACTACATCAGTCTGAGGTAACCGATGAGGTATGAAAAGTATTTGGGTAGAATTTGGGACGGCACAAATAGCAGGTAAACTAGGCATAATCTGTACCTTCTCATCCTCTTGCGAGCTTAGAAACATTCCTATACCAATGGAAATGCAAATTAAAACCAATATACTACTTACTATCTTCCTCATATTTTTGTAATCAAGTCAGTGATGGAAGTTACAAGGCAAAGTTTATTAAAACTCGACCTCTAAACCATCATAAGCAAAATACAAATTAATTGGCAATTTCTGCGATATTTCATCATGGAAACCAATATCATGACACATATGAATGAAGTAAGTACGCTCTGCATTTACTTTTTGGGCAAATGCAACAGCCTCATCAAGACATTGATGTGTTCGGTGAGGTTCAATGCGAAGTGCATTAACAACCAATATTCTTAAATCCTTTAGCTTTTCCAACTCAGATTCGGGCATTCTAGACATATCCGTAATATAAGCAACTTCTTGCCCAATGCGATAACCTAAAATGGGTAAACGCCCATGAATTACACGTATAGGTGTAATCTCAATGTCATTCACAGAAAATGGTGTAAGATCATCAATATCATGGAGTGTTATTTTGGGAACACCTGGATAAGATGGATTAACAAAACAATAAGGCATACGCTCTCTTAAGTGATCGGCCGTATATCGCTCGGCAAAAATTGGGATGTCTCCAAAACGAGAGTAAGCACGTAAGTCATCTAATCCTGCAACATGATCATAATGCTCATGCGACAGTAAAACTGCAGATAATGCTTTAAATGGTAGGTCTAGGACTTGAGTTCTAAAGTCTGGTCCACAATCAGCCAGTATTTGAGTATTTCCATTCTCATAAAGCAGCGAAGTACGAAGTCTCCTATCCCTAGGATTAGTCGACTTGCAAACTCCACAACTGCACCCAATAGTGGGAACTCCCGTTGAAGTTCCTGTTCCTAAAAACCTAATTTTTCGCATTATCCAATAAAATTAACCTCTGGATGAATTTCGATTTGAAATTTATCTCTAACATTTTTTTGAATGGCTTGAGCCAAATGTAAAACATCCTGTCCTGTAGCTCCGCCCTTATTTACCAATACTAAAGCTTGTTTATCATGCACACCAGCATTCCCTATTGATTTCCCCTTCCAGCCACACACATCGATTAACCAACCTGCAGGAACCTTGACCTCATGATCATTTAAAACATAGTGCGGCATGTTTGGATAAGTAATGAGAAGCTCATTAAATTTTTGAGTACTAACAACAGGATTCATAAAGAAACTACCAGCATTACCGATTACAGAAGGATCTGGTAATTTCGATTCCCTCACTTCAATAACAGCTTCACGGATATGTTCCAAAGTAACCTTCTCGAACTTCTCTAGAACTTTATTTAAACTACCATATTCCAAATTAAAGACCTCATTTTTACTCAGTCTAAAATAAACATGGGTAACGATGTACTTCTTATTTTCAGGCTCTTTAAAGATGCTATATCGATAACTGTAATTACAATCTTGATTCAAAAATTGCTTTTCGTTTCCTTGTAAATCTACAACATCTACTTTGGTAATTAAATCTTTCACCTCTACCCCATAAGCACCAATATTTTGTACTGCACTCGACCCCACTTCACCTGGAATTAAAGATAAATTTTCAAGACCATACCATTTGTTTTTCACACAATAAGCCACAAACTCATCCCAATCGTAACCAGAACCGACTTTCAATACGAGCGATTCGTCATCTTCTTCCACAATTTCTAAATCGTGAATAACCGAATGCAGCACTATTCCATCATAATCTTTTAGGAACAATAAATTACTTCCCAAACCTATATGAAGAAAAGGAGGTTGTAATTCCTCCTTTTGCAAATAGTTCACTAAATCCTCTTTAGTAGAATATTCGATAAACTCTTTAGCCAATACGTCAATACCAAATGTATTATGTGCTCTTAAAGAGTAGTTATTTTTTATTTCAATCATTCTTTGAATCTTAATCAAACACCAACATCGTCAAACTTAAACAACTCCCATTTCTCTTTACTATTTAAACGGAAGAAGAACACGTTTGAAAAGCCTGTACCAATTCCTTTAACAGCCAAAATCTTCATTGTCGATAACGGACTATTCACCTGACCGTAGTTAATATTCAACAATCGGTCGCCAGGCAACATTGGACGCATCGTACACCAGTCTTCTGGAGTTAAGGATGTTTCTAAAATTTCAAAATCGTCATTCGGATCACTTGTAACATATTCAAGAGTTTCTGCTAAACGAGCTGTTTGAAAAACCGAATCGTTTGCAAATTTCTTATAAAAGTTCACAAACTCTTCATTGCGATACTCCTCCAAATGATTTAAAGTGATATCGTGCAACATCCAAATATCATTCTCTTTCAAGAAATGGTAAACTTTTGTTAGTTTATCTTCCAAATAGATGCTTTCAACCTGAGCCCTAATTAAATTTGGTTCACTAACAAACTCCATATCCTCTTCTTTATCATACATTATAGTATAGAAGTTTCTCAATGGGAAAAGAGAATCATCGTTCCACTCAGACTTTTCAAGAAGCACAGTATCCCCTTTTTCGATATCAATTACCCAAAGTGGAAACTGTGTTCTTTGTTTCTGAAATTCTTTGTTCGCTGCATATGCAAAGACGAAGTCATCAAAAGATCCATCGAGCCCCATAGAATAAGGCTCTCCAGAAAAATCTGCTCCTGTCGTATCTTCCAAGACAAAATC
Source organism: Bacteroides sp. (assembly GCA_030151635.1). Lineage (GTDB taxonomy): Bacteria > Bacteroidota > Bacteroidia > Bacteroidales > Bacteroidaceae > Bacteroides_E. The sequence continues at coordinate 7,844 of JASLDF010000223.1, read as the reverse complement.
ATCGGAATACAAATTTTCATTTTCATAATTATTTTCTGGCCCAGCTTTTTTTTGCTCTCCTTTGCATGCTACCAAAAGTAACATACAGCCTAAAACAACTATTTTATGAATCTTTGAAAACTTAAACATAGAATCTTATTTATTTTAAACGTTTTGACAATTTATCCAACATATCAACCGTCATTGAAGATAAGTCGTATTCTGGCTTCCATCCCCATTCGTTACGAGCACAAGTATCATCCATACAATCTGGCCAGCTATTAGCTATAGATTGTTTCAAAGGATCTACTTGATATTCCATTTCGAAAGAAGGAACATGTTTTTTTATTTCATTATAAATCTCTTGTGGATCAAAGCTCATAGAAGCGATATTAAATGCATTTCTATGAATAAGTTTTGAAGGATCTGCTTCCATCAACTGCATTGCTCCACGAAGAGCATCAGGCATGTACATCATATCCATTAATGTACCTTCCTTAATTGGGCAAATGAATTTCTCACCCTTAACTGCAGAATAGTAAATATCAACTGCATAATCGGTTGTTCCGCCTCCTGGAGGTGTTACATTCGAAATAATGCCTGGAAAACGAACCGCACGAGTATCTACACCGTACTTCAAATGATAATAATCACTTAACATTTCAGTAGTTACTTTAGAGATACCATACATCGTTCTAGGACGTTGAATTGTATCTTGTGGGGTTTTAAATGCAGGAGTCCCTTGACCAAAAGAGCCAATCGAACTTGGTGTAAATACAGCACACTTATTTTCATGCGCTAAATCTAACACATTCCACAACCCATCAATACCGATGTTCCAAGCCAAACGAGGTTTAGACTCTGCCACCACCGAAAGTAACGCGGCAAGATTGTAAATTGAATCGATATTGTATTTTTTGATTACAGCAGCCAACTGATCTGTGTTCGTAACATCAGCCAACTCTGAAGGGCCCGACTCTTTTAATTCACCTTTAGGTTCTGCACCTTTGATATAACCTGCTACTACATGGTCGTTACCATATTCCTTACGCAAAGCCATAGTGAGTTCTGAGCCAATCTGCCCCGTCGCTCCAATAACGAAAATATTTTTCATTGAAACTCTTATTATGAGATTAGTTAAAACAATTAGTAAGACAAAGTAAGTATTTTTTTCTCATATTTAATATTAAACGTTATTGTTTATTACCCGAAAAATGATGTCCTTTGTATAAAGGCAATATTTAATATATAAAACATTAAAGTCTATGTACGGAAAATTGAAACAACATCTCACCAATACGTTGGCCGAGATTAAAGATGCAGGTCTTTACAAAGAAGAAAGACTTATTTCTAGTCCTCAACAAGCAGCAATTACAGTAAAGAACAAAGAAGTTCTTAACTTTTGTGCAAACAACTACCTTGGCTTATCGAACAACCCGCGTGTCGTTGAAGCTGCCAAGAAAGCACTATCAAATAGAGGATTTGGAATGTCGTCTGTACGTTTCATCTGTGGAACTCAAGATATTCACAAAGAACTTGAAGCTCTTGTATCTGATTATTTCAAGACTGAAGACACCATTCTTTACTCATCTTGTTTTGATGCAAATGGTGGTATCTTCGAGCCTTTATTTTCTGATGAAGATGCTATTATTTCAGACTCATTAAACCACGCTTCCATTATTGATGGTGTGCGTCTATGTAAAGCTAAAAGATATAGATATGCTAATGCTGACATGGGCGACCTTGAAAAGTGTTTACAAGAAGCACAAGCACAACGCTTCAGAATTATTGTTACTGATGGCGTATTCTCAATGGATGGAAATGTGGCTCCAATGGATAAAATCTGCGACCTAGCAGAAAAATATGATGCACTTGTAATGGTAGACGAATCTCACTCTGCTGGGGTAGTAGGTGCGACTGGCCATGGAGTTAGCGAGCTTTATGACACCTACAAACGTGTTGATATTTACACTGGCACTTTAGGTAAAGCTTTTGGTGGTGCTATGGGTGGATTTACTACTGGTAAGAAAGAGATTATCGACCTTCTACGCCAACGTAGCCGTCCTTATCTTTTCTCAAACTCATTAGCTCCTTCAATTATCGGTGCTAGTATTGAAGTCTTTAAAATGCTTAAAGAGAACAATGCATTTCACGATAAACTTGCAGAAAATGTAACTTACTTTAGAGATAAAATGCTTGCAGCTGGTTTTGATATCAAACCAACACAAAGTGCAATCTGTGCAGTTATGCTTTATGATGCTAAGCTGTCTCAAAATTTTGCTACAAAAATGCTTGACGAAGGCATTTATGTTACAGGTTTCTACTACCCAGTAGTACCTAAAAATGAAGCACGTATCCGTGTACAACTTTCAGCGGGTCATAACCAAGAACAGCTAGATAAATGCATCAATGCATTTATTAAAATTGGTAAAGAATTAGGCACAATTAAATAAGTGTAAAGCTCTTTTACACAACAACATAACAAAAGCACTCATCTACGTTCGTAAACGTAGATGAGTGCTTTTTCTTTTTCTAGCTCATCAAGATATTTCAATTGAGTAACAATTTAAGTACGAATAATTTGAACCTAGTCGTTTTCTACTTCACAGAGAATACTTGACTAAAATCAAACCAAATAGCCATATTATTATAACTTGTAATTCCTGTCTTACTAAGAAGTGTGAGTTCTCTTTCAAAGAAGACTCACTCTTCTTAGTAAGACAACCCATCTACCCTAGAGGATATAAAAAAAGGCCTTAGAATAATTTCTAAAGCCTTTTTTCATTTTTCAAAATAGTAAATAACTCAATGTTATTTATGCCTATTTTTATCTTCTATTTGAATCTTCCATGTATTTATCAAGAAACAGTAAATTACCGTCAGCTTGTTTAATACGTTGTACCAATTCTTCTGATGTAGATTCTTCTTCAACTTGTTCACGAACAAATGTCATGATAAAGTCTTGAGTAGCATAATCTTTTTCAGCAATAGCCATTCCCATGATTTTGTTAATCATTTCTGAAATATGACATTCGTGTTTATACACGTTTTCGAATACTTCTAAAACTGAGCCCCAACCCTCTGGAACAACATTTAATTGATCTACTTTCGCAGTACCACCTCTTGTAATTAGGTAGTGAGCAAAACCTTCAGCATGTTGTTTTTCTTCATTAGATTGTTCGTATAACCATTTTGAGAAACCAGCATATCCTTCTTTCTCCATGTAGAAAGCCATTGACAGGTATAGATTTGACGACCATAATTCAGCTGTGATTTGTTCATTCATCACCGCTTCTAGTGTTCTTGAAATTTTCATAATTTGATATTTAAATGAGTTTGTTACTTAAATGTACCTAGTAAACAAAGAAGTTCTATTATTGTTTTAAATAAATTCGTCCGAAGTAAAAGAATTTGGAATTGGACGGCAATTATATTGCGAAGTCATTACTTCTCCATACGCACCAGCCGAGCGAATTGCTATAAAATCTCCACGATTCACTTTATTTAAATCCACTGCTTTTCCAAACACATCAGATGATTCACAAACAGGACCAACCACATCATAAGCCTCAACCACATCTTCAGATGATATATTCTCAATCTTATGATATGCTTGATACAATGCAGGACGAATTAAGTCTGTCATACCAGCATCCAGAATAGCAAATTTTTTATTTACACCTTGCTTCACATAAAGAACTCTAGAAATCAGCGTACCGCATTGTCCAACAATGGATCTACCCAATTCAAAATGTAAAGTTTGATAAGGTCTTAATCGTAAATTCATTTCAAAGACATCAAAATACGCTGCAAAATTAGGAATTGGTAGTCGGTTGGGGTGCGAATAATCAATACCTAAACCACCACCTACATTAATGTGTGGCAATTTCACTCCTCGAGTTTCTAAATCATCCATAATTCCATTTACTCGATTACACAAAGCCGTATAATCCGACATATCTAAAAGCTGCGATCCTATATGAAAATGTAGACCAATGAATTCAATCCCTTTTAAATTAGGAATCTGATCCATTACTTTATCTAACTCGCCTAGGCTAATACCAAACTTGTTTTCAGCATGTCCCGTAGCAATATTAGCGTGGGTATGAGCACGTAGATTCGGATTTACACGTAAACAAACACGTGCCACTACCTCTTTGACAAGTGCCAGCTCATTTATAATTTCCAACTCTTCAATTGATTCAACGTTAAAGCAAAAGATGTTTAAATCGAGCCCTAAGTTTATTTCCCAATCTGCTTTACCAACACCTGCAAAAACAATCTTATCGGGTGTAAAACCAGCTTGAACAGCGGCACGAATTTCACCACCACTCACACAATCGGCACCCAATCCATTCGTCTTGATAATTTTCAAAACTTCAGGATTTACATTCGCCTTCATTGCATAATGAACATGATATTGATCACGATCACTAAGTTCATGTTTAATCGAATCGAGTGTATCTTGTAAAACAGTTGTATCGTAGTAGTAAAAGGGAGTCTCTAGGTTATGAAATTGGTCAATAGGGAAATGTCCTTTCATAAGAAATTTGATATTAAAAAAGCGTTTTTAGCCGACTTAATAACTTAAGGGGGATAAAAACGCTATTTATAGTGATTACTTAATTATATAATTAGTTCTTACCATTAAAAAGTTTGTCGCTCAACTGCTGAAGTGCTATATTCTTATCCTCTTTACGAATTAAAAAAGAAATATTATAGTTACTTCCTCCGAAAGAAATCATACGAACGGGAAGATCTCTCATGGCATCTAAAGCTTTCGCTTCAAAACCTACATTCTCCCATTTCAAATCTCCAACAACACAGATGATACACATATCCTCATCAACGGTGACTGTACCATATTTTTTCAAATCGTTCAAGATTTCGTTCAGGTGTTTAGTGTTGTCAATGGTAACAGACACGCCAACTTCTGAAGTACAAATCATATCGATTGATGTTTGGTAGCTTTCAAAGATTTCAAAAACTTTACGCAAGAATCCATGAGCCAAAAGCATTCGGCTAGATTTAATTTTAATTGCAGTAATGTTATCTTTAGCTGCAACAGCTTTTATTTTACCTTCCTCTGATTCATTACTAACCAATGTTCCTGGTGCTTCAGGATCCATAGTATTCAATAGTCTAACAGGAATATTTGCATATTTTGCAGGCTGAATACATGTAGGGTGTAAAATTTTAGCACCAAAATAAGCTAACTCTGCAGCTTCTTCAAATTGAAGATGACGCACTGGTTGCGTATTGTTAACAATGCGAGGATCATTGTTATGCATACCATCAATGTCTGTCCAAATTTGGATTTCCGATGCATTGACTGCTGCACCAATCAACGAGGCTGTATAATCACTACCACCACGTTGAAGGTTATCAATTTCACCATACGCATTTCTACAGATATAACCTTGAGTTATAAATATTTCTGCATCTTGGTGAAGTTCCAATTGGTTTTGAAGCTTTTCCTTTATGTAAACTGGATCAGGATCGGCATTCTTGTCGGTACGCATAAATTCCAATGCAGGAAGCAAAATAGACTTAATACCTTGCTCTTGTAAATAGAAGTTTACCATCGCAGTCGACATAAGCTCACCCTGAGCCAAAACAACTTTCTCTTCAAATAGCGTAAAAAGGTCTTTTGTAAAAGAGCGAATATAGTCAAAGTGAGACTTTATTAGCTCAGCACATTTTTTCTTAAATTCTGCTGTACTATAAAGTTCATCCACATGCTTTCTGTATTTAGCCTCAAGATTATTAATAATCTCGTTAGCACCTTCAGGATTCTTTTTATACAAATAATCAGAAATTTCGACCAATGTATTAGTAGTACCCGACATAGCAGAAAGCACTATAATATCTTTATCTCCTTTCAAAATTAATTTGGCTACTTCTTTGATGCGCTCTGGGCTACCAACTGAGGTTCCTCCAAACTTTAAAATTTTCATTTTCGCTACGCTATTTTAAATGGTTAAGTATTACTTTCTTAAATTACTTTTTGAATAAAAACGTTCTGTTACATTCGTCATGGTCTTATCGTTGATTAAGTAAACTTCTCCTGGAAATTCACGAACCACTTGTAAATTGTGGGTAGCCATTACAACTAAGCTATTATTCTCATTTGCATATTTATGTAACATCTGCATGATAGCTTTAATCGACTGGACATCCAAATTTCCCGTAGGCTCATCGATAATAATTACAGAGGGTTTATTCATTATGGCACGAGCAATAGCAATTTTTTGCTTTTCTCCTTCCGATAGTTCATAAGGAAATTTATCCTCACTCCCCTGCATTCCCACAAATTCAAGTACTTCAGTAACTCGTTTTATAATTTCAGTCCAATCTTTGAGTTCAATGCTTTGCAAGCAAAAACTTAAATTGGCAGCTACCGTTTGATTATCAAACAGTCGATAATTCTGAACAACAACACCTAGTTTACGTCTAAGATAAGGGATATCCTTATTCATCAAACGATTCAAGGAAAATCCGGCTACAGATGCTTCTCCACTTGATAATGGATAATCTGCATACATTGTTTTTAACAAGATTGACTTACCTGTCCCGACTTGGCCTATCAAATAGACAAAGCTTCCTGCACTCCATAAAATATTAATATTTTCCAGAAGTGACCTATTCGGACAAGATACCGTAACCTCTTTATATTCAACTAGTGTCATTATTCTTTTAGTAGCTATTACCTCATTCAAAGTAAAGTAAATACTAAATTAAATGTTAGTCAACAAAGATACAATTATATATCAAAATTCTTCTATTTAGAACTTTGTATTATCATAATGTAGCCTCTATATTTAATATTATTAAGTTTTGAATGGATAAATCTGTCAAACAAATGTCATCAGGCTTAACATTATGCACCAATAACGCATATCTATACATATTTATCAAGATGTTTTCACATATCTAGTTCTACAACATCACACATCATAAGGCTGTAATTATCCAAATATTAATGTCAACACAAACAACATTTCATATGAATATGCATTTTTTCGTACGCATCGTTATACCAAAAACTACATAAATAACAAAATGATATTGTATATTCGTATTCTAAATTTAAACAACTAATTAGACAATACTAAACTAATCAAAGTGAAAAGAATATCATTAATTTTATGCTTAGGGGCACTATCAATAGTCTCTTTTGCTCAAAAGAAACCGCTTGACCACACGGTGTATGATGGTTGGCAGAGTACACGCAACACCAACGTATCAGACCAAGGCACTTTTGCAATTTTTCAAGTTGAACCTCAGGAAGGAGATGGTGTTTTAAACATCTATAACTTAAAAAACAACAAAAAGAATGTAATTAATCGTGGATACAATGCCCAAATCACTCCTAACGAGAAGTTCGTAATTGGAAAGATCAAGCCTACATTTGCACAAGAAAAAGCCAACAAGAAGAACAAAAGTGCTAAGAAGAAAGCTTTAAATGATTCCCTTTTTGTTGCTCAACTACCCCAATTTAATGTTGAGAACTTAGGTAAAATCAAATCTTATAAAAAAGGAAAAGAAAGCAACACCTATTTTGCTTACATGCCAGATAGCATAATCTACAATGCAGATAGCTTAAAATTAAACAACCCTTTAATTATCAAACAATTTGGAACAAATTGGAATGATACTATCAATAACGTAGATCAATATATATTTAATAAGCAAGGTAACCGACTAGCAATAATTACTAAGCCTGCTAAAAAAGATACTATAAACAAAGAGAAAGAACTTTTCCTATTCGACCTAGATAGTAAAACGAAACAACTCTTATCAAAAGGATTCTATGAGTATAAGACTCCTGTATTTGATGAAAGCGGAAAGCAACTAGCCTATTT
>JASLDF010000200.1 GCA_030151635.1 Bacteroides sp. | reverse complement strand
CTTAAACAAGATGAAGTAACAGTAGTTGAAGCAAAAAACAACTATCAAATAGCAATGCTAAACCTTGCTCAAGCACTTGAATTGGAAACCCCTGCAAATCTTAGAATAAAACCCCTAGATGGAGAGCTTATATTCGACAAGTTAACTGCCCCTGATGAAGTTTATAGAGATGCGCTTACCTATATGCCAGAAATCCTTGCTGAGAATTACAGAGAGGATTCCGCTAAAGCGGGTATTAAAGTTGCTAAAGCTGGCTTCTTACCAAAACTAAACTTTAATGCTGGCCTAGGCACATCATACAATACACAGAGTAATATAAATTACGATAGTTTCGGAAGGCAAACTCGAAACAATTTCAATCAATATTTAGGACTTTCATTAAGTGTACCTATCTTTAATCGCTTCAGTACTAGAAATAGTGTTAGAACGGCAAGAATCAATCTTAGAAATCAAATGATTAGTTCTGGGCTAGCCAAGAAATCACTTTATAATGAAATTCAAAAAGCTTGGTACAATGCCAATGCAGCAGAATCCAAATACAATGCCAGTAAAGAAGCTAAGGATGCAAATTTAGAATCATTCATATTAACCAAAGAGAAGTACGAGCTAGGTAAATCTACTAATTTAGAATTTAATGAATCTAAGGTTAATTTAATACGTGCAGAGTACGATTTAATTAAATCCAAATACGATTACTTATTCCGAATTAAATTACTTAATTTCTACAAAGGAATACCTATTGAGTAACATATAACATTATTATACTAAGAGACGGTACATTGTTAATTGCAATTACCGTCTCTTTTTATTTGTTGCAATTTACATCAATAACACTAGTTAGGAAAAAGTATTCTAAAAAGAAGATCATCTATTATATATATAAAGCTATATATGAAAGATAAAACAGCCTTTTATATTACAACTACCAACGAATAGAAATTACTACGTTTTAGATATCATACAAACTCCTAGAGCAATCTTGAACCAAACAAGTTTGAGATAGTAATATTACACATATAAGCAGTTGCATACAAGATGATAATAGCACTAAACCTACCAGAGCCATACAAACAAATCTAGCCCTCATCTTTAATTAGTTTAATCAAAACAAGTCATAAACTTCTGATAATAAAAAAGGAGGATTAGCAATAGCCAATCCTCCTTATATATTTTACTTAAAAGTAAACTTTAATTATCTAACGATATATTTTAGAATACCTAAGTTCTTAGTTGCTTCTGGTGAACCTAATTCTTGAGCCTTAACGTAAGTCATTTCAGCTTCGTCATATCTCTTTTGAATCATGTAAAGAGTAGCAAGGTTATTATAGTAAATACCATCTCTCTTAGCAGGAGCAATACGTCTTAAATAAATTTCAGCACGTTGAGTATCTTTGATTAAAAGAGCATTTGTAGATGCATTCAAATTAGATACATAATCTTCTGGGTACATACGTACTGCAATTTCAAAGACTTCTTTGTATTGTAAGCTTTCCCAAGTATAAAACTCTGTAACAGTATAAATTTCTTGTAATGAAAGTTTTTGTGGAGCTTGCCATATCAAGATATTAGACTCTTTAGGAGTAAATTTACGAACAGCATACTTAATTTCAAAGTCTGTGTTACGTAGCTTAGGGAATACATCCTTTGCTAAAGTTTGGTAAACAGAACCACCGTTCAGTCTTCTAATTTTAGCTTTTCTAGCATCTAAGTTGTACTCAGTAGCAATAATATCAAGGACACTATTTTTAAATGAATAGTTAGATTCTCTCATAGCTTTTTCAAGACCTTTCCAGTTTTCTGCATCGTAGAATACATTAAGCATATCATCAGTTAGACCTGGTATTTGTAACGATAGAAGGTAAGATTTTAGAGCTTGAGTTCTAGTTCTAGCCAACATATCATTATTTTCATAAGGACCTTCTGGAGAAGAGTGACCTTTCAAGTCAATAGAAGCTACACGAATATCTGGATCATAAATCACTTTATCAATAGCACCTCTAATCTTAGAAAGTTCCACTGGATTATTTCTAAATTCAGGATAAATTGCTGATTTATTCACTGGGAATTCAATGAAAGCTGAAGAAATGATAGATCTTACTTTGTTCTCTTCGATATCTGGCTCTACATAAACAAGATATGGTACCAAGTTATCTGGGTCAACAAAGAATTTATTCATTTCTTGAGAAGTTTGAGATAATACTTCAGTAGCACAACCACATTCGTCTTCTTCAATAAATAGTTGAGCACCACCCATCCATTGTTCGTATGGGAAACTCACTTTATATTCAATCTTTTGATTTGCCTCTTTTAAATTAGGAGTGATAACCAATACTTCCTCTTCTTGGAAATACTTAGGGTTACGATCTCTAAAGATTTGACGCTTACGGCCAGTAATAACTGCCGAAGGTAATTTCTTAATTTTCTTCTCACCTTTGATAACCGGAGTAAAGTGGAATTCTTTGTTAGCTTTTAAAGAAGTACCATCTAGTTTGATGTCAAAGATTAGGTTTATCATATTATCAGAATCAGATCTTTTCTCCATGAGAACATCTGAAATTTCTGCTGCGCCATTTAGAAATACTTGGGCATTACTTGCTGTTGAAATTCCCAGTAGAACAAGGGCAATATAAAATATTTTTTTCATTGCTTTAATTTCTTTTAAAATACATATACTAAATTAATTGCAGCTTTTGTAGGTCCAAAATAGTGGTGTGTTTTATTTGACTCCAATTTACGACCACAATTATGACATTCAAACTTATCGAATTGGGTATATGCATAACCAAGACCTATTTCCGCTTCAAAGTTCCAATGTTTTCCAAGAACCCAAGTGTAACCATAGCCAACACCAGCTCCTAAAAACCAACCTTGAAAACGATTTTCGCTAATTTTTCTTAAGTCAGAATTAAATAGTTTAAAACCTGGATCAAAATTTTCAACATTATATTGACCACCATGTAAGTGGAATCCTAAGAAATGACCACTGAATTTTTCACAAAACCAATAGCGTGCTTCTGGTTGGATGAACCAATGTTTCCATTTCTTATCATCCGAGAATTTCCAAGCATTGTAGTTTCCTGATAAATCTAATGTCCATTTTGGACTTATCCCAAACTCTAAACCTAAGTTTATTGTAGCTGAAGCATCGTAAAGTAGGTTCGTCTTCAAAGCTACTTTTTGTGCCTTTACAGTAAATGTAGTGGCTAGGATCAAAACTAATCCAAACAAAAACCTATGCATCTTTTGCATCATGATAAATTGATTTACTTATTATTTAACATTTGTTATTTCTAAAGAATGACTTCGTTTACTTTATTTCTATCAATTTCTGAAATAAATTTAGGCATGAAGCCTACGTATTATTTACAAAAATAGCCATTTTTTTATATTTACACCTGAATATTCCATAATATTTTACACATTAAATACTTAAACCGGCCTACATGGCCTAAACACACGTAATTTCTATGTAATCAGGGGAATAAAACTCTTTTTTTTCTAAAACCCTTACACATAAAATAAGTAATTACAAGTTTACTAATCTTCAAGAAACAGGACACATTCGTGAGATAATCACCTACTATCAAGACCTGTTAAGCACCCTAAATTAGCAAATAAATGTGAAATAAAATATTTATTTGTATTAAATATAAATATAACATCAAAATGTTACTATAAAACAAACCAAGATTAACTTGATTTTCTTTAAATAAATTATTTAGTAATAGGGAACTAGGTCAATTAGAGCTAATCTATCCAACAACTGCATTATTAATAGATCTAAATAATATTGCAATTTCACACTGGAGTCTTACTAAAACAAGACCAGTTGTTTCAAAATCTAAATAAGTAATTTAAGCTAAAATTCAATCAATAAAGTAACTCTTTCTCATTGATTTTGGGATGAAGTAATAGGTTTTTTAACAAAGCACCAAATAATTACACTATTAATTAAGTTTTAAGCCTTATATTAACACTAAATGGTCTAAAATAAACAGACAAAGGCCTAAAACATATGCAATACGTTAAAAAATAGACATGAATAGAACCTTAGATTTCCTGTCATAATAGTTCTATAATAAAACTTCACTGGCAATAAAAAATTGGATCATTTATTCAATATTATAACCTAGTCGCTACAAGTAATTCTGAATTGTCTTTACAGTAATAATTAAGCCTTATACTACTAGATTGACGCTCATTTCCAATAGACATCATTGTTATCACCAATGAACAATATAAATACTAGATACTTAATGATTCTATAGCCAAATTAGTCTGAAAATCACTTAATACCTCCCAACATAAGTCTATCAAATCTAATAAAACGAAACAACAATAACTTGATTTTCTATCTTAGTAAGAAGAGTGAGTTGTCTTAGTAAGAGAACTCACTCTTCTTACTAAGACAACTCACTCATGCTAGGAACAAGGAATAAATGAGGTTTCAAGCCATAATACAAGCAAACTATTGCGACTAAACAATAACCTTTCCTATGGAAAATTTGTTAGATAGAAGAAACAATTAATATATACAATTATGTCAAAATTTTGGAATGAAAGATATAATTCTGATCAATTCATTTACGGTACTGAACCAAACGAATTCTTCAAAACTGTAATAGAAACATTAAAAACGGGTAAAATACTACTACCTGCAGAAGGAGAAGGTAGAAATGCAATATACGCCGCTAAACTTGGATGGGAATCTGTCGCATTTGATGGGAGTAAGATTGCACAAGAAAAAGCCCTAGCCTATGCGAAATCCTCAAATACAAGTGTTAAGTATAACTTAAATACTTTTGAAGAAATAAATTACCAAACAAACGAGTTCGATTGTATTGCACTTATATTCGCACATGTTGAAGCAGACAACAAAAAAAAGTACTTTAGAAAACTGCTAAAATATTTAAAGCCAGGAGGGGTATTAATATTCGAGGGGTTCTGCCGTAGTCATAGCATCAATCAAGCCAACAATCCATCAGCAGGAGGACCTAGAGACTTAGATATGCTATTTACTCTGAATGAACTTGAAGAAATATTCAATGAATTAAATACGATCCAGCTAACCGAAAATTCAATAGAACTCAAGGAAGGTCTTGGACATATAGGAGAGGCTAATGTCATTCGCTATATCGGCAAGAAGTGATTATTATATAGCGCTATATAATATAAGGTAAAAAAAAGAAGGAATAGAGTTTTAAATTCTATTCCTTCTTTTTTGAGGTACCTGGCAGATTCGAACTGCCGTGGATGGTTTTGCAGACCACTGCCTAGCCACTCGGCCAAGGTACCAGTGAAAACAAATGCAAAAAAAAGAGAGGTACCTGGCAGATTCGAACTGCCGTGGATGGTTTTGCAGACCACTGCCTAGCCACTCGGCCAAGGTACCATTTTTTTGCTTTTGCGATTGCAAAGATAGAAAAGTTAATCGTGTTTACCAACTATTTTTTCTTCTTTTTTATCAACTTCCGAAGAACAACACTTGTCTTCTTCTTTATCTTTTGCTAAGTCCTTTAAGGCACAACCAGTTGCGCAAGAACTACACGGACTTTCATTTTTTTGGACCTTCATAATATATCTATATAATTTGACAGCTACCCAGCCAAAACATATAATTAAGATAATTACAACTGCCCAATTTTGCCAATTTCCCATTAGAATAATCCTCCAATTTTAATAAATAAGAATGATACTAGCCAAGCTAAAGCTGTTGTATAGACAACAGTAAACCAAGCCCACCGCCAGCCGCCAGCTTCCTGTTTAACCGCAACAATAGCGGCAACACAAGGGAAATAGATCAAACAAAATAGCATATAAGCATAAGCTATCAGTGGTGTAATTCCCATTCTACTAGCCAAGTCGGCACCATCTTCAGCACCATAAAGCACCGAAAGTGTACTTACTACTAATTCCTTTGCACCTGCGCCAGACAACAATCCCACTCCCATTCTCCAATCAAAACCCAACGGTTCCAATACGGGCTCCACTGTTTTACCAATGTAACCGATATAAGAGTTTTCTTGTTGTTCCATTTCCGTTGCATAATCTCCTTTAGGGAATGCCCCTAAAAACCATACAATAACAGAAGCAATAAGAATAACAGTACCCATTTTCTTCAAATATTGTTCGCCTTTCTCCCATGTATGTCTTAGCAAAGATTTTGTTGTTGGCATTCTGTATGGAGGTAATTCCATAACAAAGGGAGTATCATCTCCTTTAACAAGAATCTTTGAAAATAATTTAGCCATAAGGACAGCTAACACAATACCTACCAAATAAATTGACAACAACACTAATCCTCTATTAGAAGGGAAGAATGCACCAATTAGAATTAAATATATGGGTAATCTCGCCCCACAAGACATCAATGGGTTAACCAATATAGTAACTAATCTATTTTTACGATTTTCAATCGTTCTAGAAGCCATAATGGCTGGCACATTACATCCAAAGCCCATTAATAATGGAATAAACGATTTTCCATGTAACCCCATCTTGTTCATCAGTTTATCCATAATAAAAGCAGCTCTAGCCATATAGCCAGACTCTTCCATTAACGAGATAAAGAAATACAAAATCAAGATATTAGGCAAGAATACAATAACGCCACCTACCCCAGTTATAATGCCGTCTACGATCATGTCTTTCAATATTCCGTCTGGCATATTCGTACCAATAAAGTCGCCCAACTGCCCAACCATCCATTCAATAGCATCCATCGGATACTCACCTAGAATAAACGTACAAGAGAACATGACGTACATCATCAATATAAAGATGGGATATCCCCAAATTCGATGCGTTACCATAGAGTCTAGCCAATTTGTGGCTTTGCGCTCGTTCTTTTGTTTTGACGTGGTAAGCGTTCTCTTCATTAACCCACTAATAAATCCATACTTCGAGTCGGTTATTGCCGATTCTGTATCTTCTTTAAGTGCATCGTGAATTCGTTTAGATTCCGCATCTCTAACTTCCAATATACTTTTACTATTAGGAAGTTCGCTAATAATCGCTTCAAACTCTGGATCATTTTCTAACAGTTTAATCGCCAAAAAACGAGTTGAAAATTTATGACGGATGGATTCATTGTTTACCAATTCCGATTTCACGCGGTCAATCCCCGCCTCAATTACTACACCATGATTGATATGGATATGTTTATACACTTTTTTCAAGTTTGTATATTCACCAATATGCTCTTCATGAGTAGACTCATCTACATATTTTTCGTGCCAATCAGTTAACTGCTTCAGTACCTCCGAATCAATTTTACCCGATTTATCCATAAAATCTCCACCTTCATACATATTAATAATGATGTGAAATAAATTATGAATGCCCTTGTTTTGTTTGCAAATGGTAGGAATAGCTGGCATACCCAATAATCTACTTAGCTCTAAGTAGTCTAATTTGTCGCCACTAGCTTCCAGCTCGTCATAAATATTTAACGCAATAACCATTCGTAAATTCATATCTATTAGTTGTGTTGTTAGATATAAATTTCGTTCTAAGTTAGAAGCATCAACCACATTTATAACAATATCTGGAGTCTCTTCCACCAAATGTTGGCGGACATATTTTTCTTCAGGAGTATAGGCTGATAACGAATAGGTTCCTGGCAAATCGACCAATTTAAATCGATAACCCTCGAAGTCAAAATGACCTTCTCGAGAATCAACAGTAACACCTCCATAATTCCCAACATGAGCATGTGCACCAGATGCTATATTAAACAGTGATGTTTTACCACAGTTAGGATTACCAACTAACGCAACTTTAATAGTTCTACGTTTGCCCATTGCTGCAGCTTTTATTTGCTCTTCTGTTAGAGCAACATCTTCTGCTATACCTTCAAGTATTTCCTTATCGGCTAATATATGACGAGCTTCTTTTTCATCGATAATTTCGATCATTTCAGCTTCGCTCCTTCTTAACGATACCTCATACCCTAAAATACGATATTTAATAGGGTCTTTGAGTGGAGCATTTAAGATAACCTCTACGGTTTTACCTTTAATAAAACCCATCTCAACGATACGTTTTCTAAATCCGCCGTGTCCTTTTACCTTAACGATTACGCCTTTTTCACCTGTTTGTAGTTCGGATAAACGCATATCTAATTACCTTTTTTTTAATTTCAATAAACACAAAGATAAGTATTCTTAGTTTTACGACAAACTATTTAGACTTATTTTAAATAAGGATTTTAAGCCTCAATTTAAGAACTCGTTTTATTCTATACTTTTTATAAAACTATACCTTATATTTGTACTATGGATATACAAGTAGTTCAATCGTACATAAATGAATTAGACCTTTTTCAAGTGGATGCACCCATTCTTGTAGGACTTAGCGGTGGAGCAGATTCTATTGCACTAGCCCACGTTTTACACACGTTAGGGTATCCTTTAATTGCAGCACATTGCAATTTTCACCTAAGAGATGAAGAGTCTAATCGAGATGAAAAATTCGTAGTTGATTTTTGTAACATGATGAATATTGAGCTTGTTATTACACACTTTAACACCTATCAGTTTGCAGAAAAGAACAAACTATCAATCGAAATGGCAGCACGTCAATTACGATATGATTGGTTTGAGCAGGTTAGAAGAGAAAAACATTGTAAATACATCGCCATTGCTCATCACCGAGATGATAATGTAGAAACACTAATTCTCAATTTACTTAGAGGTACAGGATTAAAAGGTCTTACAGCTATCCAACCCATAAATGGACTAATACGTAGACCTCTACTGCAAATCTCCAGAGAAGAAATTATCTGTTACCTTGACGAAAACAAGCAGCAATACGTAACAGATAGCACAAATTTAGAAAGTGACTTTGCCAGAAACAAGGTGCGACTAGATATTTTACCACTAATGAGAGAAATCAATAGTGCTTGTTCTGACAATATCCAAAACACCATTCAATACTTAAATGACGTTCAAGATATCTATAAGAGGAGCATAAACCAGTCTGTAAGTAAACTATGTAAAAATAACTCAGTATCAATTCCAGACTTACTACAGGAGCCTGGCGAAAAAACGGTATTGTACGAAATCTGTAGTTTGTATGGATTCAACAGTAAACAGGTGAATGATATTTTTCAGGTACTTAAAACACCTGAAAAGAAGTTGTTCTATTCTAAAGATTTTACACTAACTAAAAGTAGAGACTTCATTTTCTTTCATAAGAACAACGATGCAGAAGTTAACAACTCCAGCCCGACCCTAACCTTTACAACAGTTCCTAACAATGAATCTTTAGAAATTATAAAAGATGGAAACACTGCTTACTTTGATGCTGATTTAATTGACATAAAAAAATTAAATTTCAGAAAGTGGAATACTGGCGATTATTTTGTTCCGTTTGGAATGAAAGGCAAAAAAAACATCAGTGATTTTTATACAGATTTAAAATATACGGAGATTCAAAAAAAGCAACAATGGTTATTACTCCATAATGAAGACATTATATGGGTGGTTGGTAAAAGAAGCGACAATAGATACCGCATCACCAAAAACACTAAAAATGTGGTAATTATATATCTAGAAAATCAGGAACAAGCATTGAGATAGGACACTAGAAGCCTTTTTTTGTAAAATACCTTCTACCTTATATTGTATTTTCATTTTAATTTTGTAGATTTGTAGCATTGAAAATGTCTAAAGGCAACCAAAGCCTTAATCAAAAAGCTTTTGCCAACCGATTTCCACTTCAATAAATCACCCCTTTTATAATAAAGAAAATTTAAAAATATACGCTTTCGTGTGATTATTCTTTAATCCTTAATTTGGGTTAGCAAACACACATCGTATACATAACATAACTACATCATATACTATACACTATATGTATAATATTATCCAACTAAACGACAAAAACTTGTCGGAACTCCAAGAAATAGCAACAAAATTAGGAATTACCAAAACAGACTCTCTAAAAAAAGAAGAGCTTGTATATCGTATCCTTGATGAACAAGCTATTGTTGGTGCATCTAAAAAGATAGAAGCTGACAAACAAAAAGAAGAGAGCAAAGATAAAAAGAAACGCACTCGAATGACTGCGAAAAAAGAAGCTACTTCTGAAAAAACCAGTTCCAACAAACCTGCTACTCCTAAAGTAGAAAAAACAGCAACACCTGCTAAACCTGCAGAAGCTGCAAAAGAAGAAACTAAAGACGATGCTCCGAAGAAAAAAGTAGGAAGACCTCGTAAAGCCCCTGCAAAGAAAACTGAAGAACCTAAACCTTTGGTTGAAAAGAAAGAGGCTAAAACTCCTGAAGTTAAAGCTGAAGAACCAAAACAGAAAAAAGCGATTATAAAAGCTTCTGAGATTGCTAAAAAAGAAGTAAAAGAAGAAGATACTAAAGAGAAAGAGCCTAAAACTGTTATTGCTCCGAAAGTAGAAAAAGAAAATATTAAATTGGCAGATACTGAAGACTTCATTCCAATTGAAGACATTGCTAGAAAACCTACTACAACTGTAGCAACTATTGCACTTACTCCAGCAACTCCAATTCCTGCAGCTACCACTATTGCTCCTAAAGAAGAAAGCAAAGAGGAAGCTCCTGTTGTAAAAAAAGAAAAAGAAGCTAGCCCTGCTAAAGCTCCTAAAGCTCCACAACAACAGCAACAACAAAGAAACAACAATTCTCCTAAGAATCAGAACCAACCCCGCCATAACAACAACAATCAAAAAGATAACAATCAAAAACAAGAGAAGCCTTTTGAATTTGACGATATCCTTAAAGGTGTAGGTGTTCTTGAAACTATGCAAGATGGCTACGGTTTCTTAAGATCTTCAGATTATAATTACCTTTCATCTCCAGATGATATCTATGTATCACAATCTCAAATCAAACTATTTGGATTGAGAACTGGTGATGTTGTAGAAGGTGTTATTCGCCCTCCAAAAGAAGGTGAGAAATATTTCCCTCTTGTAAAAGTAGAACGTATTAATGGTAGAGAGCCTGCTTTCGTTAGAGATCGCGTTAGCTTTGACCACCTTACTCCTCTTTTCCCTGAAGAAAAATTCAATCTTTGCAAAGGTGATGGTTCTGACTCAATGGAGGCAAGAATCGTAGATCTATTCTCACCTATTGGTAAAGGACAACGTGGTCTTATCGTTGCTCAACCAAAAACGGGTAAGACAATCTTAATGAAAAATATCGCCAACGCAATTGCTGCAAATCATCCTGAAGCTTATATGATTATGCTTCTCATTGACGAACGTCCTGAAGAGGTTACTGATATGGCTCGTAGCGTAAATGCAGAAGTGATTGCTTCGACATTTGACGAACCAGCTGAACGCCACGTTAAAATTGCAGGTATTGTTCTTGAAAAAGCTAAACGTATGGTAGAATGTGGACACGACGTAATTATCTTCTTAGATTCTATAACTCGTCTTGCACGTGCTTACAATACAGTATCTCCTGCTTCTGGTAAAGTTTTATCGGGTGGTGTTGACGCAAATGCACTTCACAAACCAAAACGTTTCTTTGGTGCTGCACGTAACATTGAAAACGGAGGTTCATTAACCATTCTTGCAACTGCTCTTATTGACACTGGTTCTAAAATGGATGAAGTTATTTTTGAAGAATTCAAAGGTACTGGTAATATGGAACTTCAATTAGATAGAAACTTGGCTAACAAACGTATTTACCCTGCCGTAAACATCGTTTCATCAAGCACTCGTCGTGATGACCTTCTTCAAGACAAAACAATGCTTGACAGAATGTGGATTCTACGTAAGTATCTAGCTGATATGAACCCGATTGAAGCAATCGATTTTGTTAGACAACGTCTAGAGAATACAAAAAATAATGAAGAGTTTTTATTAAGCATGAATAGTTAATTCATCTTATAAATTTTATATATGAAAGCGAATAGATTTAAGTCTATTCGCTTTTTTTATCCCCCTATTAGTTACAATAATTCAAAATTAGGCGATCACTACTAGCATATCCTCTCAATAGAATTACAATAACTATCTATCATACAACTATACAAGCATTAAAGCCTGCTTGTTAAAGACTATAAAATAGGACACTACATAAATATTTTACGGATAAATAAAACTATATTTGCATTCTCAAAAAAAACAATGCATGTACAGTAATAAAGATATCTGGAAAGTCAGCTACCCTATTCTATTGAGTTTATTCGCTCAGAATGTGATTAATGTAACCGATACTGCCTTCTTAGGTCGTGTTAGTGATGTAGCTGTAGGAGCTTCCGCCATGGGGGGAATATTTTACATCTGTTTCTACACAATTGCCTTTGGTTTCAGTGTAGGATCACAGATTTTGATGGCACGTAGAAATGGAGAAAACCGTTTATTCGATGTAGGTCCTATCATGATGCAAGGGGTTATCTTCTTATCCATTTTAGCACTTTTCCTTTTTGGTTTTACTAAAACTCTAGGCGGAAATATTATGAGACCAATGATTAGTTCTGATCATGTTTACGAAGCCACTATGGAGTTTTTAAACTGGCGTGTGTTTGGATTCTTCTTCTCCTTTATCAGTGTTATGTTCAGAGCATTATACATTTCAATAACTAAAACCAGAGTACTAACAATAAATGCTGTAGTGATGGCTGTAGTCAACATTGTACTTGATTACGCCTTAATTTTCGGGCACTTTGGTCTTCCTGAAATGGGAATTAAGGGTGCAGCTATAGCATCTGTTATTGCAGAAGCAACCTCTATTTTATTCCTTGTCATTTATTCATGGTTTACTATTGATGGTAAAAAATACGGATTCAGCAACCTTAAACACTCATTCAATCCTAAACTATTGCACCGTATACTAAGTATATCATCATTTACAATGTTGCAATACTTCTTATCATTCGCTTCTTGGTTTGTATTTTTCATTGCAGTAGAGCGACTCGGAGAAAAAGAATTAGCCATGAGCAATGTCGTAAGAAGTATATACATTATGCTTCTCATTCCAACCCATGCATTGGCTGCAACGGCAAATAGCTTAGTCAGTAATACAATTGGGGCTAAACGCATTCATGAAGTCAAGGACTTGGTGTGGAGAATAGCCAAGATGTCCTTTATTATAATGGCCGTTCTCGTCTCCATTACGGCATTGGTTCCAAGATTAGCCTTAGGTATATATACTAGCGATGCATCAACCATCGAAATTGGCGTCAGTTCTGTATATGTAGTTTTAGCAAGTATGTTGGTTGCTTCTGTAGCAAATGTCTTGTTTGGAGCTATTTCTGGAACAGGCAATACAAAATCGGCCCTAGTATTAGAACTCATAACAATCTTATTATATACTGGTTACATCTTTGTTGTTGGAATTATTTTAATGAGCCCTGTACCAATTTGCTTCACAACAGAAATTGTATATTACGGTGTACTTCTTATCGTAAGCTACTTCTACCTTACAAAAGGAAAGTGGCAAAATAAAGAGATTTAATAATTGTTTTTTAGTACATTTGTAACTTTGAAACAATAAGTTGCGAAATAATAAATAAACTAATAATATTTTCAGTACATAAAGTATGTTTGATAATCTAAGTGAAAGACTCGAGAGGTCATTTAAGATATTAAAAGGTGAAGGTAAAATCACCGAAATTAACGTTGCTGAAACCCTTAAAGATGTTCGTAGAGCACTATTGGATGCCGACGTTAACTATAAAATTGCTAAGAATTTCACCAACACTGTTAAAGAAAAAGCTTTAGGACAAAACGTTCTTACAGCTGTTAAACCAAACCAATTAATGGTTAAAATCGTTCATGACGAATTAACTCAATTAATGGGTGGTGAAACTGTTGACATTGATCTTAAAGGACAACCTGCTGTTATCTTGATGTCAGGTCTTCAAGGGTCAGGTAAAACTACTTTTTCTGGTAAATTAGCACAGCTTTTAAAAACAAAAAAAGCGAAGAACCCATTACTTGTAGCTTGCGACGTTTACCGTCCTGCTGCGATTGATCAGCTTCATGTATTAGGAGAACAAATTGGTGTTCCTGTATTCTCGGATATAGAATCTAAAAATCCAATCCAAATTGCTAAAGATGCTATTGCTCATGCAAAAGCAAAAGGCAATGACGTAGTAATAGTCGATACTGCTGGTCGTCTTGCTGTTGACGAGCAAATGATGAACGAGATTGCAGCTATTAAAGAAGCAATCAATCCAAACGAAGTTCTTTTTGTTGTTGACTCTATGACAGGTCAAGATGCTGTAAACACTGCTAAAGAGTTTAACGACCGTCTTGATTTCAATGGTGTTGTTTTAACAAAATTAGATGGTGATACACGTGGTGGTGCAGCGCTTTCGATTCGTACTGTTGTAAACAAACCAATTAAGTTTGTTGGTACAGGCGAGAAGCTTGAAGCAATTGATCAATTCCACCCTTCTCGTATGGCCGATCGTATTTTAGGCATGGGTGATATTGTTTCTCTTGTAGAGCGTGCTCAAGAACAATACGACGAAGATGAAGCTAAAAAGCTTCAAAAGAAAATCCAAAAAAATCAATTCGATTTTAACGACTTCCTTTCTCAAATTCATCAAATCAAGAAGATGGGTAACCTTAAAGATCTTGCTGCGATGATTCCTGGTGTAGGTAAAGCTATTAAAGATATCGATATTGATGACAATGCTTTCAAAAGCATCGAAGCAATTATCTATTCAATGACTCCAGAAGAACGCACAAATCCTGCTCTTCTAAATGGTAGCCGTAGAACTAGAATTGCAAAAGGAAGTGGAACTACAATCCAAGAAGTAAATCGTCTTCTTAAACAGTTTGAACAAACTAGAAAGATGATGAAAGCTGTTACTGGTGGTGGTGGCAAATTAGGACGTATGATGCCTAAAATGAACTAACATTATAGACAAAAATAATACTATGACACTTATTGATGGAAAAGCAATTTCAACTAAAATAAAGGAAGAGATTGCTCTTGAAGTAAAAGATATTCTTGCTAATGGTGGCAAACAACCTCATCTTGCAGCTATTTTAGTTGGTCATGATGGCGGTAGTGAAACCTATGTAGCTGCTAAGGTAAAAGCCTGTGAAGCATGTGGGTTCAAATCAACACTTATTAGATATGAAGATGATGTAACTGAAGCTGAATTATTGGAAAAAGTGGACGAAATGAATAAAAACCAAGATATAGATGGTTTTATCGTTCAACTTCCACTTCCAAAACATATTTCAGAACAGAAGGTAATTGAAGCTATCGACTATAAAAAAGATGTAGATGGATTTCATCCAATTAACGTTGGAAGATTATCAATTGGACTTCCTTGTTATATATCCGCTACTCCCAATGGTATCATAGAACTATTAAGAAGATATAACATTGAAACATCTGGTAAAAAGTGTGTCGTACTTGGTAGAAGTAATATTGTAGGAAAACCAATGGCATCTCTAATGATGCAAAAGGCATATCCTGGCGATGCTACGGTTACTGTATGTCATAGTAGAACTCCAAATATCAAAGAAGAATGTCTTAAAGCCGATATCATTATTGCAGCACTTGGACAACCAGAATTCTTGAAAGAAGACATGGTGAAAGATGGAGCTGTGATTGTAGATGTAGGTACAACTCGTTTACCTTCTGATAAAACTAAATCCGGATTTAAGCTACATGGAGATGTAGATTTTGAACATGTTGCATCAAAATGCTCGTTCATTACTCCCGTTCCTGGTGGTGTAGGACCAATGACTATAGTTTCATTGATGAAAAACACACTACTTGCAGCAAAGAAGGAAATCTACAAATAGGAATTTCAACATATTATATTAAATATAAAAAAGAGAGGTGTTCATTCTACCTCTCTTTTTTTCTAACCACTAATGAAGGATATTATGCCTCGCTCGTTACTACTATTTTCTCTTTTATTCTCATTAATTGGTTGTGGAACTAACACCACGCTTAATCAAGATAATGATACAGCTCTACAACAAAGAATAGACAGCATAGCCCTATCTATGTTCCAAACCGATACAATCACATTAATATTTGTAGGAGATGTGATGCAACACAAACCTCAAATAAATGCTGCTAAAAATTCTGATGGTACATACAACTATACTGAATGCTTCCAACATCTAGCAAAGGAATTCAAGTCTGCTGATTTAACGATTGCAAATCTAGAAACAACATTGACAGATGGTAATTATTCGGGATACCCCATGTTTAGCGCACCTAAAGATCTAGCTCAAGGTTTAAAAGATTCTGGAGTTAACATACTCATCACTGCGAATAACCATTCGTTAGACCGATTTACAAAAGGTGTTAGAAGAACCATAGAAACACTCGATTCACTCAGTATTCCTCATTTAGGAACCTACATCAATCAAGAAGAAAAAGATAATGGTCACCCTTATTATGTCAATATTAAAAAGAAAAAAATAGCCTTCTTTAATTACACGTACGGCACTAATGGACTCAAAGTCGCACCTCCAACTCTAGTCAACCTAATAGATACTATTCAAATTAAAGCTGATTTAGCGAAAGCTAAGCAAGATAACTCCGACATAAACATCGTGTGTATTCATTGGGGGGAAGAGTATTTTACAAAACAAAACAAGAATCAAGTAGAACTGGGTAAATGGCTCATTGCAAATGGAGCGACACATGTCATTGGTTCACACCCACACGTTATACAGCCCATCGAAATTTACAAAGATGAAGTAAGCAAAGAATCTAATGTTATTGCTTACTCACTTGGCAATTTCATATCGAACATGTCTAAACCTCATACGGATGGAGGTATGATTCTTAAACTACAGATAATTGATGATAATAGTTTTCTATCAACTCAAGTAAGTTATTCATTAGTCTGGGTTGGAAAGCCAATTCACACCCAAAATAAGAACTATATTCTCTATCCATCATCGTTTCCGTTAGATTCTTTAAATAAACAAAGCCAATCTCACTTTAAGACCTATTTTAATTTAGCAGATAAAGTAATGAAACACAACCACAAAGAGGTTAGGAGCTATTTTATTCAATAAAAAGACTATAAAAAGCTTTGCGTAAATAGTTAAAATCATTACCTTTGCTACGCATTTGAAAAGAATGACACACGGTGGCTGTAGTTCAGTTGGTTAGAGCGTCAGTTTGTGGTTCTGAATGTCGTGGGTTCGAATCCCATCAGCCACCCAAAGAAAAGCTAGAATATATTTATTCTAGCTTTTCTTATTTATAATGAATGCCTTAATAGATATTTCTAAATTTTATTATAAATAAAACGGACATTATTTTGCTAGATTTAAATTAATATTTTATCTTTGCAGAGCATTTGAAAATAATGCAATCACGGTGGCTGTAGTTCAGTTGGTTAGAGCGTCAGTTTGTGGTTCTGAATGTCGTGGGTTCGAATCCCATCAGCCACCCAAAGAAAAGCTAGTATATATTTATACTAGCTTTTTTTATTTGATTTATGTGCACTGGCCTCAATAATATAGACAAAGAGTGCCTTTATATTTTCGGCCATTTCCATACCATCCTCAAAGTCTGTCTCTTTAATGGCATCCCAACTAACCGTATGAGCTTTTGAGTTAAAACAATTAATATAAACATCTGGTAGATGAGCTAGAGATAGCTCTAAATGAACTAAAATATAGGGTTTCCACTCTTCGAGCTTCTTCTCTTTCACTTCTATAGAAATATCATCACCTTCAACCAATAGGTTTTTACCAATATATGCCCTTTGATTAAATGCTTGTTTAGAACCCAACGAAGCAATTTCTTCATACGTGAGAATATTGACATTGATTATTTCGTCAAAGTTCAATAACAGATGATTATCATCTTCTATATATGCAACTTTTCCTAAATCGTAATCAATCGCTAGGAAAAAGGCATGATTTGGACCATAAACTATATGAGCAACATCAAAATCATTATCTTTTTTTAATCGTTTTAGTTGATTTCTACCCAGATAGTTTTGATGCCTTCTGATATAATAATAAGATCTAGGGATTAAAATCAATAAGACAACAATCCCTACAAGCATTAGAAATATTGAAAAGTCGGTCATAGCATTAGAAACTTAAGTTCTTGTGTCAAGTTATTCATTAAATGAATAGTATCCAACTAATCTTACTATGTTCTTAATCACAAATAAAAAAGGATATTCTTAGATATAAAATCCAAGAATATCCTTAACTAAATATATTAGATAACTTAATCTAGTTCAGTTCTAAAACATAGGCTCCACGACCTTCAATAGACAAGCTTTTACTTTTTAAATCAATGGCTTTCTCACTAATTACATCAGTTCCCGATGTAAAATTAGATAAAATTTCTTCGTATCGTTTCAATTCAATTTCACGATTTGAATCACTGCCATTTAGAACAACCAATACTGATTTGTCTTTCAGTTGTCTTAAATAGATATATACTTCTTTGTTTGGCGAAAATTGCAATAGTTTGCCCTCAGAAATGACTTGATTTCCCTTACGCCAATTTAATAATTTACGCGTGTAATTAAAGACATCAGCTTGTAATTCATTTCTTTGAGCCTCATCAAATAAATTACTTT
Source organism: Bacteroides sp. (assembly GCA_030151635.1). Lineage (GTDB taxonomy): Bacteria > Bacteroidota > Bacteroidia > Bacteroidales > Bacteroidaceae > Bacteroides_E. The sequence goes on along the minus strand of JASLDF010000200.1, from coordinate 16,811 downwards.
TATCTTCATCCCAACCGCCAGGGAAGTCTTCTCGTACAAAACCATCACCAGCACCTTTATCTCCTACCATGGCAACCTCTGTTCCATAATATAACTGAGGAATACCTCGTGTCGTTAGGAGAAAAGCTAGGGCTTGTTTGTAACGTTTCACATTTTGTGCTTTTTCCTGTGTGTTGTTAAAACGATTCGTATCGTGATTATCAAAGAAAATCAACAAGTTATTAGGATTAGCATAAACAATATCTTCCGCCAGATATTCATAGATTCTAGATAGTCCCCTACTCCAATCGGTGGTTTCCTCATCAAAAGCTTGGTTAACGATGGCTTGCATTGGAAAATCCATAACAACTGGTAAATGTGAGTTTCTAGGATAAGCTATTTTACTATTCTCTTGCCAAAACGACACACCTACGTTAGAGTTAACCCAAGTTTCACCCACAATAGAAAATTTAGGATATTCATCACGTACCTCTTTACACCATTCAGCCATGAAATCAAAATCAGCGTATGGATGCGTATCTTGGCGAATACCATCAATACCACCATACTCTATCCACCAAATACTATTCTGGACCAAATAACGTGCCACATGACGATTTCTATGATTCAAATCGGGCATTACCGATACAAACCAACCATCAACCGCTTTTGCCATGTCATATTTAGAGGCATAAGGATCAAACTGAGGAATGGTTTTATATGAAGTCTGCTCGAACTTGTCTTGGAAGTTAAACCAGTCGTGCATCGGTTTATCTTTAAAGAATACGTGTTCGCTACCACAGTGATTAAAAATCATATCCATAACCACCTTCAATCCACTCTTGTGAGATTGATCAACAAACTCCACAAACTCATCATTTGTACCAATACGCTCATCAACTTTATAATAGTCAGTAATGGCATATCCATGATACGAGGTTTCTGGCATATCGTTCTCTTGAACCGGGTTCAACCAAACAGCTGTTACACCTAAATCCGAAAGATAATCCATGTGTTTCGCTACCCCTGCAATATCTCCACCATGACGGGCACTAGGGTTAGAACGATTCCAATTTTTATCTTTCAAAGATTTAACCACATCATTATCCGTGTTTCCATTTGCAAAACGGTCGGGCATAATTAAATACAACACATCTTCAGATGTAAAGCCTTGTGCCTTCACACGACTAGTACGTTCTTTTAACTCATAGGAGACAGTAGTTATCTTCTTCCCTTGCTTCAATTGAATACTAAACTGTTCTGGAGCAGCATTCGATAAATCAAGATACAAAACCAGATAATTAGGATTTTCGAGTGATATCACTTCGTTAACCTTTACCTTATCTGTAGATAAAGTTACCGTTGAACCTGCAAGATTCTCACCGTGCAATAAAACCTGCAATTCTGTATTCTTCATACCAGTCCACCAGAACGTTGGATGAACCATATCTATCTTCTTTGCAAAACTTGAAACTGAAAGTAAGCAAACAAGACACAGTAATATTATTCTTTTAAACATAAAGTTAATCTATAAAATACCCCCTGAAAAGATGATTAGGGCTAGTCAGAGGGTATTTGTCTAATGAATGAATCTAAAATTATTTTTCTACAATGCTAATTGCATAACCACCACCAGGAGCCGATTTAAGATTCAGCTTCGTTTTCGAAGTTACCGTTTTAGTGGTAATTACGTACGCCTGTGGATTCGTTTTGTAATGTGCATCTTTTGCATCTTGATAAATCGTTGCAACATATTTTTTACCTGGAGTAAGGAAGTCAAGAGCAATTTTAGACTGATGTCCACTTGTTCCTGCTACGTTACCTACAAACCAACGATTACCCCCTTTTTCCTTACGGGCAATTGTGATGTATTCACCTGGCTCTGCCTCTAAGTATTTACTTTCGTCCCAATCAATTGCTACATCTTTAATAAATTGGAAAGCATCCATGTATTGTTCGTAAACCTCTGGAATATCAGCTGCCATTTGCAGTGGGCTATACATCGTGATGTAAAGTGCCAGTTGATTCGCTAAAGTTGTATTGATGTGCGAATGATTATCTGGGTTGTAGTAACTAACATCCATTTGGAAGATGCCAGGAGTATAATCCATAGGACCACCAATTAAACGAGTAAATGGAAGGACAGTAGCATGATTAGGTTTATTACCACCAAAAGCTTGATACTCCGTACCACGAGCCGATTCATTACCAATCAAGTTCGGGTAAGTTCTAGATACACCAGTAGGACGAACAGCTTCGTGTGCATTCACCATCACTTTGTATTCTGCCGCTTTTTCAAGTGCATATTGGTAATGATTCACAATACTTTGGCTATAATGGTGCTCACCACGTGGAAGGATGTTTCCAACATAACCACTTTTTACCGATTTATATCCATGATCATTCATAAACTGATACGCCTTATCCATATGACGCTCATAATTGATCGTAGAACCCGATGTTTCGTGGTGCATCATCATCTCAATACCTTTAGATTTCGCATATTCTTGAATTTCTTTCACATCAAAATCTGGGTATGGAGTAACGAAGTCAAACACATAGTCTTTTGAACGTGCAAACCAGTCTTCCCAACCTTCATTCCAACCTTCAACAAGAAGAGCATCAAAACCATGTTCTGAAGCAAAATCAATATATCTCTTCACATTCTCGGTTGTAGCACCGTGTTTACCATTAGGCTTAGTTTTGGTATAATCAGTAACACCAAGTTGTACTCCTAATAAATCATCAGTATATGCCCATGAGCTTTTACCTGTAATCATTTCCCACCATACACCCATGTATTTCACAGGACGAATCCAAGAGGTATCTTCAATTTTACATGGCTCATTCAAGTTTAAAGTCATGTCTGAAGCCAACACCTTACGTGCATCGTTGCTCACAATCACTGTTCTCCATGGAGATTGTGTTGGAGCCTGCATATATCCTTTATCACCAATTGCATCAGGAGTAAGAATTGATTGGAAAACCATCTTCTTATCGTCCAAATTTAGGTGCATACAAGAATAGTTAATCAATGCTGCCTCATGGAGATTGATGTAAATTCCATCATTACTCTTCATCATCAATGATGTTTGCACACCTGTTTCAGAAAAAGGAGTTTGAGATGTATTCGGAGTAATAGCTGTCGACATCAGACCTCTAATTTCAGATAGTTTTGATGTCGTGTAATCATACTCTTGTGTATCGTAATCCCCAGGAATCCAAAACGCAGTATGGTCGCCATGCATCGCAAATTCTGTCAACTCTTCTTTAATTACAAAATAAGTCAAATTCTTTTGAGAAGGAAACTCATATCTAAAGCCTAAACCATCGTTAAACAAACGGAAACGAATAGCAATAGAACGTTCGGTATTTGGTTGAGTCAATTGAACCAGCATTTCGTTGTAGTGGTTACGAATATTACTTGATTCACCCCAAACCGGTTTCCAAGTTTCATCAAAAGTAGCATTCTCTACCTTGTCAATTTTAAAACCAGTAGATAGATTCGTTAATTTAGCATTTAACTCTTTATCCGTATCAGGAGCAAAATCGTCAAACGATGCTGGCGAACCTTCGATATTCGCTTTTAGTTCAAAGCCCAAACCACTAGGTTTAACAACCTGAACATCTTTATACATTAGTGAGTAAGTTGGTCTTCCTGCGTTATCCAACTCAAAGTGAAGTTTAAACTCCTCATTCGGAGATTTAAGATCTTGAGCCATCAAACCTACAGTAGCTAAACAAGCACAACCAAGTGATAGTAATCGTTTCATATGATAGTAATTATATTTGTTAGTATAAAAGCACTACTAAAAGCAACTCTTAAGTTAGTTTTGAATTATTATTTTATATGCTCCTGCATCCAAATTCAGCGTAGCAGCATTAGTTTCGGTAATCAATTCTTTAGATTGGAAGTCCACCCATTTTGCCGATTTATCAAATTCGACATGAACCTCATGTGGAATGACGTCCAGATTTGCCACAGTATAAACCGAACCTGCCGCATGATGTAAAGCAACCTTTTTAACCAATCCTTCTCCAGCATTCATCGTAAACTGAGAAGATGAGAAAGCAGGTAACTCCTTGCGAAGTTGAATAAAGGAAGCGAAAGCATCGTATAATTTAACTCGACTCGCATCTTCCATATGTTCCCAGTGCGAAGGTTTAATATCCAATCGATTTTTCCCATCAACTCCATTCAGTTCAACTTCGTATCCACGCTCGCCAAACTGCCATATCATCTTAGGACCTGGAATCGCAAAGTAAATAGCAGCAGCAGCCTCAACACGTTGAAGTGCGGTTTTCAAATCCTTTACACTATACCCCTCAATCTCTTTACCGTATGCTAAATTCTTAAACATGATTCGTTCTTCATCATGACTCTCCATATAAGAAACTAGATGAGGACTATTCCATCCTCTTTCTTTGTATGAAGCCCAATTCAAATCATTTCCGTCGTAGCCCATCGTTGCTTGGTTAAAAGAATGGTTCATGTTACCCCAAAGATAAATGCCATAATCAGCCAATTCTTTTTCTTCCGAGTTATCTGTTAAATGTTCAAAGATGATGATTGCATCTTTATTTGTTTTCCAAATATTGTCCGACATTCGTTTCAAAATTCGAATTCGATCGGCATCATAATTCCAACCATTTCCTTTAGTATTGGTAAACCCTTTCGTAAAATCAAAACGGATACCATCCACTTTAAACTCATCCAACCAATAGTTGCAAACACGATCAACGAATTGTTGAGTTGCTTCACTTTCATGATTAAAATCTTGTCCCCAAGAATAATCGGTATTAGGCGACTCTAAATTGAACCAAGGATTTCCAGCCATTAACTTTCCATCTTTACCTTTCGCCAATTTCACCAAAGCACATTGATCAAAAGCATGATTCAAAACAAGGTCAATGATAACTCCCATACCCTGCTGATGACACGCATCGATAAACTCTTTATAAGCACGAGCTGTACCATAAGCCTTATCAGTAGCAAAGAAATAAGAAGGATTATACCCCCAGCTATTATTCCCTTCAAACTCATTAATAGGCATCAATTCAATAGCATCAACGCCCAATGATTTTAAATAAGGCAACTTTTCTTGAACCGCCTTAATACTGCGCTCTTCCGTAAAGTCACGAATTAATAGCTCATAGATAACCATATTTTCAGGATTCTCTATTTTAAAATTTGGTACACTCCAATCAAATTTATCTTCTGATGTTGAGACCAACATTGCCACTTCTCCACCTGCACCCGAAGGATATGCTGGTAAATTCGGATAAATTGCCGATGATATTTTTCCATCTTCTTTATCCAAAATCACAGTTGCATACGGATCGGCAATTCGAATATCCTGGTCCACTAAATATTGACATACATAACTTTTAGTTGCATCAAAATTTGTAAGATAAATCCAAAAACGATCTCCTTCTTTATGCATTTTTTGCTCTTCGTTGGGTTGCCAATTATTAAAACTGCCCAAAATATAAACTTCATTATTCATCGGTGCAGTTAAGGCAAATGCTAGTGTAGACTCGTCAATCCGTGTAATTCCATCAGATAAGCCTGCTAGTTCTCCTTTCGCTTGCACAATAATTGAAGCATCTGGAATAACCTCTTTCCCCCTCCAAGGGTTGTTGTCCATCTTGTTACAAGCTGTAAACAAGACAACAAACAGAAGAAGCGTTATTTTAAATTGTTTCATTTAAATTCCTTTATATTCCCCATCAGCTTCTAAAGAAACCGATGGGGAGTTATATTACTCAATACTACCTGTTCCGTTTGCAAAATCTAACGTTACCAGTTGACCTTCGATAACTTTTGTTGCTGGACTGATGTCGCCACCCTTTCCACGATATAGAATCTCTCCATCGCGAACAGTAAATTCCATCATCCACCAATCTATCCCTTCAGCTTTAGAATTTGATACAAACAGTCTCAATTCATCAGCCTTAAGTGTCGTAATAGATGCTTTTGCATCAGTAATCGTCATTGGCATTGGGTTATCATAACCATTAAAAGCATTACCCGTACCAAACAATTGAGGCGTTTCAACTGAAATCACATTCAATTTCATATCCACATAAATCATATATAAACCAGAAACCTCCACTTGAGCGTTACCATCAGCCACAACATAACCAAAGCTATTATCTAGCTCAGCAAAGTTTTTAGCATCCCAATTTCTATCCACGCTCCATTTAAAACCTTTCCCTGCTTCAATGTATTTAATTGTCCAGAAACGACCCTCATTTCCATCTCCAGCAACAGGAATTAGTGTAACAATTTCATCGGCATCCCAATTCCAACTACCAAATTGCTCACCAATCATATATAGATTCTCTGGGTATTCAGGTTCAGTATTGATGGCTAAAGCATTTGCTACCACATCAGATATTAGAGGAACCCCCACGCCTACAACGCTAGCAGAAACTCTCCACACCACATCTGTTGATTCATCCAGTGCTACCGATGCCTTCAACTCTTGAAGTTTAACTAACAATTCAGTACCAGTGATTTCAAAGTCCAAGCCTTTCGTATCTGCTAATACTACTGATGTTGCAAAATCTGAACCCGCCAAAGCCATTTCTAGCGTGTATTTAACCGAGCTAGGCAATTGATCTACAAAGTCAACAGCCGACCAACTAATTTTCAGCTTTTGTTTCTCCGTAACTTTCACATCACCTTCAATCGCTAACTTAGGTGCAATCAATTTAGATGGATCAATCGGATCGGCCTCCTCAATGGTATAGATAAGGTTTTGAGGATTATTTAAATTCAACGTAACTAGATAAGTACCTGCATTAATAGTAATACCAGTTTTACCACTAGCCAACTGCCCCTCGGTACTTCCCATACCATAAACGACACCTTCGTCCGATTTATCACCACGGAAATAAATTTCTCCATTTTCTACGGTTACAACTGCACTAAATTCTTGCGTTGATGCCTTGAATCCCATTTCAACATCTTCATTGTTTAATGCACTACCATAGATACCCATTGCGTTCATTGAAGCTAACTTGGTTAACTTACCCGCTTTCTTATCGAATTTAAAGTTATAGATGTTCTTACCGTATACTTTAATGTCTTTCGAACCTCCATCGTCAAGTAAAACCATTTCATTTGGCTCACTTTCACCACCTTCTTTCGAAGCACCGAAGTTTGCATGCTCCCAATCTTTAGAGTTGGTTATTTTAAACCCTTCGGCAGCTTTACCACCAAAGTCAACCCAACCGATGTGTTCATTTGGCTTTTCGTCATCAAAAGCAAAAAGTACTTGAGAATTAACATCATCCCAACTCCATGAAGAGTAAGAACCAATAACCCAAACTTTAGGGTATTCAAAGTAAGAAGTAACAGCACTACTCACCACTGTCGAATAAACAGGTGTGGCAGCGTCACTAATTGAACCTTTAATTCTAAATTCGACAGCTTGCGAAGTTCCATGAACGAAGTTATACACCTTTTGAAGGTTATTCATGCTTGCATTCAATACAGAAGCTACAATATTAACTTCTAGATCTGTTGAAGCCGTAACCTCTTGTGCATTTTCAAAGTTTTTACCGGCTAAGTCTACCTCTACAATATAATTGATAGAAGCAGCGTAGCCAAAGTCCATTTTACCCCATTTAAACACATCAATTACAGCGTCTGGGTTCTCTTGATCCAAAATATAGTTTGCTTTTACTGGCGACATTTCCCCAGCCTTCGCATCCCCTGGATGATATGTAACTTTATCCAAGTCATCGCTACAAGCCGATAAGCACAGTAACAACACCATGAATACGTATATATATTTATTAAGTTTCATTATTACGTCTATTTAAGGTTATTAATAGCCTATGTTTTGCTTCAAATTTCCATTGACAGAAAGATCACTTGAAGGAATAGGATATACGTTTTTATACGTTTCAACACCAGTACCAAGCTTTACACCACCTTTATATTGCCACAAGTAGCTACCCGATGTAAAGTTTCCATAACGAACAAGGTCTGTTCTACGTGTACCTTCCCAATACAATTCACGACTACGCTCTTCTAACAGAAAATCAACAGTCATATCAGCTTCAGTAATAGCCGCTTTGTCATGACCATATGCTCTTTCACGCAACATATTAATCAATCTCACCGCTTCGGCTTTCGAACCACCTCCGCCACGAACTACTGCCTCAGCATAATTCAAGTAAATTTCAGGCAAACGAATCAGCGGAATATCCGTATCTGGAGAGTCTGGGTTTGTACCTGGCAACCCATCCGATCTCATATTCGTAAACTTATACACTGCCCAACCTTCAGTTTCAAACGTCTTCACATAAGTCGTTTGGATATCAATACTTCTATTCTTATCCATAAAAATACCACGCTTATCGTTAATACTTTCTGCTGTAGGATTAGATTGATCACTATAGGTAAATCGATTTACTAAGTTAGGTAGAGCACGGTTGCCACTCCATCCACCTTTAAAACCATCAATCTCTTCACTCACTTCGCCAGCACCACGAGAAGCAGCAATTAAGAAACGAATACCACCAAAAGTTTGTGTTTTTGTACCCTCATAAACGATTGGAAATATAAATTCTTTAGCAACATCCGAACGGTCATTATCCGCTTTAAATAAGTCTGCATAAGTATCGGCCAATCCATAAACAGGCATATCAATAATCTCTTTACTGATGGCTACACACTTATCATACATCGGTTTGCCAGTATAAACCTCAGCATTTAAATACATTCTTGAAAGAAGTGCATTTACTACACCTTGATCTGCACGACCATAAAAGCCAGCAGTCTTAGCCTCAACCAATTCATCTTTTATATCAGTTAACTCTTTTTCAATCCAATTGAATAGCTCTGCACGACCAATTTGACTTGGTTCTGAAGAGTAGTTACTTTCAGTAATAAATGGAGGATTTCCATACATATCCATCAAATACACATAAGCCAAAGCTCTCAAGAAGCGTGCCTCATAACGATACTGATGAACAGTAGGCCAGAAACTTTCTTCTATACCACGTTCCGCCATATATGCATCTGTCGTTTGTACTAAATATTCATTTGAAATAGCCACCATATACATAGCACGGTGATATACTCCTTCAATTGATTCATTACCAACGGGGGTCCATTTCATCTCCATAACTTCGGGTACCCAAGGGTCTGGCCAAGAGTTAATGCACTCGTCGGTCGATGCCACTTGCAAATTCCATAATGAACGGTAAAACTGCGTATTCCCAGCGTCAAGACCTTCCAAGTCCGAGCTTCCTTCTCCATCTTGGCCACTCATAGCCAAAACAGAATATATTTTTAATAAGTTTCTAGAATAGTTGTTTTGGTCTGCATAGACTTTATCAGCCGTATTAATATTGGGATCTAGTGGTTTCACATCTAAATCTCCTAAACAGCTTGTCAGTAAAAGAAGACCTAATCCAAAAAATATACTTTTAATCTTCATAGTTGTAATATTAGAAATTAAGATTAACACCCATTGTGTATGTACGTGGACGTGGCCAAATGTTTCCATCTACACCCGAATTTTCAGGATCTAGTCCAGAGTACTTCGTTAGTGTAAATACATTTTGAACTGAGAAAGATAAACGTCCATTAATGTGACCAAATAATTTTTGGAAACTATAACCAAACGTGATGTTATCCATCTTTAAGAAAGAAGCATTTTCCAAGAAATAATCCGATTTACTTTGCTCTGCTGTATTGGTCATTGTAAAACCTGTCTTCAAAGCTGTTTCATGAAGGTTTGTTAAGAAACCTTGTCCGCCATATGCCCCAGCTAGAGTAGAGTTTGTAGCTGCAATATTGTTGAACGCATAGTTCCCCACATTTGCACGTAAGTTAAAACCTAAATCGAAGTTCTTGTACGAAAAGGTATGACTCATACCAAAGAAATATTTAGGCATTGAACTCTTTGCTAAATAGCGGTCGGCATCTGTAATTTTACCATCACCATTGCGATCAACGAAGGCATTTTGTATAGGTTTTCCTTGTTCATCATATACCTGTTGGTATACGTTGAACGTAAATGGAGCATAACCAACCATATGTTTTTGTACGTTAGACCCCGTTCCAATACCACCACCACCTACTTCAATACCTGGATAAGTGTCATTGTCTTTTTGTACTAACTTCGTGATTTTACTTTCATTCCATGTTGCATTAAAACCAATGGTCCAGTTAAAGTCTTTCGTATCAATAGCCACTGCATTGACATTAAATTCCACCCCTTTATTCTCCATTCTACCAATATTGGTAATTAAACGGTTTGTAAAGTTTGTACCTGCTGCCACATTAACAACACCCAATAAGTCTTTAGTTTTCTTCTTGTAGTACTCTACCGAACCTGTAATTCTATTTGAAAGTACACCAAAATCTAAACCAATGTTATACGTATCCGTCGTTTCCCATTTCAAATCTCGGTTATACTTGCCTGGTTTGGTTAAAAGTGAACCTAAATATTCAGAATTATTATTCGTGCTTTCCAGATATGCCGCATAGTAAGGATAAAAATCATTACCTAAGTCTTGTTGTCCCGTAGAACCATACCCTACTCTGAATTTCAAATTCGATAACCATTCAATATCTTTCATGAATGCCTCTTCCGAAATAGTCCATGCACCTGCTACAGAAGTAAACGTACCCCAACGATTGTCTTTGTAGAAACGAGAAGAACCATCACGACGCACTGTACCAGTCAATAAATATCTATTCTTAAATACATAGTTTGCACGACCATAAAAAGAAATCAAATAGTTTTCGCTAGGACGTGTGTATGCACCTTTTCTAACATAAGCTGTTTTCTCATCATTCAACAACCAGTTTTCATCTTCCTTAGGTGTAAAACCATCAACTACTGGTGAAAAATTGCTAGAGAAATCAGAGTAATAAAAATGTTGGTAAGAGTAACCAGCCATTACATTAATACGGCTTTGAATAGGCTCTATCTCTTTTTCGTATGAAGTATAAAACTCTAGAAGCTGATTTCTACGGAAATTATTCCAAGATTCACTACGTCCAACACCTCTAAATAAGTCATCCTTTTCTGCCATAAAGGAACCTATTTCAGGACCTTTATCCCCTTTACCACGAGAAATATCATAGCCTAAGTTCAAATTAAAATGAAGATCTGGAAGCCAATGAAGTTTGTAATCTGCTTGAATGTTACCAATACTACGTTTGGTTTTACCATCGTCAAAACGATCGAATAAAAGACCCATAGGATTTACCATAGCCTCTGTCGAAGGATTACCATAAGCTCCTTGATTAGGTCCATCTTTATAACTTGTCCAGTTCCAATATCCGTTGTATGCACCACTGGTATTATACACAGGCTTGGTTGGATCAAAGAAAGCAGCTGCACCAATTGCTCCCGTATCTGCAAATTTATTTTTATTGATTGATGCCTTTACATTCAATTTGATATCAAGATGATTATCAAAGAATTTAGGATTTGCCGAAGCATCAATTGTATAACGTGTAAAGTTAGATTGCTTTAACGTACCGTTTTCATTGTTATATCCCAATGATACACGAATTGGTGTATTCCAAGCCGAGGCAGCAACACTCAAGTTATTGTCAGTACCAAACGAAGTACGGTACACTTGATTTTGCCAATTAGTGCTTTGTTCTGGGAAGATGGCTAGATATTGTTCTACTGTTTCACGAACATCACCACTAAAAGCTTCTGGAACTACCTCACGATACTTATTTGCACTTAAAGTTTTAATTTTTTTATAAGGATCATTCAAGCTGAATGTTCCACTATATGCTACCTTAACACCATTGGTACTTCCTTTTTTAGTAGTAATCAAAATTACACCGTTCGAAGCTCTTGAACCATAGATTGCGGTTGCCGATGCATCTTTTAGAATTGTAAATGTTTCAATATCATTTGGGTTGATACTAGAAAGTCCATTTGCCATACCTGGTGCAGCATCGTTCGCCAACGGCACACCATCTACAACAATTAGAGGATCATTACTAGCATTTAGTGAAGCACCACTACGAATACGCATTTTACTCTCTCCTCCTGGTTGTCCAGATGGTGGCTGAATAAATACTCCCGATACTTTACCTTGAATTAACTCTTGAGGATTCGAAATAGCACCTCTATTGATTTCATCTGTTTTAATAGCCGTTACAGAACCTGTAAGATCTTCTTTCTTTACACTACCGTAACCAATCACTATTACCTCATCCAACAACTCGGTGTCGGATAGAAGTCTAATTTTTAATGCAGACTCCGAAATGACCTTAACTTCTTGCGTCTTAAAACCAATAAAAGAAACTACTAAAGTAGAGTTTTTAGTAGCGCTAACAGAAAAGCGTCCATCGAAATCCGTGATCGTACCATCAACAGTTCCTTTTACTAGAACATTGGCACCTGCAACAGGTCCCAACTCATCGTAAACCACACCCGTAATGGTCATCTTGGAATCTTGCGCATGTACAGTAGCAAAAGTTAATAAACTCACCACCATCAGAAGGCAAGTTTTCAACCAGCTTTTTTTATGCATTTTTCCCATAGTTGAATAAATTTTTGATTAACAAAATATCATTATATTATAGATTAACATCATTAGCTAAAAGGACTGGTTAACTGATACACATCAAAAAAGCAGCTCGATTAACTAATTATAACAAAGCTAGACCTAATATAAGGAACATCCTATATCAAGTAAAACAGATAGTAAGGTTTAGTAAAACACAATACACTACAAAACAGACAGTTATATGTAATTACAAATAAAAAAAAGTAAGCTTTTAGAGCCTACTTTTAGTTAAATAATCGATAAAATTCAAGAACAAATCTTCTCTATTTCATCTAAAAATTCACCTTTAGATGATTTTGCTTTATTCCGCACTTTTTGTCGGTAGTTGTAAATAGTTTGTGTTGAGTAGTGAAGAAAATCTGCAATTTGTACACTGTCTGTTATCCCCAATTTTATTAAAGCATAAATACGCAACTCCGGGGTTAATAAATCGCCTTCTTTGGGCGTAATCTGTCCATCTTCAACAAGCAGTCCATTAAACTCATCAACGAACGACGGATAGATTTTAAGGAATATAGAATCGAAGTTTTGATAAAATTCTTTTAATTCGTCATTCACCAACGACGATGAGTTCACCATTTTTGTGAGTTGCTTCACTTGATTCGTCTGAATATTACGTTTTACTAATAATCGGAAATTCTCCAGTTTACTAATATAAGTGGAGCAAACATGAAAAAGATGACTGATGTATTCTACTTTAATTAAGTTTGCCTCTTCCAATTGTCCATTCAAAATAGACAACTCATCATTCATTATTTTCAACTCTCGATTTAATTGTTTCTGAGCTTCTTTAATCCGAGACAATTGTTTTACTTGCTTGTAAATAAAAAAGAGAGCGATTAAAAGTATCACCGCTAGAAAAGCTATAATCGACAAGGTTATGACCATTGTTCTGCGCTCTTGAATGTTTTTATGCTCATGAGCCTTTGCTATGATAGGTAGCATTTTGGAAACTTGAAGTGTGCGCAAGCGCGAATTACTAAATACAGCATCATCAAGGGCGTTACGCATATAGAAATAGGCACGATCTAAATCGCCCTCACTATACAGTAAATCAGCCAATCGGTGCAGAGATATGTATTCTTTAATGCAACTTCTTAAATCGCCTATGGCCGATAACGTCAAATAATATTTCTGCTTTTCAATATCGCCTTTGTGGTAATAGATATCGGACAAGGTATAATTCAACATGGGAGATTCTCCACCAAATTTAGCTTGTGCAGATTCTAGACACGCAAGTGCTTGGTCAAACTCGCCATACATTAAATAACGCGTACTTTCAACCAATGGATAGCTTAACTCATTTGGATCAAGAACCATTAACAAGGAATCTTTATAGGCTAATACTAACTTATTGTATCGCTTTTTATCTGCATCCAACACGGCATAGTCCGACATCAAGACGTACAACGAGTGGTAAATGTGGTAGTAATAGGCCAAATCTTCTTTTTGCCAATTGTGCTTATGAATAAGGTCTAAAGTTTCTAGTGCTTCTTTGTAAAGTCCTGTTGTGCGATAAACATCGGCAAGGTTCATATGTGCCATCGCTCTAAATGCATCAGAATCTAAATTGTCGGCAAGTGCCAAACGCTCACGAACAATTTCGTAAGCCTCATCGGTTTGATAATTATCAAACTCGTTGAATAATTTGCCTAATATGTAGAATTGTTGTTCTAAATCACCAGCAGTTTTATACTGCATACGTAAGCCTTCTATGGTGTGAATTTTATCTTGACTATACACTTCTCTATCTTTTATCGTTTGGTCTAACGTTTTAAGTAAAGACTCTAGTCCCTCATTTGCCATAACAAATTGAGTACATAAAAGTGTTATAAATAAAGATAGAATAGCTTTATACATAGAATTTGGTTAAATGAAGTTGTGTTTTTCATCATAAAATTCTCCCCCCTATCAATTTTAAATAAAAGAGTAGAGAATTTGGACATATATTAATGGATGCCATTTGAAGCGTAAGTTAAAAACATTATTTCACATAATCGAAAACGAGGGAGAGAAATTTTGTAAAGTATTGCGCATAAAAAAAGGCGAGTTTCCCCGCCTTACATGTTTACACAACGGAATAATCCTTATTGTGAATATTAGTTGTATATAACGACTTATATCTACTTGTATTGGTGTATATAAAAAACAGCAAAGTTAAGAATAGATGTGTATTAATATATATTGATATATTTCTAAAAAGAGTAATATTATCCTGCTTTGCTCCCCGTTTTGGACTAAAAACAAATTTTATTGAATTTATTCATTTCTTTACTCTTTAATTCGTCAACAATAGCAATATAGGGTTTCATGCTCTCAAAGCTACTGTGGCCAGTCCATTTCATTATTACCTCTGCTGATATTCCAGCTCTTAAAGCTGTAACAACGAACGTTCTACGTCCACAATGAGTAGATATAGCTTCATATTTAGGCACACTCTCTAGAGTTACATTATTCTTTGTAATTTTAGAAACACTTATTTTGCTGTCAAGTCCAGCTAATTTTGCAACACTCTTAAGCCTTTTGTTTGCAAAACTAATATTGTAAGGATAGAATATAGTAGGACCTTGTGCATTCGCATACTCTTCAAGTATCCTTTTGGAGTGGTCATTTAAATCTATCTTTAAATGATGCTTTGTTTTTTTGGTTACAAATTCGATGTAATTATCGCTGACATCATCCTTTGTTAGTTTTACAACGTCTGAATATCGAAGTCCTGTAAAACAACAGAAAATAAACATATCTCTAATTTCCTTATTATTTCCATCAAGCTTCACATCGATAAGTTTTTTTATCTCATCTAGATCTAAGTATATTATCTCTTTATCTCTAACATTGCTAAATCGCTGCTTTGCATCAAGAGCATCTGCACCATAATAACCTTTATCTTTGGCCCATATTAAAAAAGTTCTAACATTCGCATAATGTTTTTGAACAGTAGAATTTAAATAATCATTCTTATATAGATATTCAAGGAACTCCCCTAGTTCATCTTTAGTTAGATTATTTAGCCGAAGTCTAGATTTGTACTTCAAAAGCATTCCCCCTGTTTGCTTTAAGCTTAATATTCTATTCTTTGACAATCCTTTAACATCAATGGAATATTCAATAAACTTTTCATAAAAATATTGCACGTGAGCATTTCCACCCCCTCCGTGTATGGCTAAATTGAAGGATTCTCTAAATTCATTAATGGATGGCATTCTATCTGCTAATTCAAACTTATAAAATACTTCATTCATAGTGTCCTCAAATAGCTCAATTCTACGATTGATATCACTTGCAGGAACTCTTTCAGTTCCGTGAGTGGTGTTTGCTTTACATCTTTGAGCTTCTGGAATCCACTTACTAATAGCAACTCTATATCCAATAAGAAAATAAGACGCGTTACCACTCCACCTTATACGATATCTTAGGCGTGCATCATCTTTGCCCTTCTCTTTATCAATCGTGAATCTACACGTTCTTTTTATTGGTGTCATAAATTAATCAACTAATCATTAGAGTTTTTAGACTTGTCCTTAATCGCCTTTTCTAGTATATTATGAAAACTTTCTTTGTTCTTTTCAAACAGACTATCAAAATCTAAACCTAATGGACTTTTTATAGTAGATATAATCTGAATACAATCACGTTCAAACCACTCATTTGCTGAGATGTTTTTAAGGGCGGATTCAACATCGATATTTTCTAAATATTGATGACCTTTAGGCATGTCCATAGTCGCATAATTCAGAGTTTTACTCGATGCATAAAAGTCATTATATGAAATCTCAACATAAGACATCAAAGATTGATCTAGCTGAACCTTGCTCTTATCGTTGTATTTGGAGTATAAAAAAAGAGCTTCTTTCATTGTTAACCCAAATGTTTCCCATTTAGGCAACAGGTCTTTATCAGAATATCCACGAGCAGTTGTTTGGTATAACAAAACCCTATCAGCAATAGCCTTTGCATCTAATTGAGCATAGCTAGTCATTATAACATCTACCTTAGAATCATACTCAGCTCTGAGCTCATCTCTATACTGCTCCATAGTGGTTTTTACATTTATAGAATTGTATATTTGATAGCCAACCATAATTGTAGTACATATACCAACCAACGTTAGAACAAGAGATATATATGTATCATTTGTGATATAAATATCTATTCTTAAAAACGAAATCACGATTGATATGATTGATAGAATCAAAGAAAAAGCAATAAGCCACTTGTATTTTTTCATAGAGCTATAACTATGTTTTTAGGTGTGTTTTTTACCG